>NZ_JAUEUE010000003.1:0-449759 GCF_032485055.1 Bradyrhizobium sp. SZCCHNRI20481
GTCGAGCTGAGTGCCGCAATCGAGCTTTTTGTCAGCAAAGTGAAAGGCGATTTCGGCACTGATCGCAGTCTAGCGAACTCCGGCGAAAAACTCGGTGGAGCTACGCAACGAGTGCAGGATCTGCGACTCGGAGTGCGGGTTGACCGATCAATCGTGTTGCGCCGTCGTATCTCGGAGCCTTGGCCGATGCGTTCCGCCGCCGCGGCCGGAATGAAATCTTGGTCGTTTCCTTCGGGGGATCACTCGGGTCAGACGGTGCTACTGCTGCCGACCTCGGCCTCCTGTGCGGGCCTATCGATCTCAGCTCCTTATCGCTCCAGCCAAAAGCCAGGGGCATGATACCAGACCCGTTCGGAATCTGCGGACGATGGGTTCCCGCGGTGGAGTGCCCGGATCGGGACATTCACCGTGTTCGCGCTCTCGAGTGCGCTCTTCAGCCGGCGGCTGGCGTCCTCATCGCGGCCATTTTTGCAGGGGTAGATGCTGACCCCACCGGTGGACGAGGCGTCGAGAGAAGTGCCGCGGCGGACCACGCGCAGCAGGAAGCCGGACCAATCCTCGGCGGTCAGCGGGAGGAGCAGCCGGCCGTTCTCGGCGAGGCCATCGAGCCATCGCGCCGTGGTATGCGTGCAGCCCGCGAACACGATCACGAAGCGCGTGCGACGTCTGCGCAACTGGCCCCGTGGAATCCCGGGCGGCGACATCGGCGACGACATGGTCGACGAGCGTGTCGGCGCGTCCCCGCGTCTGCAGGGCGAGGTCGGCGCGGCTAACGAGCATTCGCGGGGGTGTGCCGGCTGCCGGGGAGGGCGGCGAGGATCCCTCTCGCTTTGCGCAGGGACCAATGCGCTGAGCAGCGGCTCGGAAGAGGTCACCGGGAGCTTGAGCCGGACTACATGTTCGGCAGGATGGGCGTTGACGCCAAGGTCGGTGGTGCCGCAATCCCAGGCTGGACCGTTACGGCTCTGGTGTTCATTCCATTCGCGGCTGGTTATTTCCTGTCGTACCTGTTCCGGACGATCAGTGGCGTGGTCTCCCAGCGCCTCGCCTCCGAGCTTGGACCGATGCTGATGATCGCTCTTGGCGCTTGCCGAGGCGAAGCAAGCCACGCGTCTGGAGGTCGTATCAATAGAGCCGAGCCGGACAAATGCAGCGCTGCGGTTGGAGGCTTCGGCACGTCGCGATGAACTGATGTGCCGGCCGAACCGGCTCCATGGGGGAGCGGCGGAGGTTCATTTCGCACCCGACAGGAAGCTCTTGATGAAATCGACGGCTCCCGCCGATTTTGCCGGATCGGGCGGCGGCGCTTCGGCGGCCGACGGTTGCGCCGCCTGACGCGCGGTGTGCGCGTGAAGATGCCGCGTCCGCCGGTGGGCGTGAGTGGCGCTCCGCCCGTGCCTCTGCGAAGCACTGCTCACGGTGATCGTGATCTTCTTCGATACCAGCGGCGGATCGAAGTTGAAGTGCATGCCGTCGCCCAGGACGAGCTGCAGGGTATGCTTGCCGGGGGGCAGCTCGATCAGAGCCTCGGTCTCGCCCGCGCCGTAGTGCAGGTGCTTTCTGTCCTGCGGAATCGGCTCGCCTGGGCTGATCGGCTCATCGGCGTCGATCAGGAGGTGATGATGGCCGGTATTGGCAAAGGCGTCACCGGCATGGGTCACGCCCATGTTGCGAAGTCCGAAGCGGCACCAGAACGCGCTCTTCACGGTGTCGCCGTCGGTTGGCGTGATGAAATACAGGTAGGCGTCCTTCGGCGCCGTTTTCGCCTGTGCCCATGCGAGAGTCGGCAACAGCACCAGCGTGCAGGCCAACACGGTGGGTCCGAGCGTCGCGACTGGGGCGAGACGACGTCGTCGCCAGGGCGTCAGATCCAATAGCGGCGCGCGACGCGTAGATTTCTCACTCCACATAAATCCCCAACTCATAAACAACGACGATCATCGATCGCAAATATCGAACGGTGTAGCCGGCCCATGAATGGGGCGTAGCGCGGCAAATTTGAGGTTTCGATCGGTCTCGTCCTACGATTCTCGATAAGAATTTGAATAAAGAGGCTCGGCAGAACAGGCGTCCTGCGGATCTGCGACGCTGGTGTTCGCTGTGGTGCGAGACATTTGCGGGCGCAGGCCCGGCATCGGTGTCGACGGCACGCTGGCCTGGCTCAGCATACAGCGGCCGCATCAGAGCGAAAGAGCGAGGCGAAAGCCATGGGTCGGATACCTGACGCGCCCATCATAGCGATCGCGGCTCCCGCTGCGGGCATAGCTCGCATCCTTCTTCCATGAACCCGAGCGAATGACATGGACGAAGCTCTGCTCGTCGATCCATGCCGAGCCATCGGACGGCGCGCCCTGATAGCTCTTGTGCCAGCTGTCGGCCACCCATTGGTCGACGCTCCCGCCCATGTCGAACAGGCCAAACGGATTGGCCGCAAAGCTTCCGACCTTCATGAGCTGCGCGGGCGCGCCGGGCTCGTTGCATCCGTTGCAATTGGCCATGCCGGAGCGCATCTGGTCGCCCCACCAGAACGCCGTCGTTGCGCCGCCGCGCGCTGCATATTCCCATTCGGCCTCGGTCGGGAGCCGGAACGGCTTGCCGATGGCCCGCGAGAGCCAAGCCAGATAGCCCCTGGCGTCGTCGTAGCCGACATTTGTCACGGGGTTGTCGTCCGGGCCGCTCATCACGTCGGCGCATGCCCTGTCAGCCACGCACGCCTTCCACTCGCCAATCGTGACGGGGTATTTGCCGAGCGCGAACGGCTTGATCGTGACGCGGTGGACCGGAAGCTCGGAGCGCTCGACGCCGCCCATTGCGAATGCCCCTCCTGGAATCATCACCATGTCAGGCAGGCGAATCGCCGCTGCCTCCGCCGGCCCTGGGGTCGCAGTCGACTCTGCCGCCGGCGCAGTCTCGGGAGCAGTCGCAGCGCTTGCCGACGCGAGCAGGGCGGGCGCCTCGAGCGGCGCGGTTTCCGCGGAACGCGAGAGCGTTGCAGTGTCCGAGGGCGCGTCCGGCAGCGGCGCCGGGGCGGGGGCGGTCGCGGCCGACACGGCCTCTGCCGTGACGACGCGCCCCGAACTCTCGACGCTTGCGCGGCTCGACGCGGCCACAGAGGCCTCGGCGGCTTGCGGCTGTGTTGGTGGGGGAGCGGCCGGCTCCCGCGCCAGCGTGAACCAGCTAGCGGCGGCAGCGAGCAACAATGCGCCGAGGCCGGCCGCCGCAGCGCGGGTCCAGACCAGCGGCCTGCGTTCCGCCCTCGCCGCGGCCGCACGAAGCGTCGTGGCCAGCTTGTCGTACCCGTGCGCCTGCCAGATCTCCGCGCGGCTGCGCGCCTCGTTCGGGGCGTATTGAGCGATCGAGACGCCGGGAATGCTGCAGACGACCCGTCCCGCCTGTCCGCCACCGGGAGCGGTGGCCTCGACCTCGGCCGCATCGCATCGTGCGGCGAGCGATTGCTTCAAGGGGCCGCACATCATCAACAACAGTCCGCCGTCGCCCCTGCTGCGGCGTTCCTGGATCTCGGGGCAGGCGACCTGCTCGTCGACACGGTGGAAACTGGGCGGGCGCAGCGTGTTCATCGCCACCCGCACGATCCGGCCGCACTGCTCGCAAGGCACCGGATAGGTGACGGCGGTCAGCGGTCGCTCGTCCCGATCGGTGGCCGGCGCCTGCGCTGGCGCGACGACGTCGATCATCGGACGCCTTTCGTGCGCCGGCCTTGCCGTCTGGTCATTGGCCCCAGGCGGCAAACGCATCCTTGAACGCGCGCTCACCGTCCGCTCCCTTCTCGATCGCCAGCACCGCCCGGCCGCCGCCATTGTAGACGATCGGGATGTCGATCCAGTCCTTGCCCTTGAGCAGCAACACGTTCCGCTTCATGTCGACATCCCCCGCCGACAGCGCGATCATGAAGAACTCTGGCGTCACTTTGGCGGTCATGGTGGTCAACGGGGTCCCGCGGCCCGCTTCCTTGGGTTTCATGCTGACGCCCTTCAAAGTCTCCACCCCGACGTGAGACGGATCGTCCGGCCAGTTGAACTTGATCTCCATGATGTGGCTCGCTGGCATTTCGGTTTCCTTGTTTGGACGCAGCGACAACGTCGCCTTCATCCTCTTGTCGATCTCCACATCGCCTTTGATCGATGCCGGCACCGCTCCTGCCTCAGGCTCGACATGCCAGGTTACCTTCCCGAGATAGCGCTTGCCGTTCGGATCCTGCGGATCCTCCTGATACAGCACGGCGTGGGATACCATCGTCGCGGTCGCGTTCCCCGTGGTGATCGCATCGCCGCCTGCACCGCCCCTGACGTCGGGCGTGATCCGATCCGCGGTGACCTTGCGGGGCTCGGTGCCGGCCGGTAGCGCGGCGGCCGGCGAGGCCGCATTCCAGGAGACCGGGAGTCGGTTCAAGACCGTCTGCCAGGACGTCGTGATCCGGCTCGCCGCCGGCTGCCAGTAGATCGATGCGCCAACCACCGCGACCGCCAAGCCGGCGGCAGCGGCCATCATGTGCCGGCGGAGCGAGCGGTGTGGACGCCTCGCTCCATGATCAGGCCGCGGACGCCGACCCGGCGACAGCGCGCGATGATCGATACGGACAGCGGCAGGCTCCGACTCGGCTTGACCGAGTGTCATCGTCTCGGACGTTTCCACCTCGTGGGCGAGCACGGCCACTCGTGCGACGGCGACATCGTCCGCCGGCGGCCTTGCAGCCTGCGCAAAACGATCGGCCACGGGCGGCTCATTCTCCGCGATTTCGACCGGCGCTGCGGGCGCGACGGACGTTGGCGGCGCAGAGGCGGGCGTATCAGACGACGAGGCGGCAGGCGTTTCGTCGGTCGCGACCTCACGCGCCCCGCGCCGCGATGGGCGTGCATCGATGCCGGCGCCTGTCCTGTTGCTCAGCCAATCCGGCACCGGACTCTCGATCGAGATGGCCGGCTCGTCGCGTTGCTCCGACAGCCGGGCCATCGACAGGCTTTCGGCCACCGTGGCGATCTCGTCTTCCAGCGAATAGGCGCGGCGCGTCAGGGATTGCGCAGATGCAGGGTGATCCGCCGCCGTGCCAGCAGCGGGTCCCGTGGCAGCCGGATGCATACCGGTTGCCGGCTGTGCCGATGGCTGCGGTGAGCCGACGGCTGCAAGCGCGACCGGATCGACCCGGCGAGCGTGCTCCCGAAGTCTGATCATCCGGTCGGGAAACAGCATCTTGACGAAATCGCAGAGCGCTGCGCCCGGCAGCAGGAACTGGCGCATGGCAGCCGGACCGCTGCGCAGGATGCTGCGTGCGATGGTTTCGATGTCGTGCTCACCTTGCGCGACGCGCTCGCCGGTCTGCCGATCGTCCTCGATGACGACGACCTTGCGGGCCCGGAGCATCGCAGTGAGTTCGCGCAGATCGGATTGCGAGGCATCGTCGATGACGACGAGATCAAATGCGCCGAGCCGGGCCGGTAGCTGCTCGGCCACGCGCCATGCCGGCACGAGCTGGCATGGGATGCCTTCGTAGCAGCTCTCGAGTGCCTCGCGTGTAACCTGACGCAACCGGCATGCGGTGGGGCCGGAACAGGTCGCTGCCATTTTTCGCAGCGTGGTCATGAACACGGTGAGGGCCTGCCTCATGGCGCTGCCGGTGTTCTGTACCAGGCCGAGATGCATCCGTGCCACGACCACCTGGCCGAACAGCTCGCGCAGTCGCATCTCCATCGCCGCGCGCTGGTCGGACAGATCTCGCAAGCGCTGATGCTGACCGATGCCTTCGTTCTGCCGCATCAGCACCGCCCAGTTCCAGGCCATCATCCAATCTGCAACGAGCACCGGATCGCCGGTCTGCGGATGTGCCGGCTCGGTCCTGAGCCGACGGGCGAAGGCATCTGCTCCGGCCTCGGTCATCGCTCGGCAGACCTCGTCGAGCAGCTCGAGATCCTGGCGCCGGTCGTGCAGCGACTTCAGCCGGGTGCGAAGGGTGGTCCAACGCGTCTCGATGTCGCGCGGCTCGACACCATCGCAGCCGATCTGCGACAGCACGTCGGCATGAGCCAGCGTTGTGAGCTTACCGCTGCCGCGAAACAGCCCGTTCAGCCGGGTGAGCTCCAGCCGCTGCTTGGTGATGCGGAGAGCCATGCTCCTCACCGCAGCTGCCAGCGCAGAAAGTCGTCGGCCGTCGCCGAGCAATCCGGCGATCGCGTCGTCCGACATCGACAGCTTCGGTGCGGCGGTGAGAACATTGCGCTTCGCCAGCGCCGCCAGCACGATCGCGGCCTCGACGCTTTTGACGACGCGCTCGTGACCGTGGAACGTGTGAGAGGAGTCCGGCTCGGGCGCAGGCGCACCGATTTCGGCCGCCAGCGATCGCCATCTGGCGTCGAGCGAATGCAGGTGACGACGCCAGGTCAGATAGTCGCGAACATGGCCCCAGTCGGCCGCGCCTTTCGGCGCGAAGCCCGCCACCCTGATCGCCTCCACGGTCTGCTTCAACGCACGGCCGGACAGGGAGAATGTCGCGAACGGCCTTGCTCCGGCCGACAGCCGTTCGACAATCGTGAGCAGTTCCTGGCTGGCGAAGGCGTCCGCCGGCGTTTCCACCGGCCGAACCAGGAAGCCGGCACGTTGCGACAGCAGGGACGACGCATCGCGGGCAAAATCGACGAGGATGCCACCGTCAACCGACATTGCATCGGCCTTGCGGCCGACCGGCGACAGCGCTGCGAGCCAGGGCTCGTCGGCAATGACCCGGTGGGCCGCCGCGAGCGCGTCGAGGTCGCCGGCGAGCAAGTCCGCTCCGTCCGGCCCGAGCTCCGCGATGATCTGGCAGGCAAGCCGGCCGTCACGGCTTTCGCCGTCGATCCGCGCCGGCTGCAGGTCCTGGTGCAGACGTCTCACTGTCGCGGCGTCCGGCAGGGCCGCGATTTCCGGGAGCGCGTCGTCGACATATGCGAGATCGGCACCCAGCCGAACACGCGCCTCACGGGCCTGCTCGACCGCCGCAACCAGAAGGTCGTTCTCACTCACGAATCGTGACGGCTGGTCGGTGAACCAGGCATAGGCGTCGCGGTCGGCGATCAGCGTCGTCAACGCGTCGAACGGCAGGTCGGGGACACCGGATGACCGCAGCATGCTGCGGCTGGCGATGTCTGCGAACGCATCATCGAGACGTGATATCTCGACGCTGGTCGCGATGATGTCGCGCTCCAGCCGATTGACCTGTTCCGCCTGCGCGCGCGGGTTCGTGGTCTTGAGGATCGACAGCAGCCGGCTGACGACTGTCTCTGCATGCTTCAAGACGTCCTTGTCGGAGCCGGTCAGATCGACGGTCAGATCACGGACGGCGCGCGGCAGCTTCTCGGACAACAGTCCGAGCGCAGCCTCGTTGCGCGAGACGACGAGAACGCGCAGGCCCATTGCGAGGTGATGGCAAACCAGGTTGACGAGGGTGGACGTGCGCTCGGACCCGCGCGCGCCTTGCACGACAAGTCCGTCCGATCGCCGGAGCTGTCGCACGATCTCCATCTGGTCGGAGTTCGTCGGCAGCGGAAAGAACAGGTCGCCGTGATCCGCCGCGATCTGCGCATCCGGCCCGACGTCGATCGGGTCACCGATCACGCCGGATAGACGACGGCGCGCGCCGTCATGGGCTTCGTGGTCCGGCGCGCCAAGCAGGAGGCGAGACAGTGCGGCCAGGCAGCAAGCGTCGCCGGGCGCGTATTCGATCGCTCGCTTCAGTCGGTCGATGTCGCGCAACAGCAGTGCGTCCGAGCGCGGCCGCGCAAAGATCACCCAGCGATCGGAGACGACCAGTTGCTCGTCCTCCTCGGGAAGCAGCAACGCGGAGTCGGGCATGGTGGGACAGTAGATCCCATGCGGGTCGAGCTGTGAGCCGATGGCGCTGAGAACCGGCTCGAAGCTGGCGGGCTGGAATGGCGAAAGCTCGTTGCCGCGCTCGATCGTCTCGAGCAACTGCTCGGCCGTTTGCCCCGCCAAGCCGGCCGCTGATGTCAGCGGTTCGAACGCCTTGAGATTGGCCGTCGCGCCGACCATGCGGGGCCGGATTCTGATTTCGGTGTCGGAGCCATCGAGGACCTCGATCTCGACCAGGCGTTCGAGCAGCGGCAGATCCAGCTCGCGGCCTTGTCGCCGCCAGCGTGACACGCCAACGCCCCACACGATTTCGCAGCTGCCATCGTTGCCTCCGGCTCCCGCCACGCGAGCCATCTCGCGCAATCGCTGGTGAACCGCGATGGTCTTGCGGCGTGGCCGCTCGGCCGCGGCCCAATTGGCCCACGAGCCGGCGAGATAGCGGTCCAGACGCTCGACGATGTCCGGGCGCTGCTCAAGATGCAATCGCACGCTCCAGAGCCCGGCGGCCACCCCCGGGCCGTTCGCCGGCGAGCAGTGCTCGGCGCGTGCGTGACCGGCCGCGATCAGCAGGTCTTTTTCCGCCGCGTGCACCGTGATCGTCACGCGCTGCCGAACCAGAGGGCGGCGGTCCGGATCGGCGGACACGTCGATCCACATCGCCAGGTCGTACTCGACGGCGGGAGGATCGGTGGCGACCAGGCGTTCGATGGAGAGCCACACGGGGCCATCAGCATCGAACGTGTTGTAGGTAATGCCGGGCAGCTTCTCCAGCTCATGCTGATGAAACACGAAGCATTGTCCGCCCGCAAGCCGATGGTCAGACAGGCGCGCGACCGCACGTGCATCGCGCAGGATCATCTCGGTGAGATATCCAAGAACATTCTGCAACGGTCCGGCCGCCGGCTCCAACCGATGGACAGCGTTCATAGTGCCTCTCCGATGATAGCGGCGACCAAGCGAAGCAATCGGTTCACCCTCAACTCCCGTCCTGACGTTCGTCCCGCTTTGCAGAAAATTCCGTCACGCGCGTCGAAGAAGATGGACGTATCTGACTATTCACGATCCCGATGTGGCCAGGCGACGTCTTTCGTCGACGGCATTCGAGGGAATACTGAAGCCAACGTCAGATAGACCGCACTAACTGGCGAATAGTAGCGTCACGCAATGCGGCGTAATGATGGGAGCTAGTCCGGGCGTGTCGTCGGTCCTGAAAATTGCGCCAACTGATTTGTTATCATTTCGAGAACCGCCGCTGTCGGTTCGCGTAACCGGTTTAGAATCCCTTTAAAGAAGCCGAGCGTCTTTCCGGTTTGACTGCCTTGATCGGAAACGGCTGGTATTCGCGTGCGTAGATGCGGCATCTCCATGAGAGAAGCATGCGGCGTCTTGCCGCAATCTCAGTCGCGATCACTTGCGGTTTTTCGTCGGATTCCATCGCTTCGTCCGAGCTGCGCCATCGCGCCAACGCAATTTCTTTCGGAGTAGGGCCGTCGCTGACGAAGTGTGACATCGCTTATTACTTCGCGATGCAAAGGCATGAATGCAGCTCTACGCTGCGCTACTCGGCGCTTCGCACGCCGGACATGAACCCAGCAGCAATTATCAATGACTGAAAACACTTAGCCAGATCTCGGCAGGGTCCGAGCGATTGGTAGGCCCAGCCGCGCCTCTGCCGCGCAACGAGCGCCGCCCAAGTGCTGACACGCGAGCATCCCCGACGAGCCCAAGTATCGACATCGCGGGCTTCTAGCGCGAATGGCTCGCAGTCGCGCACGAATTCTGTGCTCACGGCGGCGCGGGCGAAGGGGATGCACGTCCGCGCATCATCATGGGGAGGTTTGACTGATGGTCTTGATTAGCTGCAGCGGAAGGCGCGCAGATTGCTCCGCGTCTTCACACGACGGCGCTTTGAGTATTGGCAAAGGCGGCGGCCCGCTTCGCGGCCGCGACCGACTCCTGCCATCTCTGCTTGCCGCCGTATCGACATTGGCGTTGAGCGCGGCAGCAGCCCAGGCGGCCGACGCCGGCTCGGCGCGGTCCACGGACGGGGCGGCCGTCAAAGCGCTGATGGCGAAGCTCGAGTCCATGGAGCAGCGCATCAACAGCCTTCAAGTCGAGCTCAAGGACGCCAAGGCAAAGAAGACGACCAGCGTCGGGCAGTCCGCATCACTTGCATCCCGCCGCCCGTCCGATCCGATGCCTCTGATCGGCGCCAAGGACGCGCGTGCCGGCGGCGCGAAGGCATCCGACAACGCGCAGGCTGCATCCAGGTTGCCGGTCGGCAATGCCATGGCGCTCGCCGACCCGAAGGACGTCAAGGCCAGTGGATCGAAGGCGGCTGATGCCGCACCATCGTCGTCCCCGGCATCACGGCTCGCGGCAGCGTTCGCCGATTCGGATTCCAAGCCGCGAGTTCTCCCAGCAGCCGATCTGAAAGCGCCTGCGCCGCAGCCCAGCAGAGACCTGTTCGGTGCCGCGCCGTCGCCGGTCCCCGGCATGAAGATCGGCATGTACGGCGAGATCAAGTTCGGCTCGGTGCAAAATCCCGCAGCTAACGGTCAGTGGCAGAACGGCTTCGACATGGCCCGCCTGGTCTTGCTGCCGACCTATCAGGTCAATGACTCCATCACCTTCAACGCGGAGCTGGAATGGGAGCATGGCGGCATCGCGTTCGACAATGACGACAAGCTCCACGGTGCGGTCGAGGTCGAGCAGGCCTTCTTCGACATCAAGTTCAACGACCACTTCACCCTGCGCTCGCCGGGTATCGACCTGATCCCGATCTCCTTCACCAACCTGTATCACGAGCCGACGCTGTTCTACAGCGTGCATCGGCCGGAGCTCGCCAACGGCCTGATCCCGACGACCTGGTATGCGCCATCGGCAGGATTTCATGGCAAGATCATCGATGGCTTGAACTACCAGTTCCAGGTCAGCCAGAGCGCGGAGGACTTCGGCGACGGATTCGATCATCGCGGCGACAATGGCCACATCAATCCGGGAGGCTATGAAGGCGGCATCAGCGGCTCGGAAGCGCTCGCACTGTCGCGAGCGCCGATCGGCGACTATCGGCAGCTGAGCAACGAGCTCGCCTATACGCTCCGGCTGAGCTACACGCCATCGTTCCTCCCCGGCTTTGCCGGAAGCTCGGCGATCTATTATTCGCCGAACGTCACGCCGCGGGGCGCCTATGCGACGCTGCCGGACGGCAGCGAGGTGCCGCTCGGCAAGAACGCGATGACGATCTTCAATACCGAGGCTCGCTATCGCGTTCCGAACACCGGGCTGGAGCTGCGGGCTGAATATGCCCACGTAAACTTCTCCAATCCGGAGAACCTCCGCGCCAACAATGATCTCGTCGACGACAACAACGTCGGCAAGAACATGTGGGGCTATTCCGGCGAGATCGCCTACCACTTCAGGGCGCCGAACGACTACGACATCGTGCCGTTTTACCGCTATACCCGACAGAATTTCCAGACGTCGGGCATGCTCGGCTCCGATCTCACCAACGGCCTGAACAACATCACGGGCAGCGGTGACATGACGTTCCACGATGTCGGCATTGCCGTGTTTCCCAATCCGAGCCTTGTCTACAAGCTGAACTACACCAAGGTGATCGATCACAGCGCGGCGGGGGCGATGTCCGATCGGGTTCTCGCGGGCGTCGGCTGGCTCTGGTAGCCGACCGACGCGAGCAGGGGCCGCGGCCTGACGGCAGCGGCGTCTCCTCGCAAGACACAGGTTGGAGCACCCGGGCGGAAAGCGACCGCTCTCCGTCCGGGTGTGCCTCGAAACGAAGAACGGACTCGGCAGATCGGGTGGGCGTGCGAGTGGTTGAGATTGCTGATTTGAGCGCAGGTTGGCTGCGATGCCGCACGCTCGCAACGCTGGTCATGACGTCGATCGCGTTGGCGGGCTGCAACCCGGCGACGCTCGGCAGCGATAGCCGCGGTGATGACGTGCTTGACAAGGTGGGCCGGATCGACCTTTCGCCGCGCTATCCCAGGCAGGCGATGCCGGAGCAGTCGCCGGCGGCGCGGCGCGCCCGTGCCGAAATCTATGGTGGCAACGACGATGCACGAGATGCCAGGGATGCGCGAGCGGAAGCGCCGGCCGCGGGCTCGCTTCCGATCCAGCAGGTGGCGGCGCATTCGCAGCCGGTTGGCAACGGGTTCGAGCTGAACTTCGAGAATACGCCGATCGCGACGGTGGCCAAGGTCGTGCTCGGCGACGTCCTCGGCGTCGGCTACACCATCGATCCAAGGATCCAGGGAACGGTCAGCCTGTCCTCGGTGCGCCCGGTCCCGAAATCGGACGTTGCCTACGTGCTCGAGAACGCGCTCCGGCTCTCGGGGACGGCGCTGGTTCGCGACAACTCCGGATACCGGCTGATTCCGCTCGGCGACGCGGTCGGCGCCGGCAACGTCGATCCCGCCGGAGGCTCGGCAGAGCCTGGCTACGGCATCTCCGTGCTGCCGCTGCAATATGTCTCCGCCCCGACATTGCTGAAGCTGCTCGACAGCTTTGCGCTCAAGCCGGGCACGGTGCGCGCCGATCCGGGTCGCAATCTGCTGCTGATCCAGGGCACCGGAGCCGAGCGTCGCACCGCGATCGATGCCGCGCTGAGCTTCGATGCGGACTGGATGCGCGGACAGTCGGTCGGGATCTTTCCGATCGTCAATGGCAATCCCGAGCCGATCGTCGCCGAGCTCGAGAAGATCATGGACACCGGCGACAGCGGGCTCGGCCAGAACATGGTCAAGTTCCAGACTGTCAGCCGGATGAACGCCGTCATGGTCATCAGCCGCAAGCCGGCGCTGCTGCACACGGCGGAGACCTGGATCAAGCGGCTGGATGCCGGCAACACGCTGCGCAACAGCGTCCATGTCTACCGTGTCAAGTATGGCGAGGCGCGCCAGATGGCGCGGGTGCTGAACGACATGTTCACCGGAAACGCGGGCAGCGCGGCCGAAGCGTCGTCCTCGGACCTCGCTCCTGGGTCTGGAGCATCGTCGACCTCGAGCAGCGAGCGGCTCTCGGCTGCCGGCACGACGGCCCAGTCGGGCGGCTTCTCGAGCCAGCAGCAAGGCAACAGCGGCCTGGTCGCCAACCGCGGCTTCGGCGGGGCGCCGCCGCCGACCCAGGCCGGCCTTGATACGGGATCGGAATCGCGCGCATCGGGTTCGGGCGGCAAGCCGCTCATGGAGGGCGTGCGGATCACGCCCGACGTCGTCAACAACACGCTTCTCATCTACGCGGACAGGGAAAACTACCGGCTGATCGAAGCCACCCTGCGTCAGTGCGATCGTCCGCAGCTGCAGGTCGCCATCGACGCGACGATCGCCGAAGTCACGCTCAACGATTCGCTGAACTACGGCGTGCAGGCCTATCTCACCAGCAAGAATCTCGGCCTGAAGCCCGACCAGGGGTCAGTGCTCAACACCACCTCGACATCGGCGCCGGCAACGGTTGCCTCGGCCGCGGGAACGATCACCAACGCCTTTCTTAGCCGCGCTTTCCCCGGGTTCAATTTCCTGGTCGGGTCGGAATCCCAGCCGAGCGCGATCCTGAGTGCGTTGCATACGGTCACCGACGTCAAGGTGCTGTCCAACCCATCGCTGGTGGTGATCGACAACCAGGCGGCGACTTTGCAGGTCGGCGATCAGGTGCCGGTGTCGACCGGCAGCGCGACGGTGCTCACGACAAACAACACGGTCGTCAACACGATCGATTACCGCAACACCGGAATCATCCTGCGGGTCGCTCCGCGGGTCAACGAGAACGGCAACGTCCGGCTGGAGATCGAGCAGGAGATCAGCAACGTCTCGCCGCAGACCGCCAACAGCCTCACGCCGACGGTTGCGCAGCGCAAGGTGAAGAGTTCGGTCGCAGTCGCCAGCGGCCAGACCGTCCTGCTGGCCGGTCTCATCAGCGAGACCCATCAGGGCACCCGCAGTGGCATTCCGGGGATCGACCAGATCCCGGGTCTCGGCGACCTCTTCAGCAACAACGACCGCAGCCGCGGGCGGACCGAGCTGATCATCTTCATTCGCCCACAGATCGTCCGCGACGGCACTGACGCGCACTACGTCGCCGAAGAGCTGCGCTCCAAGCTGCGCGGCACGATCAGGCCGGTGTCGACGAGTGCGCTCCAGGCGCCGCGGAGCAATCGATGACGCGGCAAGCGACGGCCGCCTTCGCTGTTCTGGCGCTCGCCTTCGGCATCGCCGCGGCCGACGCGCGGCCGCGCGGAGACGCATGGGCGGCGCTGGCGCGCGGCGATTATGTCAGGGCGGCCGCAGCGTTGGCGCCGATGGCGCAGAGTGGACATCCTCGCGCCATGACCGCGCTCGGCTACATGTATGAAAACGGGGTCGGCGTCCCGCAGTCCTACGAGGCGGCGGTCGATCTCTATATCGGAGCCGCCGAGCGCGGCGATCCGACGGCGCAGCACCTCTTGGGCCTGAGCTACGACAAGGGGCATGGCGTCTGCCAGGACCTCGTGCTGGCCTACAAATGGCTCAATCTTGCAGCGGCCGCAGCGTCCAATCGTCTGCGCGAACCCTATTTGCGAATCCGGGACGCCGTCGCGTTCAAGATGTCGCCCGATCAGATCGCCGACGGCCAGCGGCTCGCGCTCGAATGGCGGCCGACGCAGCCCGGCGGAGGTCGCGCGACCGCATCGATTTCGGGTTTGTAGTTGTTCTAATCAGCTGACCGCAGAAGGGTCATCTTTGGTATCGATAACGAACTGATCAGCAATCCGGACCTCGGCAATGAAGTGATCGACAACGATCCGTCACGGGACGCGCCATGAGCTCGACTCCTCCTCTACGATTGGCCGACGATCTGCGGGATAGCCGCGGGCCGGTCCGGCTCGCCGCTGGACGGGTCGGCGCTGCGGCGCAGGAAGGCGCGGGGATGGGATCTTCGACGGCGACCAATCCCGCAGGTCCCGAGTCCGCCGACGACATCGCGCGGCAGCTCGGATTGACTCGGATCGCGCTGTCCGATTTGCTGGCGTCCAAACCGCTCACAGAACATTTTTCACGGCGCTTCCTGCGCGAGACGATGGTCTTTCCGTTCCAATCCGCGGGGCACGGACCGTGCCTTGCGGTGGCGGATCCCCGCGACACCGCAGCGGCACGCGCCGCGGAGCTGGTGTTTGGTGGCGCGGTCGAGCTGGTGGTGGCCTCCACTGAGGACATTGCCACCGCGCTGAACCGGCTCGCCGGTGATGACGAGGTGCCTGCGCGCAACGAGGTGGCCGCGCCGCAGCTGCGCGACGACGACATCGAAAGCCTGCGCGACCTCGCCACCGGAGCGCCGGTGGTGCGCGCCGTCAACGATCTGTTCGAGCAGGCGGTCGAGCTGCGCGCCAGCGACATTCACGTCGAAGCGATGCGGAGCGGGTTGTCGGTCCGGATGCGCGTGGACGGCCTGCTGAAGCCGGTCCCTGAGCCGTCGGGCGTGCTGCCCCAAGCCGTCATCTCGCGCATCAAGATCGTCGCCGGGCTGAATATCGCCGAACGACGCCTGCCTCAGGATGGCGCTGCGCGGCTCCGCGCCGGCCGCTTCGAGCTCGACGTGCGCGTTGCGGTGATGCCGACGCAGCATGGCGAGTCGGCGGTGATCCGGCTGCTTCCGAAGGACCGGGGTCTGCTCGCCATCGAGAAGCTCGGCTTTGCCCCGCACGACGATCGATCGCTCCGCCGGCTGCTGGCGCTGCCGCATGGCATGATCGTGATCTGCGGGCCGACCGGCAGCGGCAAGACCACGACGCTCGCGGCCGCGCTGTCGATCCTCAACGAGCCGACGCGGAAGATCCTCACGATCGAGGATCCGGTCGAGTACGAGATTCCCGGCATCAACCAGTCGCAGGTCAAGCCATCGATCGGGTTGACCTTCGCCTCTGCCTTGCGGTCCTTCGTGAGGCAGGACCCGGATGTCATCATGGTCGGCGAGGTGCGCGACGACGAGACCGCCCATGTCGCGGTCCATGCGGCGCTGACCGGCCATCTCGTGCTGACCACGCTGCACACCGAAAACGCTGCGGCGGCGGTGCCGCGGTTGCTCGATCTCGGCGTCGAAGATTTTCTGTTGCGATCGACGCTCCGCGCGGTGATCGCGCAGCGGCTGGTGCGCCGGCTGTGCGAGCGCTGCAGGTCGAAAAGGATGCTGAGCGCCGCCGATCTCTGCGCGGACCCGCGCTACGCCGCGGTGGGCTTCGACGTCGGCGAGACGGTCTATGAGCCGGCGGGCTGTGAGAGCTGCGGCGGTACCGGCTATCGGGGCCGGCTCGGCATCTTCGAGGTCCTGGAGCTAAATCCGGAGATCCGATCGCTGATCCAGGGCACGACCGATGCGGCCGTGATCGACCGCAGCGCCATTCTGAACGGCATGACCACGATGCTCGACGATGGCCTCGAAAAGTGCCGGGCCGGCGCCACGTCGGTCGCGGAAATCCTGCGCGTTACAACGTTGCGGTGAGCCGGTGAGCAAGTTCCGCTATCGCGCACTGACCGAGAACGGCGACGTGGTGCACGGCACGATCTCGGCTGCGACGGCCAAGGAGGTGATTGACCGGATCGAGTATCTGCGGCTGTTGCCGATCGAGACGATCGAGGAAAAGACCGCGAGCTTCGTCGCGCGCGACATGCTTGCGCTGCTCGGCGGTCCGACCCACGGCGATGTCACGACCTTCACGCGCGATCTGGCGCTGTTGTTGAAAGCCGGGGCACGGCTCGAGGAGTCGCTCGAACTGCTGGCCGGCGACGCCGATATCGGGCGCCTGCGTCCGATCATCAGCCGGTTGCGATCCAGCGTGCTGGCGGGAGAAAGTTTCGCCGAAGCGCTGTCGCATCATGCTGTGCAGTTTCCTGCGATGTATGTCGCGCTGGTGCGGGTCGGCGAGGTCTCGGGCACCCTCGATCACGTGCTCGATGTGCTCGGCGCCGAGCGGGCGCGCGCGGAAGCCATGCGTCGCAAGCTCAGTGACGCGATGCAGTATCCGTGTTTCGTGCTGATCGCCGCGTGTCTGGTGATGCTGTTCTTCTTCATCGTCGTGCTGCCGCAGTTTTCGGCCGTGCTGCGCGACTTCGGCGCCAGGACCGATGCCACCATCAACACGTTTCTGGACATCTCTGATTTTGTGCGCGGCAACGGCACGGCGATGGCGCTATCGGCAAGCGCGCTGATCGCTGTAGGTCTGCTCGCTTTCAGCCGCGCCGGCGTACGGGCTGCGGTGATTGCGCGGCTCTGCCGGCTTCCGGGTCTTGCGACCGTGTTCCGGTCGTATCGCACGAGCGTGTTCTGCCGCAATCTCGCGATCCTGCTTGGCAGCGGGCTGACATTGACGGCGACGCTGCGCATCCTGATCGACATCATGTCGGTCACCGGCAGCGCTGCGGCGTGGAACGCCGCCGCCGACCGCGTTCGTCACGGCGGCAAGTTGTCGGAGGCGCTGGCAGCGACCAACATCCTGCCGGCGATGGCGACGCGGATGATCCGGATCGGTGAGGAGACCGGGCAGCTTCCGGTCCTCGCCGGCCGCATCGCCGAGTTCTACGAGGCGAAGCTGCAACGCGGCCTCGATCGCATCGTCGGCATCGTCGGTCCGGCCGCGATCATTCTCATCAGCACCGTCGTCGGAGGTCTCATCGTCTCGGTGATGACGGCGCTCCTGTCGGTGACGCAACTCGTCGGGTAGCCCAAGATGGACCATCGCATGAAACAGGCAGGGATCAGCGGCAGCGCGCGGCGGACACGCACCGCGCGCGACGACCCTCAGAGCGGCTTCACGCTGGTCGAGATGCTGGTCGTCATTGCCATCATCGGAATGATCATGGGTCTGATCGGACCGCGTGTGCTGTCCTCCCTGAACGAATCCCGGGTCAAGACGGCCCGGATTCAGATTCAGAGTTTTTCCAGCGCGCTCGATCTGTTCTATCTCGATACCGGCCGCTATCCGACCTCGTCGGAAGGCCTGACCGCGCTGGTCCGGCCCGCCTCGACCATCCCAGGCTGGGCGGGACCGTATCTCAAGGGAGGAAACGTCCCGAGCGATCCCTGGAGCCACGCTTACGTCTACCGCTCGCCCGGGCAGCATGTGCCCTACGAGATCGTGTCGTACGGATCGGACGGGCAGGAGGGGGGCGTGGATCTCGCCGCTGACATCTCCTCGTCGATGACGATCGGTGCCAGATAGCAATGAGGGGCCGTGACGGCTGCGAGGCCGGCTTCACTCTGATCGAGGTGGTGTGCGTGCTCGCGATCGTCGCGCTGCTGGCGTCCGTCGTGGTCCCCGCCATATCGCGGCAGACCTCGCGGCCGCAACTCGAAGCCTATGCGGTCGAGGCTGCTGCGCTGTTGAAGGCCGATCGCAATGCCGCGATCAGGCGGGGCCTCGAGGTCACGACTCGCATCGATGCGCAGGCGCGGGCGCTCCGCTCGGGCGCGAACGGGCACGTCGTCCGCTTACCTGCGGACGTGCGGTTCGAGACGGTGCTGCCGCGCAGTTGCGACGAGCGGCCCGCCTTCGAGACCATCAGCTTCTTCGGATCGGGCAGGTCGTGCGGCGGCGTCATCACGCTCACCCATCTCGACGCCGGCTACCAAATTCGCGTCACTTGGCTGACAGGAAGGATCGAAGTTGTCTCAAACGCTGGTCTGTCGAAGCGATAGGGCGACAGCGGGATTCACGCTGATCGAGACGCTCGTCACGCTCGCGATCGTGGCGGTGTCGCTCGTCGCCATCGGTGCGCTCATGGGGTCCTCGGCGCGCGGCAGCAGGAAGCTGGAGCAGCACGTCGCGCTGGTGCAGGCCGCCTACGACGCGCTGTGGCTGGCCTTTCCGTCGCGCCTGCCGCCGGCATCTCCGACGCAGTCGGGGGAGGCGACGGCACATCTCTGGCGCGCGCAGGCGGAGCCCTTCCCCGTCGATATCGGCGCGCCGGGCGGCGCATCCGCCTGGATCCCGCAGAAGATCATGCTTCAGGTGCGATCGCCATCGGGCGCGACCATGGAGCTGGAAACCGTCCGGCTGTTCCGGAGGCGGGCCGAGTGATGACGACACGGGTCAACGATCGTCGAGCAGGCTTCACGCTGGTCGAAGCCCTCGTCGCGATGGTGGTGATGGGGCTGCTGGTCTCCGCGCTGTTCGCGATCACGGCGCAATGGCTGCCGAACTGGAATCGCGGTCTGCATCGCATCCAGCGCAGCGAATCGGTGAGCGTGGCGCTCGACCGCATTGCCGCCGATATCGCGGCCGCCGAGTTCATGAGGCCCGATGGACAGGCCAAGTCCGTTCTGTTCGACGGATCGGAGACGTCGATCACGCTCGTCCGAACGGCGCTCGGACCGCAGCGGGGCCGGGGTCTCGATGTGATCCGCATCGCCGAAAGCGGCGGTGGCGACGACGTGGCGTTGACGCGGACTCGCGCGGCCTTCGCACCTGGCAGTGTGTCCGCCTGGGAGTTCGCCGATCCGGTCGTGCTGCTGCAGGCGCCGTACCGGGTGTCGTTCGCCTATGCGGGGGCCGACCGGATCTGGAGTCCGTCGTGGCGCAATGCAGAGAAGTTGCCGGCAGCCGTGCGGGTGACGGTGCATGACGGAAGCCGCGGGAGCGCGCCGTCGCTGTCGCGGATCGCGGTCATTCGTGTCTCGGCACCGGCCGACAGCGTCTGCCGGCCCGCGGACACCAATTGCGACAGGCAGGCGGTTTCCGCCGATGCGACGGTCGGACGTGCCTCCGCGGCATCGAAGCCATGATCATGTGCCGAGACAGCCATCCGCGAGACGCTGATCCCGATGATCGGGAAGGTGGCTTCGTCCTCGTGGCGGTGCTCTGGCTCCTTGTCTCGCTCGCAGGACTCGCGGGAGCCCTGTCCGTCTATCTCGTCAGCACCGCCCAGCGGCTGTCGCTCGACGATGCGCGCCTGCGATCCGCCGCGCTGGTCCCCGCCGGCCTGGAGCTTGCGGCCTACAAATTGTTGGCGTTGCCGAAGCCGCAGCGCCCCGCTGCCGGGGCCTTTTCGTTCCGGCTCGATCATGCGCAGGTCTCGGTCGCGTTTCGGTCGGAAGCAGCTCGCATCGATCTCAATCATGCCTCCAAGCAGATGCTGGCCGCCTTGTTAGAGGGTCTCGGCGCGCGCGCTGACAGGGCCGGCGAATATGCCGAGCGGATCGTCGGCTGGCGAACGCCGCCGGCCGAGACCGGCGCGGACACAGAGCGCGATCTCTACCGCACAGCCGGTGCGGACTACATGCCGCGCACCGCGCCGTTCGCCAATGTCGAGGAGCTTCGGCTGGTGCTCAACCTGCCGCCGGCGCTGGTCGACAAGGCGATGCCCTTCGTGACCGTCTTCAGCGGCCGCAGGGAGGTCGACCCGCTGGAGGCCGCCCCCGAAGTGGTGGCCGCGCTTCCCGGAATGACGCCGGATCAGCTGAAGAGCTTCCTCGAGCAGCGAGCCGGCCTGCGTCGAGACGTCAGGTCGCTCAACGCGGCGCTCGGTCCCGCACGCGCCGCAGCGACGCTGGAGGTCGCCGATGCCGTCCGCGTGTGGATCACGATCGGCTTTGACGGCGGTCGCCGGGCCGCAACGGAGGCGGTCATCCTGCTGGGCGATGGTGACGATCCTTACCGGGTGCTGTCGTGGCGCGATGACGTCGATGCTCCGGGGATGCTCAAACAAGCGGGGAGGGCGCCGAGATGACGATGTCGACGAGAGTGCGCCACGAACTGGCGGCCTGGATCGGCTCCGTCGCCGAAACCATCGTCGCCGCGATCGGCCGGCTCAATATCAGGCCGGGGATTCGGCTGATCGAGACCGAACGGAACGTCTTCATCATGCGGATGGTCGCGCGGCCTCGGCGACCGGTCCCGCCGGATTGTCGCGTTCGTCTGCCGGACGGCCACGAGGCCTTTCCCGCACTTCCCGAGAGCTGGAAGACAGTCCTGCGCGGCAGCCGGATCGAAGTGGTGCTGAGATCGGACCGCTTCCTGTGGCGGCCGCTGTATCTGCCCAAGCGGGCCGTCGAGTTTCTCGATGCCATGATACGCTCGCAGCTCGATCGGCTGACGCCGTGGTCGGCCGAAGAGGCCGTGTTCGGCAGGACTGCGCCAGTAGAGATATCGGGCGAGCGCATCCGGACCATGGTGATCGCAGCACCAAGAGCGAAGCTGGATCCGCTCATTCGCCTTGCCGAGTCCTGGCGTGCCGGATCGATCGTCCTGTTTGCTGCGCCCGAGACGGCGCCGACGCCGCGTGACGACCGGCTCATTGCGTTCAGCGAAACGAGGCTGACCGAGCAGCGCTTGGAGGGAGCGCTCGACGTCGGCCGTATCAGTCGCGTCCTCACCGCGCTCCTGATGGTCGCCGCCCTCGCGGCGGCGCTGTCGTTCGCGACAACGAGCCTGCTGGGAGGACATCTGGACGAGCAGCAACGCCAGCTCGCGCAGAAGATCTCGGATCGGCGCGCGGCGCTGCGCCTCGATCTGCAAGGGGCCGACAGTGCCGCGCTGCGTGGCCTGATGCGACGCAAGCAGGAGACTCCCGCAGCGGTCGTGCTGCTGGAGGCGCTGTCCCGGATCCTACCGGACAACACCTACGTGACCGAGTTGCGGATCGAGAAGGACAGGATGCAAATCGTCGGCATGACCCAGGACGCGCCGGCGCTGGTCAAATTGATCGAGCAGTCGGCGCACTTCACGCGTGCGACCTTCTTCGCGCCGACCACGCGTTCGGCTGAGGATCCCGGAGAACGGTTCCATATCGAAGCTGGCATCAAGCCCCATTTTGGACTTGGCACATGAGCGTCGCAAAGCTCGTCACGGATAATTCCGCATCGCCCTCGATCGCCGCGGTCGCCTATGCGGGACTGCTGATCGTGCTGATCTCGGTCACGGTGCTGTCGATCAAGAGCATGATCGATCAGCGCAGCGAAGTGACCTCGCTCGCCGATACACTCCACCTGCTGGACGCCCACAGCATGGCGGCCGCGCGTCAGGACAGCAACGGCGATGCCGGCATGACGGGATCGGCCTTTCTCGAAGGACCGACCGTGACCGTAGCAGGAGCAGCGCTGCTGCAGCGCCTCGGCGACGTGGTGACGCGTCATGGCGGCAGCGTGTCGTCGTCGCAGCTCGATGTGCAGGGCCCCCGTGCCAAGGACGGTCATATCAGCGGGAGCGCGAACTTCGAGGCCGGTCAGTCCGACCTGCAGCCGATCCTCTACGATCTGGAGGCCGGCATGCCCTGTCTGTTCGTCGACGAGCTGGTCGTCGAGGGGCACGCCCCCGCGGCGGCATCCAGCGGAAAACTGCGCGTGCTGATCACGGTCTCTGGACAGTGGCAGGGCCCGCAATGAGCAGTCTCGCCAAGCTTTGCATGATCGGCTGTTGCAGCGTTCTGGCGGTGGGGTCGGCGTTCGGCATCGCTCATTCGACCGGCCTGGACGTCTCGGAAGCGGTCTCCGCCGAACAGCCGAGCGGATCGGCGCAAGCCTCGTCCATCGCGCAGCGACCGCCGTCGCGCACCGGCAACCCATTGTGGGGCATTCCGCTCGAGCAGCTGTCGGCAACGCGCGAACGCCCGCTGTTCTCGCCGTCTCGCCGCCCTCCGCCGACCGATGTCCCGCCGCCGGCCGTCGTGGCCGCTCCGGTGGTGCAGGAGCCGTCCGTTCCGGAACGGCCGCAGCTCGCGCTCGTCGGCACCGTCGTGAACGGGGACCGCGGCCTTGCCGTCTTCGTCGACCCGGGCAGCAAGACCGCGTTGCGGATCAGAACCGGTGCGGACTATCAGGGCTGGACGCTGCGTCTCGTAGAGGCGAGATCCGTCACGCTGCAAAGGGGCGAGGACGTTACCGTTCTCACGCTCGCGCCGGCGCCGGGCCAGCCGGCGAACACGGTCGGCGAGAGCCTTGCGCAGATGCCATCGACGCCCACGGCGCCTCCGCTGGCTCAAGCGGGGCCGCCCTATCTGTCGCCCGAGTCCAGGCTGCTTCGGATGCACCAGCGCCAGCGCTCGGGGCGCCGTCAATTGTAAGCAGCGATCCGACCGGGAACGGGGCGCGTCGATGGGCGCCTGCAGTCCGCGCCGGCACGCTCTCGATCACGGCCGTTTCGGCCTGTGCCCGACGGCGCTCAGCGCTTGCACAATCCGCTCGTCAGAACCCATCCCTTGTCCGTGAGAGCGGCGGAGACGATGTCGAAATACAGGCGCTTGTCGGGGTCGTCCTCCGACACGAACGAGACCTGGCACAGGAAACGGCCGCCCTCGTCGCCCTTGTCGCAGGTCGCCTCGACGATCTTGAGGCCCTTGTCGTGGCGGACTCCGGACGACGGCGCCTCCTGCTCATAGGCCTTCTGGATGATCTCGGTGGTCGGTGCTCCACAGGCCATGCCGGTCACGTTGCAGGCCCATGCGAGAACAACAGCAAGCAGCATCGTTCGGTCTCCTCGGAGCGGGGCACTCACAAACATGTCCGGCAGCGTTCGCGTCCGACACGATCTCATGAGCTTCATGGCGAGCTAGGGGAGCTGGTTGTCGTTTTTGTGTCGCTGCTGTCCGCCACGCGCACAACGCAGCCGGCTGGATGTGTAGTTAGATCGATTCTTAAACGCCGGTCGGCAATTCTCACAAAGCGAAAGAAAACGTCACAAAGGAGCCACCCGACGTAGCGACGAAGGCAGAGGGGGACGATGCGGCAGATCGGCTGATGAGTT
The DNA here is from genome assembly GCF_032485055.1 of Bradyrhizobium sp. SZCCHNRI20481. Classification (NCBI taxonomy): domain Bacteria; kingdom Pseudomonadati; phylum Pseudomonadota; class Alphaproteobacteria; order Hyphomicrobiales; family Nitrobacteraceae; genus Bradyrhizobium; species Bradyrhizobium sp. SZCCHNRI20481. The sequence goes on from NZ_JAUEUE010000003.1 coordinate 23,585, forward strand.
CGGACTGCTCATTCGAATTCCGCATCCCGGGGACGGTGATCGTTCCTACCGGTGTATCTCGAGCCAGATGGGGATCAGGCATGTTAGTTGGGCGTGTGCGCAAGCCAACTCTGCGATTACTGACATCGGCGGCCGCGATGTTGGCCGGTTTGACCGTTGCGGGTCCTGCGGCGCAGGCCCATGATCTGGCCGAGCCGACGGTGTTCAGGAGCTGGCACGGCGTGCTCGATCTGCTGATGATCGCACGCCCCAAGCCGATCTCGACGATCACCTATGCGCCCCCTGGGGGCTCGCCGATGAACCCGACCGGCTGGGTCTACGAGATCTGTCGGCGGCCCGCCTCAGGCGACAAATGTCCGGCCGGCGCCGCGGTGGCGGACTACGGTGGCGTGCGACTTGCCCTGCAGAAGGGGGATACGCTGAAGATCAGGCTGGTGAACCAGCTGCCGCAGCTCGACCCGGCCAAGGTGAATCACAACACCGATCCCGGTCAGGCCAATTTGTTTCGCAACCCGACCAACCTTCATACCCATGGGCTGATCGTCGAGCCGCGCGCGCCGACGCTGACCGACCAGACCTTCGGGGACTACGTCTTCGTCCAGATCTTCAATTCGGCCAACGGCATGCCGGTGCCGCAGACCACCCACCAGCACGGCTCCAACAAGATGGACTCCGCGGATTTCCGCATCGAGATTCCGCGCAACCACCCGTCGGGCCAGTTCTGGTTTCACCCGCACATCCATGGCATTTCGCTCAACCAGGTCTCGCAGGGGCTGGCCGGCATCATCTCGGTCGGCGAGGTCTCGGACTACGCGCATGGCGATGCCAGGCATTCGCCGTTTCCGGACGCGAGCGTGCGCCATCTGATCCTGAAGGATCTTCAGGTCGCGCCCGGCGGCCCGGTGCAGTTCGACGGCGGTCCGGTGGACGTCCAGCCGGGCGAGGTGATCAACCAGCAGGATCCGGGCTTCTGCGCCCAGTTTCCGGCAGACAGCTCCGAAGTGCGTGAAGGGTCGTGCCCGGGCGTCGATCTGTCGGCCGATGGCGGCTCCAACTTCTCCGGCGGCAAATGGTTCTTCACGGTCAACGGCCAGACGTTCCCGAAGATCAAGGTCACCGATCCCGATGGCGAGATCTGGCGGCTCACCAATGCGTCCGGCAGCCTGTCCTACAATCTTCAGCTGACCGATGACGAGACGCAGAAGCCGATGGTCATGCAGCTGATCTCGGTCGACGGCGTGAGCGTGAACCTGCCGCAGGATACGACGATGGACACCATGGTTCGTCTCGGCGGCGCCCGCTTCAGGGTCGTTCCCTGTCCGCCGTCGCCGACGTCGGGCTTCCATTCGAAGCCGGTCTGCGTCACCCAGATGGTCATGATGCCGAGCTCGCGCACCGAAGTGTTCGTCACCTATCGCGATCCCGCGACGGGTGCGATCGCCAGCCTCGGGCGGTCTGCCTCCGCGACCTTCAAGATGGCCGGACTGACGATGGGCAGCGGCGATCAGTGGCCGGCGGTCGATCTCGCCAAGGTGCACTTCCACCAGCGCGGTTGGCGCAACCACATCGCCTACGCCATGGACATCAGGGGCGACGCCTTGGCGACCATGCAGCCATCAGGCATCCTCGATGCCAAGGTGCCGTATGCGAACGCTGCGCCGCTGCGTGCCGGCTGCCGTCCGCTGCCGGCGGGACATCGCCGCCGGATCTTCTTCGGCATCGCCGACCTGACCGACGACGGCACCTTCGGTCTCGGCTATGAGGAGGTCGATCAGAACGGCAACCCGGTGCCCGGCACCCAGCTTCCGGTGAGCCAGTTCGACCCGTCGCAGAACATCGTCTGCCTACCGCTCGCGCCGGGACAGCGCCCCGTCCACGAGACCTGGGAGCTGGTGCAGCTGTCGACGGAAAATCACAACTTCCACATTCACCAGACGCGCTTCCGGACCGTCAACAGCAAGGCGGGGGAGAACACGCCACTATCAGTATCGCTGAACAGGAGCATCGGCGGGGGCATGCTGCAGGACAACGTCCCGCTCGGCGTCGCGACTCCGAACGTCCCGGAAGTAATGGAATCCCAGAGCGGGGTCTGCAGCATCGAGCAGTGGCGGAACGGGCAGTGCACGTCGAAGCCCGTGGTGGTTGATATCCCGTTCTCACAGGTCGGCGAGTTCGTCTATCACTGCCATATTCTCGAACATGAGGACGGAGGCATGATGGCGAAGATCAAGGTCGTGCCCTCGCCCTATGGCGGCAATCCATGGGAGGCAATGAACCAGATGCCGTGGTAGTTGCGGCAGCGGTCTTCTGCCATGTCGTTCACGAGGTCGGCGCCACATCTGCGGCGCCGACCTTCGTTTGTGCGCAGCGATGCTCTTGCGCGGCTGCCTTACCGCCGCGAAGGACGATCGCCTGCCAAACGCGACGCGCTTTCCAGGTCTGGTTCGAAGAAGGAATTGCGCATTTTGAATCGGTCTAAACGGCTGCAAACGTCTTTGCATGACTTTGAAATGTCAGGCTCGCGTGCCGCAAGCTGCACGAGCGCGGTCCCCGCGACGTGGCGATCTGCAGCAACATTGTTATTCCTCAGCCGCTCCGGCAAATCGCCAACATCGACGTGGCAATTCGCCGCAATCGAAACACTACTCTCTCGACTGACATTCGGAGCCATTTGCAGCGCGCTTGGTTGCGAACGTCGCAAGGACGGAGGCAGACCCGCGAACGGGTAGGGCTGTTGCCGAGGCAAAGTGTGATCGATCGCTCGGGTTCATTGTCGCACTGAACTGGATGGTTCGGAGCGTCGCTGCTGCCGTTTAGACGGCTTCGCAGGAGAGGTTGACAGCGATTGATGCCCTGAGAAGACGAAAATGCGTTCGGCGAGGGAGGGCGTACCATGGAAACAAAGTTGAGGTGGACGAGATGAGCGATTGGTTGAAATGGACGGCGCCCGCAGTGGCCGTCATGTCGATCGCCGCACCGGCCCATGCCATTCAGTACATGAGCGTCGAAGAGGCGCAGAAGGCCGCTTTTCCGGGAGCCAGCTTTTCCGAAGTCCAGCCGGGCAGGGTATGGAAGGCGAGCAATGGCGGCTACTTCTATTACGATCACGTCGTCGGCAAGCACCTCCTGATTGACTACACGGTTGCCGTCGGACCCGACGGGCGGGTGCGTCGCGTCGACATTCTGAACTATCGCGAATCCTATGGCGGCGAGGTGCACGATGCCAGCTGGCTCGGTCAGTTCGTCGGCAAGAGCAGTCAGAACGAGCTTCGCATCAACTCCGACATTCGCAACATCTCGGGCGCCACGCTGTCCTCGACCCACTTGACCGAGGGCGTTAAGAAGGTGCTGTCGTATCATGCCAGCCACTTCCGCTAGCCTTCGACGAGCACGGGCTCTGCTCGGGACATTCGTCGAGATCGACGTCACGGATGCACACCGCTGCGATGCGGAGAATGCCGTTGAAGCTGCGTTTTCCGCGGTGACCGACGTGCATCGGCTGATGAGTTTCCACGATCCCGACAGCGACGTGTCGCGGCTGAACCGCGCGGCATCGAGCGGCGTCGTGAAGGTGCATTCCTGGACCTACGCCGTGCTGAAGATGGCGCTCGATGTGACCCATCACTCCGACGGCGCCTTCGACGTTGCCGTCGCCGGCGCGGGAAGGCCGTCTGTGGGCTCGACGGCGCAAGCGGATGTCCCGCAGTCGACTGCGATCGAGTTGCTCGCCGACGACCGCGTCCGTTTCCGCGATTCCGCCGTCAAGATCGATCTCGGCGGCATCGCCAAGGGGTTCGCCGTGGACCGCGCGATCGCGGCGTTGCAGAGCCGCGGCGTGCGCTCCGCAATGGTCAATGCAGGTGGGGACCTCGCCGCCTTCGGGCCCGATGCTCGCATCGTCCACATTCGCGACCCGCGTTTCCCAGACAGGCTTTTGTGCCAGGTCGAAGTAAGCAATGGGGCGCTCGCGTCGTCGGCGCGCCGCTTCGACCCGTTTCGATCGATGGAAACAATGGATACAGCGGTCGTCACGCCTTCGACCCGGCTGCCCACAGGGGTGGCCCACGGCGCCACCGTGAGCGCGCCAACCTGCATGGTTGCCGACGCCCTCACCAAGGTCGTGATGGTGGCTGGCCAACAGGCTGCGGCGCCACTGGCGCGCTTCCAGGCGAGCGCGATGTTGATTGCGGCGAACGGCGCCATTCATACGACACCGGACTGGCAAGGAGTTCACCAGCATGCGGCTTAAAGGCTTGTTTCGGTTCGCCCTCTACGGAATTCTCGGACTCTTGTTCGCCAGCGGGGCGCTGTGGATCTATGCCGATCAGATGAAGACCCGCACGGAGCTGGACAGCGAGATGTGGCAGCAGGCCGCCGCATTCCTGCTGAGCATGCATGGCGGAACTGCAATGGTGACGCTGATGCTGCTTGGGGCGCTCGGTCCCGTGCACGTCCAGCGCGCGTGGCGTGCCGGGAAGAATCGAGCGACCGGTATCGTCAGCCTCGCGATGTATGGTCTGCTGATCGCGACGGCGTTCGGGCTCTACTACGTCGGATCCGAAGCGCTTCGGCCCTGGATCAGCACGGTCCACATTGCGTTCGGGCTCGGCGTTCCGGCTGTCATCACCGCCCACATCATCGTCGGCCGCTCGAGCGTTGTCGCCACGGCTCAGTCCGTGCGGCCACAACGTGCGACCTCTCCGACCCTGGTTCCTGCCGACGCGCCTGCCGATGCCGATCTGGTCAACGTCATGAGCAAGGTAGGTTGACCGCATCCGGCGTTGGGCCGAGCAGGTCTCCATCCCGGCAACGACTTCCTTGCTCGCAGTTGGCCAGTCGCCGCATGGAGGAATTCTCCGAGCCGGCGGCCGCTGCGCCATATCGCCCGTTTCTTGCTGATCGGGTTGTACACTGGTACGCGCGCTGGGGCCATCGCGTCGGCTTCGTCGATCTCGATCGGGGGATCTTCTATCGCCTCGCGGAGGGCAAGCGAGCGACTAACAAGCGGCAGCCTCCAGTACCGATACCAGGACGGCTTTTGGCGCACATGCGGCGCTGGACGCGGCGCGGCGCAGTGCGTTCGCACTTCGTCGAATGGAACGGCCAGCCGGTGAAATCCGTCAAAACTGGATTTGCGACCGCGGTGCGGCTGTCAGGGCTGTCGCTGAGGGAGGGGAATATCTCGCCGCACACGCTGCGCCACACGGCAGCGACGTGGCTCATGCAGAGGCGCGCCGACCCCTGGCAGGCCTCAGGTTTTCTCGGAATGTCGGTCAAGGTACTGCTCGACATATATGGCCATCATCATCCGGATTACATGCGCGAGGCCGCGGCCGCGATTACGTCAAAGGACCGCAAGCAGAACGTATCGGTGGTCGAAACAGTGGTTGACCTGGAGAGGCACTTGGCCCGCAAGCCGTAGACTATTGACTTTGCGAGTGGGCCCGGCAGGACTCGAACCTGCAACCAGACCGTTATGAGCGGTCGGCTCTAACCATTGAGCTACAGGCCCCGCGGCGCGGAGGTCTTGCTGGCGGCGGGCAGGAGCGGGCCTGTCCGGCGCGGCGTGGGAACCCCAACGACGGTTCGGGCTCCGTTTACAGCCTGGCCAGCCATCCGGCAATGCCGCTACCGGATCGTTTTGGCGCGCCGCCGTCGCCGCCGGCCCGGTCTCGGCCCGCCGCGACGCTAGTCCACCGAAACCCCGGCGAATTCCACCACCTTGCGCCACTTCTCGGTCTCGTCGACGACCAGCTTGCCGAACTCCGCCGGCGTCATCGCGCGCGGGATGCCGCCGGTTTCGGTGAGCCGTGCCACCAGCTTGGGGTCCTTCAGCGCCTCGCCGACCGCCTTGTTGAGAATCTCGACGATCTCAGGCGGCGTGCCCTTGGGCGCCGAGATGCCGTAGAAGCCAACCGATTCGTAGCCCGGCACGGTCTCGGCGATCGCCGGGACGTCCGGCACCGTCGGCCAGCGCTGCGGCGAGGTGACGCCGAGCGCGCGCACGCTGCCGCCGCGCGCCTGCTCCAGCGCCGTCGGCAGATTGTCGAAGATCAACTGCACCTTGTTGGAGATGATGTCCGGGAACGCCAGCGCCGAGCCGCGATAGGGCACGTGCAGCATGTCGCATTTGGTCATCGTCTTGAACAGCTCGGCCGCCATGTGCACCGAGGTGCCATTGCCCGAGGAGGCGAAGGCGATCTTGCCGGGGTTGGCCTTGCAATAGTCAATGAACTCCTTGACGGTCTTGGCCGGCACGTCGTTGCTCACCACCAGCATGTTGGTGAGCTGCATGATGCTGGCGACCGGCACGGTGTCGCGGATGAAGTCGTAAGGCAGCTTCTTGTAGAGCGAGGTGCTGATCGCGTTGTTGGGCGCGACGAACAGCAGCGTGTAGCCATCCGGCGGCGCGTTGATCGCGGCGGCTGCGGCGATGTTGCCGCCCGAGCCGGTGCGGTTCTCGACCACCACCTGCTGGCCGAGCCGATCGGACAGCCACTGCGCCATGATGCGCGCGACGATGTCGACCGGCCCGCCCGGTGCAAAGCCGATCAGCCAGCGGATCGGACGGTCGGGGTAGGCCGCCGCGGCCGGTTGTATCGCCAGGCATGCCGTGACCACCAGGCCGGCCAGGAACGTGCGCGCCCACTTCATCTCGTCCTCCCGAAGTTCTTGTCGTCGTCTTTGGCGACATGCTTCCATAGATCTGCACGCTTGCATACAAGCTTGTGTCGGACGCGCAGGCAGGGAAAGGCAGGCTCATGACGTCGTTGCGAATGCTCGGCCTTGCCGTTGCGCTGGTGTCCAGCGCCGCCGCAGCGCAGCAGGGAGGGAACGCCATCAGCAAGCTCACGATCAGTCTCGGGACCGCGACGCCAGGCGGCGGCTTTCCGCTCTATGGCGATGCCTTCGCCAAGGCCCTGAATGACGCCGATGCCGGGCTTGCGATCGTCACGCGCAACACCAAGGGCAGCAACGAGAACATTCCGCTGCTGGAGCAGGGTGAGCTCGATCTCGGCCTCGTCGCCGGCGAGCCGGCCTACCAGGCCTTCATGGGCATCGACCGCCCCAAGACGCGGCTCAAGATCCTGACCGCGATCTTTTCCAGCCCGGGCCTGTTCGTGGTGCGCGCCGACAGTCCTTATCGCAGCATCCGCGATCTCGTCGGCCAGACGGTGGTGTTCGGCGCCAAGGGCTCGGGCCTGCCGATCATGTCGCGCTACATGCTCGACGGGCTCGGCCTGCAGCAGGACCAGGACTTCAAGGCGATCTATCTCGTGCTGGCGACGGCCCGGCCATGGTGCAGGACGGGCGCGCCGCGGCGCTGTGGGGCGCCGGCATCGGCTGGCCCGGCTTCGCGGCGATGGCCAAGGCGCCGGGCGGTGCCCGCTTCATCGCGCCGTCCGCCGAGGAGATCGCGCAGGTCAGGGCGAAGCACGGTTTCCTCAAGGCCCTGACGGTGCCTGCCGGCAGCTATGCCGGGCAGGACGCGGCGATCGATTCGATCGGGTCATGGAGCTTCGTGCTGGTGCGCGAGACCTTGCCCGACGACGTTGCCTACCGGCTGGCGAAGACGCTGCATGGCGCGGAAGCCGCGCTGTGCAGGACGCTGGCGCAGGCCTGCGAGACCACGGCCGCCAACACCGTTGCGGCAGCGCCCGATCTCGCACTGATCCATCCAGGCGTGATGCGATATTTGAAAGAGATTGGCGTTGCCAAGTGAACCGCTGTCGTCCCGTCGAACGCCGGCGTTCGCCGGGACGATGCCTTCATCGTTGCGGCGCCCTCACTTCTTGATCAAGGGGCACGCTGGATCTGGCGGGCCGAACGCGTCATCGCCTTTGATGGTCGCGAGGATTTTGTAGTAGTCCCACGGATATTTGCTCTCCTCCGGCGATTTCACCTGCGCCAGCACGAGATCGTGCACCATGAGATTGTCGGCGCGCAGCTTGCCGTTGCGGGCGAAGAAGTCCTCGACCGGCGTGTCCCGCATCTTCGCGGCGACCGCGAGCGGATCGTCGCTGCCCGCCGCCTTGATGGCGTTGAGATAGTGCATGACTGCGGAATAGACGCCGGCCTGCCACATCGTCGGCATCCGGTTCATCTTGGCGAAATAGCGCTTCGACCATTCCCGCGTCTTGTCGTCCATGTCCCAGTAGAACGAGGTGGTGAGCAAGAGCCCCTGCGCCGCCGGCAGGCCGAGCGAATGGATGTCGGTGACCAGCGCGAGCAAAGCCGCCATCTGCTGTCCGCCCTTGAGCAGGCCGAACTCGGATGCGGTCTTGATCTCGTTCATGTTGTTGGGCGGGCCGGCGGCGATGCCGATGATCTTGGCCTTGGAAGCCTGCGCCTGCAGGATGAAGGACGACAGATCCGGCGTCGCGAATGGCGGCCGCACCGCGCCCACGACCTTGCCGCCATTGGCGGTGACGACGCTCGACGCGTCGCGCTCCAGCGAATGGCCGAAGGCGTAGTCGTCGGTGATGAAGAACCAGCTGTCGCCGCCGCGCTTGACGACCTCCTTCGCCGTGCCGGTGGCGAGTGCGCGGGTGTCGAACACCCATTGCATCGCGTAGGGCGAGCAGAACTTGCCGTGGAAATCGGCGGAACCGGTCGACTGGGTGATGAACAGCTTCTTCTTCTCGGTGGCGATGGTCTGCACCGCGAGGCCCACCGCGGAGACGGGCACGTCGACGATGAGATCGACCTGCTCGGTGTCGTACCAGCGGCGCGCGATCGCCGCGCCGATGTCGGGCTTGAGCTGATGATCGCCGACGATGACGCTGATCGGCTTGTCCAGCACCTTGCCGCCGAAATCATCGACCGCCATCTGCGCCGCGGTGACGGACCCTTGTCCGGTCGGCGTCGAGGCCGGGCCGTTCATGTCGCTGAGCACGCCGATCTTGACGACGTTGTCGGAGATCTCGGCCTGCGCGGCGGTCGTGACCAGCAGCGCGGCTGCGGCCCACGCCGCCCGCTTCAAGCAGCTGAGTTGCAATCAGTCCTCCACCGATACAGGCATGATGCCGTTGTTTGTTCCGGCTCTGCCGGCCGGTCCGCCTATCTGCAATCAATCCAGGGCGGCCGTCAATCGTGCCGGACGGCGGAGCGGTGGAGCGATCCTGTGCGCTGCAATGCCGCAAGCAGCGAGGTCGTCGCTCACGCGCGCAGGCTCCTCGGCCGTTCAGGCCTTGGCGGTCTTTTGCTCCTCGTGCGCAGCCTCCCACACCTCGCGTGCGGCGTCGGCGTTCATCAGCGCGATGCCGACGCCCACGATCAGGTCGGGCCAGATCGAGGGCCACACAAAGGCGGTCACGAGACCGACCGCGATGATCGCGATGTTGGCGAAGGCGTCGTTGCGTGCGGACAGGAAGGCGGCGCGGGTCAGGCTGCCCCGGTGGTCCCTGACCCGCGCCAGGATCAGCGCGCAGCCGAGATTGACGATCAGCGCGCCGAGGCCGGTCACGGTGAGCGGCAGCGGCGCGGGCACGATCGGCGTGAAGAACTTCTCCCCGGCGGTCCACAGTCCGGCGATCGCCGGCGCCAGCAGGATCAGCGCCAGCACCTTGCCGAGCAGCGCCCGCCGCGGCGGGCTCCAGCGCAGCGCCAGCGCAATCAGGATGTTGACCGAGGCATCTTCCAGAAAGTCGACGCTGTCGGCGAACAGCGACACCGAGCCGATCGCCAACGCCACGGCGAACTCGATACCGAAATATCCGAGATTGAGCACAGCAACGGCGAGCACGGCGCGGCGGACCATGGTTGTCGCGTCCATCAGGAGTCCTCAATCCTCGAGAGCTGCGAGCCGCTCCGCCTCGGCGAGGTCGAGCGCGGTATTGGCATTGAAGAACGGATCCAGCGGAACCGACGGCCAGCTCACGGTCGCGACCTTGTAGCGCGCCGTGAAGCGGGTGACCTTCCGGATGTCCTCCGCGACCAGGGCGTGGCGGAGGTCCTCGCGCAGCCCGACCGGCCACAGCCCGATCACTGGGTGGATCTGTCCGCCGGACGCCGCCAACGCCAGTTCGGCCTGCTCCGCCGCCCGCGCTGTCGCCAGCCGTGCGACCAGATCACGCGGCAGGAATGGACAGTCGCCGGCGGCGCTCAGCATCCACCGTGCCTCCGGCATGTGCGCCGCAACCCAGTCGAGGCCGGCGAGAATGCCGGCGAGCGGGCCCGGAAAGCCGACGACACCATCCGGCACGACTGTCAGGCCGTTGCCTGCGAAGCGCGCGGGGTCGCCATTGGCATTGAGGATCAGCCGGCTGCACTGCGGCGCCAGCCGCGCGATCACGCGCTCCAGGATGGTGCGGCCGTCGACCATGCGCAACGGCTTGTCGCCGCCGCCCATCCGCTGCGCGCGACCGCCGGCGAGCAGCACGCCGGGGATCGAAGTCGAGGTCATGGCTGTCATCGCGGGTTCGTTACCACGACTGCTGCCAGGGCGTCAGCGTTGGGCGCGCACGATCCACCATTTGAGTCTGCGGGGCGGCCGCACGCACCGGCATGCCCCTCGCTTACGGGCCTTGCCTGGTCCGCGGGGCTGCTGGCATGACAGCGCGAAGCGTGGACATGGCGTTCCACCCGGCCTTCGGGCCATCGATCGATTCCGCGCTCCTGGCTGTGCGAAAGCGCCGGGGCTTTTCTGGAGACCGCGATGAAAGTCATCGGCCTCGCCGGCTGGAGCGGCGCCGGCAAGACCACGCTGCTGACGCGGCTGATTCCTCATCTCAAGGGGCAGGGACTGCGCGTCTCGGTGATCAAGCATGCCCATCACAAGTTCGACGTCGACGTTCCCGGCAAGGATTCGTGGCGGCATCGCGAGGCTGGCGCCGAGGAGGTCCTCGTCGCGTCGGGCACGCGCTGGGCGCTGATGCACGAGCTGCGCGGCGCAAGGGAGCCGGCACTCGCGGAGCTTCTGGCGAAGTTGTCTCCCGTCGATCTGGTCGTCATCGAAGGCTACAAGGCCGGGCCGCATCGCCGCATCGAGGTGCATCGCACAGCCAACGGCAAGCCGCTGCTGTTTCCCGATGATCCAGGCATCGTCGGGCTCGCCAGCGATGGCGATGTCGAGACCGCGCTGCCGCGCGTTCATCTCGACGATATCCCGGCGATCGCGGCGCTCGTCCACCATCTGGCGATGCCGCTGGCGGACGTTCTGGCGTTGTGCGACAAACTTGGTGTTCCGTGATGGAACTCGCGCGAGTTCGCAACGCCAGTGTTCCTCTGGCATCCCAGGAACCCAGTTCAGGGTTCCCGTGATGGTGCGGCCCGGTTGACGTGCCGGAACCGCTTGGCCATGGTCGCGCACATGATGATGACGAGGCTGGATCTGACGGGCCTGAAGTGCCCACTGCCGGTGCTGAAGACCCGGAAGGCGTTACGGACGCTCAAGGCGGGAGAGCGGCTCGAAGTGTGCTGTACCGACCCGCTTGCGGTGATCGACATCCCGAATCTGGTACGGGAGACCGGAGATCGGGTGGAGAGCGTCGATCGCACCGAGCGCGGCATTCTGTTTCGGATCGAGAAGGCGGCGGGACCGGCCGGATGACCCGTGCGGCGGTGAACATCCTCTGCTGCAGGTTGCTCGAACTACGTAGTTCGTGCGTGCGATCTCGACGCATCGATGTGTCAAGGGATCGTGCTGCTTCCTATCGTCGCAGCGGCGTCAACCCGAGCTCACAACAATGCCGCGTTCTCAGTCCAGGCTTGCGCCGCTGTTGCCAGGCAAGGACAAGTTGCTTCGTCTTCACGTTTCCGCGAGCGCGCGCATGCGGCCTTAAGCCGTGTCCCGTCGCTGATCGCCCGGACATCTCATTAGTTGATTCCATCAGGAATGGTCGTGACGCGTCCGGAAAGTAATCGAGAGCAATGTGGCTACAGCCGTGAGTGGCGGTCGCGTTGGTTGCACGTGAATTTGTGTGTTTGTTAGCAACACATTCCCGCTGCAGTGCGATCAATCCACGAAGATCGACCGATTATTACCATTTTACTATCGACAATTTGCCTCAGTTCTGCACCAATTGAGACGCTTCCGCGGAGGTTGCGGGAGACGAGTCATGCCCGCTGGGGAGCGGGCCAGGCAGAACAGCGGCACAAAGATGGTGAGGGCATAACGTCTCGGGTGGGGTGTTATGCGCATCGAGCCAATGATGAGCGTTTGTGCGTTGCGGGACTGCTCTGGTACGCGATAGCGGGCGGGGTGAGTGGGCGTATTGATTCTGATCAAGGGGACAGAACATGACGTTGTTGCGTTGGACGGGAGTCCGTAGGGGAGGAATGCATGGCTACCATTGAAAGCGCGGGCACGCTCCCGGGCTCGCAGGCGGGGATCTTCGATCGTGAGCACACGGTCGCCAAGGCGGGGTTCAACCGCTGGCTGGTTCCTCCGGCTGCGCTGTGCATCCATCTGTGCATCGGCATGGCGTATGGCTTCTCGGTGTTCTGGCTGCCGCTGTCGCGCGCGATCGGCGTGACCAAGACTCAGGCCTGCCCGGACATGACCCTGGTGCAGGAGCTGTTCACGACGACCTGCGACTGGAAGGTCGCAAGCCTTGGCTGGATGTACACCCTGTTCTTCGTACTGCTGGGTGGCTCCGCGGCGGTCTGGGGTGGCTGGCTCGAGCGGGCCGGACCGCGCAAGGCGGGTGCCGTTGCGGCCTGCTGCTGGGGTGGCGGCCTGCTGATCGCAGCGCTTGGCATCTATGTGCACCAGCTCTGGATGATGTGGGTCGGCGCCGGCGTCATCGGCGGCATCGGCCTCGGCCTCGGCTACATCTCGCCGGTGTCGACCCTGGTGAAATGGTTCCCGGACCGGCGCGGCATGGCGACCGGCATGGCCATCATGGGCTTCGGCGGCGGCGCGATGATCGGTGCTCCGCTCGCCAACCTGCTGATGAACTACTTCAAGACCCCGACCTCGGTGGGTGTCTGGGAAACTTTCGTCACGATGGGCGTGATCTACTTCGTCTTCATGATGATCGGTGCCTTTGCCTATCGCGTCGCTCCGGTCGGCTGGCAGCCCGAAGGCTGGACGCCGCCTGCGGTCAAGAAGGCAATGATCTCGGAGCACCATGTGCATCTCGACAACGCGCACAAGACTCCGCAGTTCTGGCTGGTCTGGTGGGTGCTCTGCTTGAACGTGTCGGCAGGCATCGGCGTGATCGGCATGGCCTCGCCGATGCTGCAGGAGATCTTCGCCGGCAAGCTGATCGGTCTGCCCGACGTCAGCTTCAACCAGCTCGACGCCGGCCAGAAGGCCGCGATCGCGGGCATCGCGGCAGGCTTTGCCGGCCTGTTGTCGTTGTTCAACATCGGCGGCCGCTTCTTCTGGGCGTCGCTTTCGGATCACATCGGCCGCAAGAACACCTATTACTGCTTCTTCCTGATCGGCATCGTGCTCTATGCGCTGGCGCCGACCTTCGCAGCGATGGGGTCCAAGCTGCTCTTCGTGGGGGCCTTCGCCATCATCCTCTCGATGTATGGCGGCGGCTTCGCGACCGTACCTGCCTATCTGGCCGACCTGTTCGGCACCCAGTTCGTCGGTGCCATCCACGGCCGGCTGCTGACCGCGTGGGCGACGGCCGGCATCATCGGTCCGGTGGTCGTCAACTACATCCGCGAGTTCCAGCTCGCCGCCGGCGTGCCGCGCGACCAGCTGTACAACACGACGATGTATATCCTCTGCGCCATGCTGCTCGCCGGCCTGATCTGCAACTTCCTGATCAAGCCCGTCGATGACAAGTGGAACATGAGCGCGGACGAAGTCGCGAAGTACCAGGCGGAGCTCGCCAAGAACGAGTCGGCGATCCAGCACGGGTCGTTCGGCATCGGCAAGGGCGGCCTCGACGTCAAGGCCGCCCTGTTCTGGGCCTTCGTCGGCGTGCCGCTGGCCTGGGGCGTCTGGAAGACGTTGGAAAGCGCGGTCAAGATCTTCTGACCGATCGACGATGATACAAACGGGGCGGCCGGATCGGCCGCCCCTTTTTTTGCGCGGTGCTGCGCGGCCGCTAGGTGGAAGCTCGCTTACCGCGAAAGCGCCGAACCTCCTTGCACTTATTGATTTCCTATACGAGACGAATTCGGCCTCTCTCGCATTCCTACGCTGCTGGGCTCCATCTTCCGCCTTGCCGGCCGGATCTGGCGCCGGCCCGACGGAGAATGGACATGAGCGCGGTTGACCTGTTTCGCGAAGCCCGCGGCGCTATCGGCCTGAGAGCCATCCGGCGGCCGCATCCAATCAAGACGCTGCGCGGCATCTTCAGGACCATTCATGCCGCGATCGCCGCGGCCAAGCTGCGGCGCTTGCGCAACGAGCTGCTCTGTCGGCGCAGTTCCGTGGCGTCTCCGTCGCCGCCGGGTGATGCGAGAGTCCGGCCGCGGTCGCCGCAGATTGTTGACGACAAAGGGAGCTTCTGAACGATCGGTCCTCGCGGCACCGCGCGGTGGGCCCTCTCAACACCGGACCTCCTGCCTCCGTGACGCGGCTGCGGTGTGAGCGCTGAGCAGCGTCATGGCCTGCATGACGGCTGCCATCGTGGGAGAGTCCAAAGCTGTCAATGGCAGACGAACGCCGGCGGCGATGAGCCCCTGGAGACTGAGCGCGTATTTGACTGCGGCCGGCGTATCGCGGCTGAATGCCTCGATCAGCGGCAGCAACTGATGATGCAGCCGTCGCGCCGCGCGCCAGCGGGCGCGCTGACAATAGGCGAAAAGCGCGCCGCAGAGCTGCGGTGCGACGTTGGCCACCAGCGAGATGTTGCCGTCGCCTCCGGCGGCTGCGAACGGCACCGCCGTCGCATCGTCGCCTGACAGCAGGCGGAAGCCGACCGGAAGCCGCGATCGCAGATGTACGGTCCGTGCGATATCGCCGGTGCCGTCACGCAGGCCGACGAATTGCGCCCACCGCGCAAGGCGCACCAGTGTATCGTCGGGCAGTGCGCGTCCCGTGCGCGACGGGCAATCGTGCAGAATGACCGGCAGCGCCGTCGCGTCGCCGACGGCGCGGAAATGCGCGTAGATTCCCTCTGCCGTAGGTCGGTTGTAGTAAGGGACCACCGACATGATCGCGTCCGCGCCGGCGGCTGCCGCCTGGCGGGTGTTCTGCACGGCCTGGAGCGTCGCGTTGGATCCTGCTCCGGCGATGACGTGGACCCGATTGGCGGCCGCCGTCACTGCCGTGCGAATGACCTGTTCGCGCTCTGCCGCGGTGAGCGTAGATGCTTCGCCTGCGGTCTCGCAGACCAGGATCGCGCTGGCGCCCGCTTCGATCTGCCGCTCGCACAGTCTGGCGAGCGCCGGGCGGTCGAGCGCACCATTGGCATCGAACGGGGTTGGAATGTCCGCGATGGTGCCGGCGAGCCAGCGTGCGGCCGATCCAGGCTGCATCCTGAGCGCATCGCTCATGCGACCGGTCGCCTTCCGCTCGCGAACAGCAGACCGATCGGAGCAAGCCGGCCATCGGCATCGAGCTCGATCGTGCGCGCGAGCTCGACGATGGTTTCCGGGTGGTGGCCGTTCTCGAACAGCGCATATTTCATCGCCTCGGCACGGCTCACGAACAGGCCGCCATAGAGCCCATTCTGCTCCTGGGCGACCCACTGGCCACGGCCGTTCTTGCCGATGAAGACGAGCGCGGGGGCCGGCATGCTGCACGATGGGGGTTCGAGACTTTTCACGGGTGTGATCCTTGCTGTGGTGTGAGCAGGCCGGTCGGAACGATCGGCGCTCATGGTCGGCAATATCGAAGGCGAGGGGTAGGAATTCGAGATGGCGCCGCGTGCGATCGCATAAGAGCGGTGTAAGGGCGCTTAGTTTCCGGACGGCTGGATCAGCGCCATCACCGCGCAATAGAGCGCGGTGTAGCCGATCATCTCGTCCCAATGGTTCAGGCTCGCGGCGAACACGCGCTCCCGACGCAGCATCGCGAGCACGGCACACAGGATCGTCGTCATCCAGAGCAGGGCAGCGAGGCTGCGACCGAAGCCGATGCTGCCGAACGCGGCGAACAGGATGAGGACCAACATTCGTAGCAGAAATCGAAGCAGCACCCTGGCGGCCGGAAGCTCCGTGGCCTTGTCAGCGGAAAGCAACATCGCGGCAATGACGGCGGCTCAGAAATTGTCGCAGCAGAGCAGGTCGGCGACCGCCGGCTCCGTCGTGATGCCGCGCCTTGCGTCAGGCTGCGAGACGCTCGGCTCGAGACGGCGGGCTTCGGCCGCGGCGTGGAGAATGGCGAGGGCGAGATCGCTGTGGCGGGCTTCAGCGCAACGATCGAGCCAGTCCGGCAATTCGCGCTGTTGCGACAATGCGCAGTGCCATTCGCCGTCATCATAGGCGATGCGGCGGAGCTGCCATCGCGGCAGTTGCAGCGCGATCAGCTCGAGCGCGGCATCGATCCGCGCCTCGACCTCCAGGAATCGTGCGATCCGCAGCCGGCGCCGCCCGCGCGCCGACAAGGGTGAGACTCCCTCGTCGTCGTCAAGCAAAGCCGCCAGCATCGCCGTGGTGGTCTGCGCGATCTGTGCCGGCTCCGGCACATCCGGTCGTGTCGTCAAGGCAGCCATGCTGGCCTCCCGTCGTCAGTGAGCGTTGGCCCGGTGGGCCCTGACCGGCAATGTGGCCGACGGCGCCGTAGGAATGCGAGAAGGGCGGGGGCTGAGAGAAATAAGCGGCGCATAAAGACGCCTCCGCCGTGCGGCCGCTCATATGCGGACGAGGCCCGCAGCCGCGCGATTTTGCCCGGGGAATGCCGCGGTCCTTATGAGATTCCTATAACTCAGCCGGTGGTGCCGTCTCGAAAACCTACGAGGCCCGATGCCATCTGTCCGCCATGGAACGGACCGTGGCTGCACCGGCGCTCGCGGCCGCTCCACGCATTGCGCGTCTTTCGCGCGCATGAGGAGCACACCATGCTTGACATCCTGATGCTGGCGCTGGCCGCCGGCTTCTTCGCCTTGGCGATCGGCTATACCTACGCCTGCGAGCGACTCTAGGAGACGCGCCATGATCTTCGACTATTCGCTCGCCGGCGTCGTGTCGCTCGGCCTTCTGATCTATCTCACCTACGCGCTGTTGCGGCCCGAGCGGTTCTGACCGCCGGCTCTCGCACCTTCAAGGACACATCCCATGACTGTGATCGGCTGGATCCAGATCCTGCTCTACTGCGCCGTCATCGTCGCGCTCGCCAAGCCGCTCGGCTGGTACATGACGCGCGTCTTCAATGGCGAGCGCACCTTCCTGTCGCCGGTGCTGCGGCCCGTGGAGTCCGCGATCTACTGGGCCGGCGGCGTCGACGAGCGGCGCGAGCAGCATTGGCTCACCTACACGGTCGCGATGCTGCTGTTCCACGTCGGCGGCTTCCTGATCATCTACGGCGTGATGCGCTTGCAGGCCGTGCTGCCGTTCAATCCGGCCGGGCAGTCGGCGGTAGCCGAAGATCTGTCGTTCAACACCGCGATCAGCTTCCTCACCAATACCAATTGGCAGAACTACGGCGGTGAGAGCACGGTCTCCTATCTCGTGCAGATGCTCGGCCTCACGCACCAGAACTTCCTGTCGGCCGCAACCGGCATCGTGCTGGCGATGGCGCTGATCCGCGGCTTTTCACGCGCCTCGGCGCGGACCGTCGGCAATTTCTGGGTCGATGTCGTCAGATGCACGCTCTATGTGCTGCTGCCGCTCTGCATCGTCTACACGCTGTTCCTGGTCTGGCAGGGCATCCCGCAGACGCTCGGGCCCTATATCGAGGCGACCACGCTGGAAGGGGCGAAGCAGACCATCGCGGTCGGCCCGGTGGCCTCGCAGGTCGCGATCAAGATGCTCGGCACCAATGGCGGCGGCTTCTTCAATGCCAACGCCGCGCATCCGTTCGAGAACCCGACCGCGCTGTCGAACTTCATCCAGATGCTCTCGATCTTCGCGCTCGGCGCCGCGCTCACCAACGTGTTCGGCCGCATGGTCGGCAATCAGCGCCAGGGCTGGGCGATCCTCGCCGTGATGGGCGTCCTGTTCATCGCCGGCGTCGCTATCACCTACTGGGCCGAGGCCAACGGTACGACCACGTTGAACGCGCTGGGACTGACCGGCGGCAACATGGAAGGCAAGGAGGTCCGCTTCGGCATCGTCGCCTCGTCGCTGTTCGCCGTGATCACCACGGCGGCGTCCTGCGGCGCCGTCAACGCCATGCATGATAGCTTCACCGCGCTCGGCGGCATGATCCCGCTCATCAACATGCAGCTCGGCGAGATCATCGTCGGTGGCGTCGGCGCCGGGCTCTACGGCATGCTGCTGTTCGTCGTGCTCGCGATCTTCGTCGCCGGCCTGATGGTCGGCCGCACGCCGGAATATGTCGGCAAGAAGATCGAGGCGCGCGAGGTCAAGATGGCGATGCTGGCGATCCTGGTGCTGCCGCTGATGTATCTCGGCTGGACCGCGGTTGCGGTGGTGCTGCCACAGGCCGTCGCCTCGATGGCCAATGCCGGTCCGCATGGCTTCACCGAGGTGCTCTATGCCTTCACCTCGGCGACCGCCAACAACGGCTCTGCGTTCGGTGGCCTCACCGGCAACACCTTCTTCTACAATTTGACGCTCGCCTCCTCGATGTTCGTCGGCCGCTTCTTCATGATCGTCCCGGCGATGGCGATCGCCGGCTCGCTCGCCGCGAAGAAGTCGATCCCGCCCTCGGCGGGCACGTTGCCGACCACCGGCGGGCTGTTCGTCGGTCTCGTCGTCGGCGTCATCCTGATCATCGGCGGCCTCACCTTCTTCCCCGCTCTCGCCCTTGGTCCAATCGTCGAGCATCTCGCGATGACCGCCGGCACCGTGTTCTGATCCCGGAGCAACCTCCATGGAAACCATGAAACTGCAGAAGCGCTCGTCGATGTCGACGATGCTCGACCCGAAGATCGTGCTGCCGGCCATCAAGGCCGCCGTCGTCAAGCTCGATCCGCGGCTGATGATCAGGAACCCCGTGATGTTCGTGGTCGAGGTCGTCGCCGCGCTCACCACGGTGATCTTCCTGCGCGACGTCGTCACCGGCGGAGCGAACCTCGGCTTCACCTTCCAGATCATTCTCTGGCTGTGGTTCACCGTGCTGTTCGCCAACTTCGCCGAGGCAGTCGCCGAAGGTCGCGGCAAGGCGCAGGCGGATTCGCTGCGCAAGACCCGCACCGAGAGCCAGGCCAAGCTGCTGACGGGCTCAAGCCCGACGGACCGCACCTACAAGCTCGTGTCGGGCACCAGCCTGAAGGTCGGCGACATCGTGCTGGTCGAGGCAGGCGACACGATCCCCTCCGATGGCGAGGTGATCGAAGGCGTCGCCTCCGTCAACGAGGCCGCCATCACCGGCGAGTCCGCTCCCGTCATCCGCGAATCCGGCGGCGACCGCTCGGCGGTGACCGGCGGCACCCAGGTCCTGTCGGACTGGATCCGCGTCAAGATCACGGCCGCACAAGGCTCGACCTTCATCGACCGCATGATCAAGCTGGTCGAGGGCGCGGAGCGGCAGAAGACGCCGAACGAGATCGCGCTCAACATCCTGCTCGCCGGCCTCACCATCATCTTCGTGTTCGCGACCGTGACGATCCCGAGCTACGCGGCCTATGCCGGCGGCTCGATCTCGGTGGTGGTGCTGGTGGCGCTGTTCGTGACCCTGATCCCGACCACGATCGGCGCGCTGCTGTCGGCGATCGGCATCGCCGGCATGGACCGCCTGGTGCGCTTCAACGTGCTGGCGATGTCCGGCCGCGCGGTCGAGGCCGCCGGCGACGTCGATACGCTCCTGCTCGACAAGACCGGCACCATCACGCTCGGCAATCGCCAGGCGACTGCGTTCCGTCCCGTCAGGGGCGTCAGCGAGCAGGAGCTCGCCGACGCGGCGCAGCTCGCCTCGCTCGCCGACGAGACACCGGAGGGCCGCTCGATCGTGGTGCTCGCGAAGGAGAAGTACGGCATCCGCGGCCGCGACATGGCCGAGCTCGGCGCCACCTTCGTGCCGTTCACGGCGCAGACCCGCATGAGCGGCGTCGATGCCGGCGGCTCCTCGGTGCGCAAGGGCGCGGTCGACGCCATCCTCAACTCCATCGGCGGCGGCCCGACCCAGCCCGTCTCCGGCAATACGGTGCGCGCGGTCCAGCCGGTCGAGAGCGAGCTTGTCCGCGAGATCCGTGCAATCTCCGACGACATCGCCAAATCCGGCGGCACGCCGCTCGCGGTCGCCAGGGACGGGCGCCTGCTCGGCGTCGTCCAGCTCAAGGACATCGTCAAGGGCGGCATCCGCGAGCGTTTCGCCGAGCTGCGCCGGATGGGCATCCGCACCATCATGATCACCGGCGACAACCCGATGACCGCGGCGGCGATCGCCGCCGAAGCCGGCGTCGACGATTTCCTGGCGCAGGCCACGCCCGAGGACAAGCTCAGGCTGATCCGCGACGAGCAGGCCAAGGGCAAGCTGGTGGCGATGTGCGGCGACGGCACCAATGACGCGCCGGCGCTGGCGCAGGCCGATGTCGGCGTCGCCATGAACACCGGCACGCAAGCCGCGCGCGAGGCCGGCAACATGGTCGACCTCGACTCCAATCCGACCAAGCTGATCGAGGTGGTGGAGATCGGCAAGCAGCTGCTGATGACGCGCGGCGCGCTGACGACATTCTCGATCGCCAACGACGTCGCCAAATATTTCGCGATCATCCCGGCAATGTTCCTGGCGTTCTACCCGCAGCTCAACGTGCTGAACGTCATGAACCTGGCGAGCCCGCAGAGCGCGATCCTGTCGGCGATCATCTTCAACGCGCTCGTCATCATCGCGCTGATCCCGCTGGCGCTGAAGGGCGTCGCCTACCGCGCCATCGGCGCCGGCGCGCTGCTCGGCCGTAACCTGATGATCTACGGCTTAGGCGGCATCATCATCCCCTTCATCGGCATCAAGGCGATCGACCTGATCGTGACCGCCTTGCATTTGGCTTGACCACTTACCGGCGTCATTGCGAGCGAAGCGAAGCAATCCAGAGTCCCGCGCGCAGCCCTGGATTGCTTCGTCGCTTCGCTCCTCGCAATGACGGAGAAAAATAGGAGACACCGATGCTCAAAGAAATCCGTCCCGCCATCTTTGTCCTGCTCGCCCTCACGCTCATCACGGGCTTGATCTACCCGCTCGCCATGACCGTCGTCGCCGGCACCATCTTTCCGGCCCAGGCCGAAGGCAGCCTGATCACGCGCAACGGCCAGGTGATCGGCTCGGCGCTGATCGGCCAGGAGTTCAAGGACGACAAATATTTCCACGGCCGTCCGTCCGCGACCTCGGCCGCCGATCCGAACGATGCGACCAAGACCGTGCCGGCACCCTACAACGCCGCCAACTCGTCCGGCTCCAATCTGGGCCCGACCAGCAAGGCGCTGGCCGACCGCCTCAAGGAGGACGTCGACAAGCTGAAGGCGGAGAATCCCGCGCAGGCCGTGCCGGTCGATCTGGTGACGACCTCGGCGAGCGGGCTCGATCCGGACATCTCGCCGGAGGCGGCGCTGTTCCAGGTGCCGCGGGTGGCCAAGGCACGCGGCTTGCCGGAGGCCAGCGTCCGCAGCCTGATCGCTCAGCAGACCCAGGGCCGTCTGCTCGGGCTGCTCGGCGAACCCCGCGTTAACGTGCTGGCGCTCAATCTGGCGCTCGATGCTGCCAAACCGCAATGAAGCCTTGCCGGCCGCGCCTTGAGGGTCTTGGCCTTAAAGGTCCTGGCCTTAACGGTCCTGGCCTTGGCGCCGAGGTCCCTCCGTCTATAATGCCGCATGGCCAGTCAACGCCGCGATCCTGACCAACGTCCCTCGCCGGAAGCCCTGCTCGAAGCGGCCCGGCGGGAGGACAGTCCTGCCGGCAAGCTCAAGATCTTCGTCGGCGCCGCCCCCGGCGTCGGCAAGACCTATGAGATGCTGTCGAGCGCGCATGCCAAGCTGAGGGCCGGCGTCGACGTCGTCATCGGCTTCGTCGAGACCCATGGCCGCGCCGAGACCGAGGCGCTGGTGCGCGGCCTGGAGGTCGTCCCGCGCAAACATATTTCCTACAAGGACCAGATCGTCGAGGAGATGGATCTGGATGCCGTGATCGCGCGCCGTCCCAAGCTCGCGATCGTCGACGAGCTCGCGCACACCAATGCCGCCGGCAGCCGCCACCCCAAGCGCTATCTCGACGTCGAGGAGCTGCTGTCGCACGGCATCGACGTCTACACGGCGGTCAACGTCCAGCACATCGAGAGCCTCAACGACGTCGTCGCCCAGATCACCCATGTGCGCGTACGCGAGACCGTCCCGGACTCGATCCTCGACCGGGCCGATGCCATCGAGCTGATCGACCTCACGCCCGACGATCTGATCCAGCGGCTGAAGGAGGGCAAGGTCTATGTCCCCAAACAGGCCGAGCGCGCGCTGGAGCATTATTTCTCGCCCGGCAATCTGACCGCGCTGCGCGAGCTCGCGCTGCGCCGGACGGCCGAGCGCGTCGACGAGCAACTGCTCACCCACATGCAGGCCAACGCCATCGCCGGACCCTGGGCAGCCGGCGAGCGGATCCTCGTCTGCGTGTCGGAGGATCCGCGGGCGACAGGGCTGGTGCGCTACACCAAGCGGCTCGCCGACCGTGTCCACGCGCCGTGGACCGCCGTTACCATCGAGACCCGGCGCAACCTGCAGCTCACGGACAAGCAGCGCGACCGGCTCGCCGATACGCTGCGGCTGGCCGAGACCCTCGGCGGCGAGGCGCTGACGATTCCGGGCGTCGGCCGGCGCATCGCGGATGACCTCATCAGCTTCGCGCAGGCCAACAACGTCACCCAGATCATCATCGGCAAGTCGAGCCGCTCGCGCCTGTTCGAGATCATCAGGGGCTCGGTGGTGCATGACCTCGTCAGGCGCGCCGGCAACATCAGCATCCACGTCATCGCCGGCGAGGAGGCGCCGGACACGCCGAGCCCGTCGGTGCAGACGCGCCCGCGCAGCGAGCCGCTGCAGCCAAAGCCCTATCTGATGGCGCTGCTGATCACGGCTGTCGGCCTTGGCCTCGCCGAGCTCATCCAGCCCTTCTTCGGTATCGAGAACGTCGATCTGGTGTTCCTGACCGCCGTGGTCGGCGTCGCCGCGCGTTACGGTCTTGGGCCGTCGCTGCTGGCGAGCCTCGCCGCCTCGCTCTGCTACAACTTCTTCTTCCTCCCGCCTCTGTATACGTTCACGATCACCGATCCGACCAACATCGGCGCGTTCTTCTTCTTCATGCTGATCGCCATCCTGGTGTCCAACGTCGCCGCGCGCGTGCGCGTTCAGGCTGACGCCGCCACCCAGCGCATCCGGACCACCGAGCAGCTCTACGCCTTCAGCCGCAAGCTCGCGGGCACCGCGACCCTCGACGACGTGCTGTGGGCGACGGCCTATCAGGCGGCGTTGATGCTGAAGGTGCGGGTGGTGCTGCTGCTGCCGCAGGACGGCAAGCTCACGGTCATGACCGGCTATCCGCCGGAGGATCAGCTCGACGACGCCGACCTCGCCGCTGCGAGCTGGGCCTGGAGCAACGACCGCGCAGCGGGCCGCGGCTCCGACACGCTGCCGGGCGCCAAGCGCCTGTTCCTGCCGATGCGCACCGGGCGCGGCTCGATCGGTGTCATTGGCATCGACGACGATCGTACCGGGCCGCTGCTGACGCCGGACCAGCGCCGGCTGCTCGATGCCCTGGTCGACCAGGGGGCGCTCGCGATCGAGCGCGTGCTGCTGGTCGAGGACATGGACAAGGTCAAGCGCACCATGGAGCAGGACCGGCTGCGTTCGGCGCTGCTCACCTCGATCTCGCACGATCTGAAGACGCCGCTTGCCTCCGTGCTCGGCGCGGCTTCGACGATGCGCGATCTGGCCGCCAGGCTGTCCGACAAGGAGAAGCTCGACCTGCTCGCCACCGTCATCGACGAATCCGAGCGGCTCAACCGCTTCATCGCCAATCTCCTGGACATGACCAAGCTGGAATCGGGCGCGATCGTGCCGAACGCCGCGCTCCACGACGTCGGCGAGATCGTCGGCAGCGCGCTGCGGCGCGCGGGCAAGATCCTCGCCGGTCATCATGTCTCGCTGGAGCTGGCGCCAGATCTGCCGATGGTCGAGGTCGACGCGGTGCTGTTCGAGCAGGTGCTGTTCAATCTGCTCGACAACGCCGCCAAATATGCGCCTCCCGAGACCTCGATCGCGATCCGTGCGGCCCGCGACAACAACTGGGTCGTGCTCGAGATCCGTGACGAAGGCGACGGCATTCCCGCCGCGGAGGTCGAGCACGTGTTCGACAAGTTCTATCGTGTGCAGAAGGGCGACCAGGTGCGACCAGGCACGGGGCTGGGGCTTGCGATCTCGCGCGGCTTCATCGAGGCGATGCATGGCCGCATCTTCGCCGGCAACCGCACCGATCGGCGCGGCGCGGTCCTCACCATCCGCCTGCCCGTGCTGGCGCAGGCCAGACCGCTGGATACGGCCGCATGACCGGCGCTCCGATCAAGGTGCTCGTGATCGACGACGAGCCGCCGATCCGCAAGCTGCTGCGGATGGGCCTGACCACGCAGGGCTACGAGATTCTCGAAGCCTCGAACGGCAGGATCGCGCTGGATCTGTTGGGTCAGGAGCCGGCGCTGATCATTCTCGACCTTGGCCTGCCCGACATCGACGGGCTCGAGCTGCTGCGCACCATCCGTGGCCGCAACGAGGCCGTGCCGGTCGTGGTGCTGTCCAGCCGCGGCGACGAGGCGGGCAAGGTCCAGGCGCTCGATCTCGGCGCCGACGACTACATCACCAAGCCGTTCGGCATGGATGAATTGCTGGCGCGGCTGCGCGCGGCGTTGCGGCATCAGTTGCAGGTGCAGGGCGAGCGTCCGGTGTTCCGCTCCGGCGATCTCTCCGTCGATCTCGTCCGCCGCATCGTCAAGGTCGGCGAGCGCGAGATCAAGCTGTCGCCCAAGGAGTACGATCTGCTCCGCGTCCTGGTGCAGCACGCCGGCAAGGTGCTGACGCACCGCTTCCTGCTCAAGGAGCTGTGGGACGAATTGACCGACGCGCAATATCTGCGCGTCTATGTGCGTCAGCTCAGGCAGAAGATCGAGGCCGATCCCGAGCGCCCGCAATTCGTATTGACCGAGACCGGCATCGGCTATCGGCTGCGCGCGCCGGACTGAGCTTGGCCGTATCGGCCGACTGGTCCTATGTGTCAGGGGCGTTGACATCGCCATTCGATGGGCGAGCTTGCGTGTCCCGCGGGCGGCATCAGCTCGTTTCGTTAAATTTACGAGCAATTTTGACCAACCGGTCATCTCGCGCTGCGGCACAGTACGTCCGCAGGCGCCCGTTCTCTGGATCAACGGATGATCGAGACTGCGGTCGTGCCACCTGATCGGCGCAGCTGATCGTGCGTTTGCATGCACGATGGTGTAAACACGGGACGTGCCATGTCTCGGCTTGTCAGAACGCGATCTGAATTTTGGGGGGCGAGGCTGCCGACTGCGGCGCAGAGATTGTCATCGGCGATACCGGGAAGAGCATCATGCCCGAAATTCATCTCAATCAAGGTCAGCCCGACGCGTTGTTCTTGGCTCCCATCAGTGAGGTCGGTCATGGAAGAATACATTCATCTGCAGAACCTCATCCTGTTCAGGAAACGTCTCGCTGAATTCAACGATGAGTCCAAGCGGACGGTGCTCCTGAAATTGCTGACTGAGGAAGAGGCCAGGGACGCATCATTCGGAACGTCGCCTTGTCCAGTTGCGCCTCATGCGGCGGATCAGAACGTCTGATCGGCTTCTCGGTCTATCCGTCATCGAAGCGACGAGCGCGAAGCTGCATTGGAATCTCGATGTATCGACGGGCTTCGATTCCCGCGATCGTGAAAGCATGTGTGGAGGTACGCGGCATCAGCTTGCGCTTTGGAACTTTCGTCTCGCCGACGCGGTTTACGTGTCGCAATCGGGAGGATGTTTATGGCACGACAATACTCGCGCAAGGCATCGGCCAAGGTCGGCCGGGCGATGAAGAAGCGCAAGGCCGGCACGCTGCGCAGCGGCGGTTCCGGTCGCAAGGTCAAGAGCCGCAAGCAGGCCATCGCGATCGGCCTGTCGGAGGCGCGCCGCGAGGGCAAGAAGGTGCCGCCGAAGAAGAGCGCGCGGACATCGGCGAAGAAGTCATCGAAAAAGACAACCAAGAAGGCATCGAGCAAGAAGACCACGAAGAAGACCAGCCGGAAGACAGCAAAGAAATCATCGAAGAAAAGCTGAGGCTCGGGATTGTGCCGCCTTGCGCTCATCCGGGCTACGGCGTACTCAGCCCGCCTTCCTCTGCCGCGCCGCCGACCGATGCGCCTTCTTCGCCGTGCGTCGATGCGTGCTCGTCCGCCGTGGCGCCGCACGCGCCGTCTTTTTTCCGCTCTTGCCGTTCAGGCTCTGCTTCAGCGCATCCATCAGGCTGACGACGTTGTCGGGCCGTTCCTCCGGCTCCGGTAGCTTGATCGGCTTGCCCGACGCCTTGCGTTTTACCAGCGCCTTCAGCGCGGTCTCGTATTGGTCCTTGAACTCCGAGGGATCGAAATGCGCCGCCTTGGTCTGCAGGATGTGGCCGGCGAGCTCGACCATGTCCTTGGTGATCTTCGGCGCCTTGATGTCGTCGAAGAACTCAGCTTCGTCGCGCAGCTCATAGGGAAAGCGCAGGGTGGTGCCGAGCATGCCCTTGCCCATCGGCTCGATGGCGATGATATGCTCACGGTTGGTCAGCACGATGCGCGCCAGCGCGACGCGGTCCTGATCCTTCATCGCATCGCGGATCACCGCGAAGGCGTCGATTGCCGCCTTGCCGTCGGGGGCGATGTAATAGGGATGGTTGAGATAGCGCTGGTCGATCTCGTCGCGCGGCACGAAGCTGTCGATGTCGATCGTATGGTTGCTCTTGATCTGGACCGCCTCCAGCTCCTCGGGCTCGATCTCGACGTACTGTCCCTTGGACAGCTCGTAGCCGCGGCCCTTCTGGTCGCCTTCGACGATGTCGCCGGTCTCGGAGTCGACCATCTGCTGCTTGAGCCGGTTGCCGGTCTCGCGGTTGATCAGATGGAAGCGCGTCTTCTCCACCGAGGTCGACGCCGGATAGAGGACGACGGGGCAACTGACGAGCGAGAGTTTGAGCGAGCCTTTCCAATAGGCGCGGGGGGCCATCGTGGTCTCCTTGGACAATCCGGACGAGGCTGCAACGGGCAAGCGTCGGTGTGGGTTCCATGGGCCCGGCGAAGGTCGCTTCGGGAAAAAATAATTCGCTTGACGACTTCGTAAAATCAGCATTATGGTCAGACCCGTTCCGTTGCGTCGGAGGGGACGTATCGCGGTCGTCACGGACGTCGGCAGCGGAATGCGATGGGTGTGTCGGATTGCAGCGTGATTCAGTCGCGCCGACGAACAATCCGGCATGCACGGTCAAGTCGCGCGGTCCTGATACCCCGATGCTGGTATCCAGCGCGATGCGCGCAAGCGCATTGTCGCGACACGGTGGCCAACAAGCCCGGCGCGCCGAGGAGAACGCGAAGCAGCCGTTAAAGCCGTCGCGCAGGGAGGGCCGGGATGTCTCGGCTGCACCTGTGGTACCTGCCGCCTGCATTTTTTTCGCAGGCGGGCCATGGGGGCGGCGAGCTCCCGGCCTTCCCTGCGCCCTCTCGATTGGCAGAGGGCGGACGCCAGCGCAGCCTGGGCTCCCTGAGCCGCGGGAACGCGGAACTTTGCCCGATGTTATCATCATGGTGATGCGGCCGGTTCCACGAGTTCACCGGCTTTGCTACGCTACCACTCAACGCGAGGGATCACCGTGGCGCTCAGGAAGCTCTCCACCTATCGCAAGAAGCGCGATTTTGACAAGACGGCGGAGCCGTCCGGCGACGCCAAGGTTGCGCGTGCGCCGCGGCCGCGTTTCGTCATCCAGAAGCACGACGCGACGCGGCTGCACTACGATCTCAGGCTCGAATTTGGCGGCGTCTTCAAGTCGTGGGCGGTGACCAAGGGCCCGTCGCTCGATCCGCATGACAAGCGGCTCGCGGTCGAGGTCGAGGACCACCCGCTCGACTACGGCGATTTCGAAGGCACGATCCCAGAAGGCGAGTATGGCGGCGGCACCGTCATGCTGTGGGACCGTGGCTATTGGGAGAGCGAGGATCCCGAGAGCGGCTTCAAGAAGGGCGATCTGAAGTTCACGCTGGATGGCGAGAAGCTGCATGGCAGTTGGGTGCTGGTGCGCATGCGCCACGATCGCACCGGCGGCAAGCGCACCAATTGGCTCCTGATCAAGCATCGCGACGAATTTGCCAAGGAGGGCGAGGCCAACGACATTCTCGACGCCGACAAATCAGTGGCGTCGGGGCGCACGATGGAGCAGATCGCGACCGGCAAAGGCAAAGCGCCGAAGCCGTTCATGCTCGCCAAGACACAGCGCATGAATGCCGATGCGGTGTGGCATTCGAACCGCAGCGACGGCAAGGCCACTTCGACGAAGACGGCGCCGTCGGCAAAGACGACGAAAGCGAGCCCGAAGTCGAAGACAGCGGCGCCGCGCATGGTGTCATCGTTGCCGGACTTCGTCGCCCCTGAGCTTTGTACCTCGGTCGCGAAGCCGCCGAGCGGTGAGGGGTGGGGGCATGAGATCAAGTTCGACGGCTACCGCGTGCAGATCAGGGTCGAAGACGGCAAGGCAACCCTGATGACGCGAAAGGGCCTGGACTGGACGGCCAAGTTCAGTGCGATCGCGCAGGAGGCCGCGAAGCTGCCGGATGCGATCATCGACGGCGAGATCGTCGCGCTCGACAAGGACGGTAATCCGAATTTCTCGGCGCTGCAGGCGGCGATCTCAGCGGGCGAAACCGACGAGCTGATCTTCTTTGCCTTCGACGTGATGTTCGCCGAAGAGTTCGACCTTCGCCGCCAGCCTTTGCGCGAGCGCAAGGCGCGGCTCGCGAAGCTGTTGAAGGCGAACATCAAAGGCAAGGCGCCGCGCATCCGCTATGTCGAGCACTTCGAGAGCGACGGCGAGGCGGTGCTGGAGTCCGCACGCAAGCTGTCGCTGGAGGGCATCGTCTCCAAGAAGCTGGACTCGGCCTATCATTCGGGACGGAAGGAGAGCTGGACCAAAGCCAAGACCAGGCCCGGCCACGAGGTCGTCATCGGTGGCTGGAAGACGACCAACGGCAAATTCCGCTCGTTGATGGTCGGCGTCAACAAGGACGATCATCTCGCTTATGTCGGGATCGTCGGCACCGGCTTCGGCCAGGACACGGTGAAGGAGATCATGCCGGCGCTGAAGGCGGCTGCCTCCGACAAGAGCCCGTTCAGCGGCAAGAACGCGCCGCGCAAGACGCGTGAGGTGCATTGGCTCAAGCCCGAGCTGGTCGCCGAGATCGAGTTTGCAGGCTTCACCGGCGACGGCAATGTCAGGCAGGCCTCGTTCAAGGCCCTGCGCGAGGACAAGCCGGCGCGCGAGGTCGTTGCCGAGGAGCCGGTGGTGACGACGAAGGTTGCGAAGCCGGTGGCGCGCGCCGCGGCGAGCGTCGCGACCGTCGGCACCACGGTCCACAAGACGCCGTCTCGGACGAAGGGCTCGGCCACCGTGATGGGCGTTGCGATCTCCAAGCCCGACAAGGCGCTGTGGCCGGACGCCGGCGACGGCGAGCCCGTCACCAAGCTCGATCTCGCGAACTATCTGGAAGCCGTCGGAGACTGGATGATCGGTCATCTTAAGGGCCGGCCATGCTCGATCGTGCGTGCGCCTGACGGCATCGGTGGCGAAAAATTCTTCCAGCGGCACGGCATGCAGGGCATGTCGGACCTGCTCGAGCTGGTCAAGGTCTCGGGCGATCGCAAGCCGTATCTGCAGATCGATCGCGTCGAGGGATTGATCGCGGTGGCTCAGGTCGCCGCCGTCGAGCTGCATCCATGGAATTGCGCGCCGGACGCCTATGACGTTCCGGGCCGGCTGGTGTTCGATCTCGATCCGGCGCCGAACGTCGCGTTCGAGGAGGTGATCGCGGCAGCCAAGGACATGCGCCAGCGCTTGAAGAGCCTCGGACTCGAGAGCTTCTGCAAGACCACGGGCGGCAAGGGTCTGCATGTGGTGACGCCGTTGCTGCACGGCGCGCGCGACAAGGTGAGCTGGCCCGAGGCGAAGGCGTTTGCCCAGGGCGTGTGCCAATGGATGGCGAACGACAGCCCGGAGCAATATCTGCTCAACATGTCGAAGAAGCTGCGCGGGGGAAAGATCTTCCTCGACTACCTGCGCAACGACCGGATGTCGACGGCCGTCGCCGTGCTGTCGCCGCGCGCCCGCGAAGGTGCCACCGTGTCCATGCCGCTGACCTGGGCGCAGGTGAAGAACGGGCTCGAACCCAAGCGGTACACGGTCCGAACCGCGCCGGCGCTGTTGCCCAAGACCAAGGCGTGGGAGGGCTATGACGACGCGGCCGGAGCGATCAAGCCGGCGATGAGGAAGCTCGCGAACGAAGTGTAAGGGATGCGATGCGGGGCGCAATCAAGCCCAGGCCGACGTGGCGCGGCCACGTCAGCCCGAACTGATCAGTTGGATGGCTATGAGATCGATCGGATCAGATGCGTCCGAGCAGGACGAGAATCAGCACGATGACGATGATCAGGCCGAGGCCGCCGCCGCCGTAGTAGCCGGTGCCGTAGAACGGACCGCCGCCGATGCCGGAAAAGCCGCCGAGCAGGGCGATGATGAGAATGATGAGGATGATAGTTCCGATGGACATGTGCTTCCCTCCAGTGCCCGGCAGCGGGGCGACAACGTGCTCTGCCTTCGCCGAGGAAACTGGTTGGAACTTCGAAAGTTCCGCATGGGAACAAGTAAAATGCAGCGTGTGTCTTTGCGGTCGCATCCACCGATGACTACATGAAGACGGTTGTTAGTCAGGAGATCGCGATGTCAAGTCCGCTTGTCGTTTCCATTCCGCATCGCCTCGGCAAGGACGAGGCCGTGCGCCGGCTCCGGGCCGGTCTCAGTCGCGCCGCGACCAGCGTTCCGGTCCTGAAGGTCGACGAGGAGCGCTGGGAGGGCGACAAGATGATCTTTCGCGTTCGCGCGCTCGGTCAGGCGGCGTCGGGCCATGTCGACGTCGCCGACGATCACGTGCGTGTCGAGGTCGTGCTACCCTGGCTGCTGCAGCGCTTTGCCGAGGCGGCGCAGGCCGCGATCCGTAACCGCGGCCAGTTGCTGCTGACGAAGAAGAGCTGATCAGGTCGGCGCTGCCGCTGTCTGGCGTCGACCAGCCGGGTGGGCTGCCGCATCAGTTCGCGCCGGGATCACTGCTGCAGGCAAGTGCGTGAAGATGGAGGACACCGCGACCATGCCGTTCTGCATGTCCGCAGATGTGTAACCGCGGGCATGAACCTCGGCTTCGAAATCATCCGCGTGGGGCCACACCCGGCCAGCGTCGGTAAACGGCGCAAAGTTGCGCGCAGTGACGACGATGACGGCGTCGCGCCCGCGCCGCCGTGCGAAGGCAATGATGTGATCGGCATGACGTCCGCTCACCTCGAGCGGCTCATAGGAACCGTCGGTGAAGACCGAGGACATCTCGTTACGCAGCCTGAGCAGCCGCCGCGTCCAGGCCAGCTTGATGCGGCCATCCGGCCAATGGCCCGCGAGGTGCGCCCAGTCGGGACTCTCGCACGCACGCAGCGCCTGTTCGCGTGCGGCGAAATCGACCGGGCGGCGATTGTCGGGATCGACCATCGAGAGGTCCCAGAATTCGGTGCCCTGGTAGAAGTCGGGCACCCCCGGCATGGTCGCCTTGAGCGTCAGCTGCGTCAGGGAGTTCAGCGCGCCGAGCAGCGCCAGCCGCTTGGCAAGCGTCTCCAGCGACTGCAGGAACTCGGGCGAACGGTCGCGGTCCAGGATGCGTTCGATGAAGGCGCGCAGGCCGTTCTCATAGGCCTCGTTCGGATTGAGCCAGCTGGTCTCCTCCTTGCCCTCGCGCGCGGCCTTCAGCGCATAGGCCTGCAGCCGATCGGGCAGGGTGTCATCGGTGCCGCTTGCCGGCCAGATGCCGACCAGCGTCTGGTACAGCATGTATTCGAACGCCGCCGAGGGCGCGCGCATCTTGCCATCCGTGATGACGTGCGGCGCGTTCAAGGTCTTCCAGCGCGCGACCGACGACGTCCAGTCATTGGGCAGCTCGGTGATGGCGGCCAGCCGCGTGCGCGCATCCTCGCCGCGCTTGGTGTCGTGCGTGGCGGTGGCGGTCATGCCGTGCGGCCAATGCCTGGCGCGGTCCTGCATCAGCTTGTGGAAGTCGGCGATGGCCAGAGCATGTGCCGCCGGATCGCCGCCGACCTCGTTGAGCGCGAGCAGCCGGTGGAAGCGGTAGAAGGCGGTGTCCTCCAGCGACTTCGCCATCATGGGCCCGGTGAGCTGCTGCACCTTGAGGGCGAAGCGCCGCACGCGCGGGACGCTGTGATTGGTGCTGCGGTCGCGCTTGATGAGGTCCATGGTCAGCGCATCGCGCAGGAACTCGAAGATCGAGCCGTCGGAGGCGAACCATTCGGCCCGGGCGCCTGCGATGGCGTGGTCGATCAGCTTGCGGTCGGTCTCGGTCGGACCGGCTGTGGTGAGATAGGTGCGATAGACCGGGAAGTGGAGAACATACAGTTCGAGCGCCTGGCGCAGGATGTCTTCCGAATAGTCGCGCGTGGAGTAGTGGCCGTTGGCGATGCGCGCCAGCAGGCGCGTCAGCACGGTGAACTCGCTGGTCAGCAGCGTCTCAAGCACGCGTCGCTTGGCTTCCTTTATCACCGGCGCCAGCTTCGGCGGCTTGTTGCTGATCTGGCGCCAGATCTCGTCGAGCGGCTCCAGGCCGTTGCCGTCGATCAAAAGCTGGATGACCACGTTCATCCATTCGTAGCCGGTGGTGCCGTGCACCCCTGCGAAGCGCGGCAGCTTCTCCTGCTCGCAGAGGATCTTCTCGATCACGACGTAGAACGGCCCCGCCGCGGGCCCGCGGGCGTCGCGGATCAGCCGGCGCAGGCGCTGAAAATATTGTGCGGGATCGCGCAGGCCATCGATATGGTCGAGCCGCAATCCCTGCAACTGGCCGCCGGAGATCAGCGTCTTGACCAGCCGATGGATCGCTTCGAACGTGCCGGCATCCTCGACGCGCAGGCCCGCCAGCGTGTTGACGTCGAAGAAGCGGCGGTAGTTGATGTCGCTGGAGGCGAGCCGCCAGTGGCCGAGCTTGTAGTGCTGCCTCTCCAGCAGATGATGCAGGGCGAGCGTCTGTGCCGGACGCTCGGGCCCGGCCTTGTAGGCCGCGATCCCGCGGGCAATGACGTCGGCGGCGCCCGGAATGGCCTTGAGGGCCGCCTTGAATGCCGGCGCTTCCTTGCGGTTCGGATGGCGCAGGCCTTGATAGCGCGAGGCGAGCTCCAGGATCGCCCTGCCGGTCTCACTGCTTTCTGCGCCTGCCTCCTTGACGATGATGCGCAGCACTTCGCCGTAGCGCTCGGGCGCGATCGGCAGCCGATGCTCGAAGTACCAGCAGGAGAACGAGCCTTCGCCTGGGTCATAGCGCAGCTCGATGTCGCCATGTTCGAGTGCATGCCCGTAGGAGGTGCCGACGATCGGCAGCAGCACGCCGCCGCGTGCGCGATACGGCAACTGGTCCCAATCGATGTCGAACGAGGCGGCGTGCGGCGAAGCCTGGCCCCATTCGAGGACGTCGAGCCACCATGGATTGTCGTCGAAATGCACGCCGACATGGTTCGGCACGAAGTCGAGGATGAGGCCGAGATCGTGCTGCTTGAGCGCCGCGCTCAGTTTGGCAAAGCCGTCCTCGCCGCCGAGCTCGGGATTGAGCTTGGAATGATCGGTGATGTCGTAGCCATGCGTCGAGCCCTTCCGCGCCGTCATGAACGGCGAGGCGTAGACGTGGCTGATGCCGAGCGCCTTCAGATACGGCACGACGCGCACGGCCGCTTCGAAGTTGAAATCACCCGTGAGCTGCAGGCGATAGGTCGCGAGGGGAACGGCCGGAGGCATGCTATCCTCCGATGCTCCAGAACACGGACCACGGCGGCAGGCGGTCTCCAGGCGTGCCGCCCCAGATCGGAGTGCCCGGGACGCCGTTCGGCGAAGCCGCGAGCTCCTTGTCCGAGACGTTGGCAAGCAGAGTCAGCCTGCTGCCATCGCCCATCTCCCAATGCGTGGTCAGGCGACCGTCATCGGTCACATCAGCGTCGCCGAATTTTGCGCCCGGAAGCCGCGGCGCAACCTCCTTGTGACGCACGGCGAGGAGCGCGCGCACCAGCGCCAGACGCTCGCGCCCCGGCGATGAATTACGGGAGTCCCAGTCGATGATCGCGGACTTGAAGGTTTCGATGTCGAGCGGATCGGGGACCTCGTCGCCATGTTTGGCGTATGCCCACTCATACTCCTTGCGGCGTCCCTTACGCACCGCATGCGCAAGGTCGCCCTGGAAGTCGCAGAAGAATGGGAACGGCTGCTTCGAGCCCCATTCCTCGCCCATGAACAGCATCGGCACGGTCGGCGCCAGCAGCGTCACCGCGAGCGCCGCCGCGATTCCTTGCGGCGGCGCCAGCGCCTCGAGCCGATCGCCGAACACGCGATTGCCGATCTGGTCATGGTTCTGCAGGAAGTTGACGAACGCTCCGGGGGCCAGATGACCGCTCGGCTCACCCCGCGGATCGCCGCCCCAGAATGCCGCCGGTTCGCCTTGATAGACGAAGCCGGAGGCGAGCGCGCGAGCGAGATCGCGGCGCGGCGCCTGCTGGTAGTCGCCGTAATAGCCGCCGCTCTCGCCCGTCAGCATGACGTGCCAGGCATGATGATAATCGTCGTTCCACTGCGCGCGGAATCTGCCGCGCGGCGGCTCCTCCGCGGAATCCAGCATGCTGGCGCGGTTGTCGCCGTTTTCGAGCACCAGATGGATGTGCCGCCCGGTTGCTTCGACAAGCTTGCCAACCGCCGCGCTCAGATCGTGCAGCATCGGGATCTCACCCTCGTTGGACAGGATGTGATTGACCGCATCGAAGCGCAGGCCGTCGAAGCGATAATTCGTCAGCCAATGCAGCGCGTTCTCGATCGCGAAGGCGCACACTTCCGCGCGCCGGTAGTCGATCGCGCTGCCCCATGGCGTATGCGCATCGGTGAAGAAGGTCGGTGCATACAGGCCGATGTAGTGTCCCTCCGGGCCGAAGTGATTGTAGACGACGTCGAGAAACACCATCACCCCACGCAAATGGGCCTCGTCGATCAACGCCCGCAGGTCGTCGGGCCGGCCGTAGACGCTGTCGGGTGCGTAGAGCAGCACGCCGTCATAGCCCCAATTGCGCCGGCCGGCGAAATCCGCCAGTGGCATCAGCTCGAGTGCCGTGATGCCGGTCTCGACGAGGTGATCGAGCTTGTCGATCATCGCGCGGTAGGTGCCTTCCGACGTGAAGGTACCGACATGACTTTCCAGGAACACGGCATCCTGCCACGGGCGGCCGCGCCAGTTTTCCGAGCGCCAGGTGTAGGCGCGGTGATCGATGACTTCGCTCGGACCGGAGACGTCCTCTGGCTGGAAATCCGAGCCGGGATCCGGAACGTCGAGCTCGTCGTCGATGCGGAACTTATACTGCGTGCCGGCGCCGGCGCCGGCGACCTCGAGCGCATACCAGCCGCCGTCGAGGCGCTGCATCTCGTGCTTGCCGTCGAGCACCAGATCGACGCGCTTGGCGGCGGGAGCCCACAACCGGAACGTCGTGCCTTTCCCGGTGATGCGAGGTCCGAACTGACGGGGGCTCATGGCAGGCCCGCAAACGCCAGCACGGAGCGGGGCGGAGCCTTGAGGTCGGCCCCGGCGGTGAAATCGACCTGCTTCTGCTGGGCTTCGGTGGTGTCGAGGACCTGCTGCCACGTCTTGTATTCGGCGAGCTCGGGCAATTTGAATCCAATCTCTTCGGGCGCTGCATTCAGAACGATAAAGATCGGAGCCTGCTCCTGTTCCAACGGGGCGAGCACGTAGGCGAGAAATCGTCCGTCGGGAAAGGTCCAGTCGGTTTGCGTCATCTCCTCCGCCGAAGGCGTCAGCCACAGCACGCCGAAGCTGCCGTCCGAGCGGCGGCCGTCCAGCCAGCGGCGTGCGCGGATCTGGCCGAAGCGGCGGCGCAACTCGGTCATATGCGCGATGAAGTCGATGAGGTCGTCACCCTCGCGGCCCATGCCGCTCCAGTCGACCCAGCCGACATCGTTGTCCTGACAATAGGCGTTGTTGTTGCCGTGCTGCGAGTTGCCAACCTCGTCGCCTGCGAGCAGGATCGGCAGACCCTGCGCGAGGAACAGACAGGCGAGCTGGTTCTTGCGCAACTGTCGGCGCATCGCATTGATCGCGACGTCGTCGGTCGGGCCTTCATGGCCGCAATTGTTGCTGTGATTGTCGTTGGAGCCGTCGCGATTGTCCTCGCCGTTCGCCTCGTTGTGCTTGCTGTTGTAGCTGAACAGGTCCGCCAGCGTGAAGCCGTCATGGACGGTGACGTGATTGACGCTGGCGCGTTGGCTACGGCCGTCGTGATTGAAGATGTCGGACGAGCCGGTCATGCGGCTGGAGACCTCGCCGATCAGGCTGCCTTCGCCGCTCCAGTAGCGGCGCATGGCGCTGCGATAGCGGTCGTTCCACTCCGACCATTGCGACGGGAAGGCACCGACCTGGTAGCCGCCGAGGCCGACGTCCCACGGCTCTGCCACGAGCTTCACGCCGGCGAGCACGGGGTCCTGGCGGATCGCGGTGAGAAACCCGCTGCGCCGGTCGAAGCCGTGCTTCTCGCGCGCCAACGTCGTCGCGAGATCGAAGCGGAAGCCGTCGACGTGACAGACCTCGACCCAGTAACGCAGCGAGTCCATCACCATCTGCAGCACGCGCGGATGGGTGAGGTTCACCGACGAGCCGCAACCAGTGAAGTCGTCGTAGAAGCGCGGATTGTCGGGCTGGAGCCAGTAGTAGGAGGCGTTGTCGATGCCACGATAGCACAGGGTCGGCCCGAGATGGTTGCCCTCGGCGGTGTGGTTGTAGACCACGTCCAGCATCACCTCGATGCCGGCATCGTGCAGCCGCGCCACCGTCGTTCGGAAGGCATCGAGCGGATTGTCCTGCGCGTAGCGCAGCTCCGGCGCGAAGAAGGAAATGGTGTTGTAGCCCCAGTAGTTGACGAGCTTCTTCTCGACCAGCATGCGGTCGTCGATGAAGGCGTGGATCGGAAGCAGCTCGATCGTCGTGACGCCGAGCCGCTTCAGATGCTTGATCATCGCGGGCGAGGAGAGTCCGCCATAGGTGCCGCGCAGATTGGGCGGCACGTCGTCGCGCTTGTTGGTCAGGCCCTTGACGTGGGCCTCGTAGATGATCGTGTCCTCCCACGGGATCTGCGGCCGCATCTCGCGCCGGCCCCAGTTGAAGGTCTCGTCGATGACGACAGCCTTGGGCATGCCGCGGGCATTGTCGCGCCGGTCGAACGAGAGATCCTCGCGCGGCGAGCCGGCGCGGTAGGCGAAATGGGCATCGCTCCAGACCAGCCGGCCAGCGAGCCGCTTGGCATAGGGGTCGAGCAGCAGCTTGTTGGCATTGAAGCGGTGGCCGCGCTCCGGCTCGTAGGGCCCGTAGACGCGGTAGCCGTAGAGCTGCCCCGGCGAGACGTCGTTGAGATAGCCGTGCCAGACATCTTCCGTCCGCTCCGGCAATTCGATCCGCTCGATCTCTCGCCGGCCCTGGCTGTCGAACAGGCAGAGCTCGACCTTCTCGGCATTGGCGGAGAACAAGGCAAAATTGGTCCCCCGTCCGTCCCAGGTTGCTCCGAGACGGGCGTGGCTTCCTGCGGCCAGACGCATTGCGTCAGGCTTCCGGGACGAGAAATACCGCTGCCATGGGCGGGAGGATGAGGTTGAGCTGGTGTTCTTCAGAGGCATGGACCTGGCCGACATTGCCGACATTGCTGCCGCCATAATGCAGGGAGTCGGAATTGAAAGCTTCCCTCCATTTGCCGCCGAACGGCACGCGGACCCGGTAATTGTAATACACGTTGGGCGAAAAGTTCACGACCACGACGCAGCGCGCGTGCTCATCGAAGCCCTTTCGCACCCAGGCGAACACGTTGCGGTCCGCGTCATCGGCGATCAGCCACTCGAATCCGTCCGGCTCGCAGTCCCGCTCATGCAGCGCCGGCACGTTGCGGTAGAGATGGTTGAGGTCTCGGATCAGGGCCTGGATGCCGGCATATTTGGCATCGCCGAGCAGATGCCAGTCGAGCGAGGTGTCGTGATTCCACTCGCGCTCCTGAGCGAGCTCGCAGCCCATGAACAGGAGCTTCTTGCCGGGATGCCCGAACATGAAGCTGTAATAGGCGCGCAGATTCGCAAAGCGCTGCCAGTCGTCGCCGGGCATCCGCCCGAGGATGGAGCGCTTGCCGTGCACGACCTCGTCATGCGACAGCGGCAGGATGAAGTTTTCCGAAAAGGCGTAGTGCAGGCCGAACAGGATCTCCCCGTGGTGATATTTGCGGTGGATCGGATCCTTGCTGATGTAGCGCAAGGTGTCGTGCATCCAGCCCATGTTCCACTTGTAGCCGAAGCCGAGCCCACCCATATCGACTGGGCGCGACACCTGCGGCCACGCCGTGGATTCCTCGGCAGCCGTGGTCGCCTGCGGGAAATGACCGAACACGTCGATATTGGTCCGACGCAGAAACTCGATGGCCTCGAGGTTCTCGCGCCCGCCATATTTGTTCGGGATCCAGCCGCCGGAGGGACGGCTGTAGTCGAGATAAAGCATCGAGGCGACGGCATCGACGCGCAGGCCGTCGATGCCGTAGCGCTCCAGCCAGAACAGCGCGTTCGAGCGCAGGAAGTTGGCGACTTCGGTGCGGCCGTAATTGTAGATCAGCGTGCCCCAATCGAGATGCCGGCCCTGCATCGGGTTGGCGTGCTCGTAAAGCGCCGTCCCGTCAAAATGGCCGAGGCCGTGCGGATCATCCGGGAAATGGCCCGGCACCCAGTCGAGCCACACCGCAAGGCCTTCGCGGTGGCAGGCATCGACCAGCGCACAGAAATCCTCAGGACTGCCAAAGCGGCTGGTCGGCGCGAACAGGCCGGTCGGCTGATAGCCCCAGGAGCCGTCGAACGGATGCTCGCTGACGGGCAGGAATTCGATGTGCGTGAAGCCCATGTCGCGTGCATAGGCCGGCAACTGCTCGGCGAGCTCGCGATAGGTCAGCCACTGGTTGTTGTCCCTGCGCCGCCAGGAGCCGAGATGCACCTCGTAGATCGAAACCGGTCGATTCAGTTTGTTGATGTCATGTGGCGCCGGCCGAGGCCGCGGCAGGCTGGTTTCGTCGATCACGATCGATGCGGTCTTGGGACGCGTCTCGGCCGCGAAGGCCATCGGGTCCGATTTCAGCGGCAGGTGCTCGCCCTGCGGGCCGATGATGTCGAACTTGTAGTGGTCGCCGGCCCTGGCACGGGGAATGAACAGCTCCCAATAGCCGTTGCCGCGGACGCGCATCGGGTGGCGCCGCGCATTCCAGAAGTTGAAATCGCCGACCACGCTGACGCGACGTGCATTGGGCGCGAGTACGACGAATCCGACGCCATCGACGCCGTCGAGCACCATCGGATGCGCGCCAAGCTTGTCGTAAAGCCGCTCATGGTTGCCTTCGCCGAGCAGATGCAGGTCGAAATCGCTCAGGATCGGCAGGAAACGATAGGGATCCTCGAGGTCGGTGACGTGGTCGCCGAATGTCGCCCGAAGCCGATAGCGCTGCAGCGACGGCATGGTCCCGGTGAACAGGCCGGCATCATGGACGCGCGTCAGCGGCGAGACTTCGCCGTGCTCGCCGACCACCTCGACCCGCGAGGCCTCGGGCAGGAAGGCACGCACCACGGTCCGCCCGTCGACATTGTGCTGACCGAGATAGCGAAACGGGTCGGCATGCCGACCTTCGATGATCGCAAACGCCTCGGGAGAAAGATGGGTCATGAGGACTCGCTGGCTGATGCTGGCTCGGACAGGACGCGAAGCAGGTTGCCCAATGCGACGCGCAACCAGTCCGGCCGGTGAGCCAGATCATATTCGAGCGCTCCGAGGGCTTTTTCCAGCATGAAAAAGTTAAGGAGCGCCTCCGCGGTGTGCGGATCGTCCGGCCAGAGGCGCTGGTTGGCCTTGATCTCCCGATAGCCCGTCAAAAAGGCCGTAACAGCCTGGTCGCGCCATTCCGACAGCGCGGCGGGGATCCGGCCGTGATCGTCCGGGCCTGCCCTCAGAGCACGCTCGAGCGCGACGCGGACCGAGCAATCGATCGAGCGCAGGAAGCCCGCGATGTCGCGGGCCGGCGGCGCCTTGCGCAGGCGCTCGGCGAGCGGCTGCTCCTCGTCGCCGTCGAAATCGATGATGAAGATATCATCCTTGACGATGAGGATCTGGCCGAGATGGAAATCGCCATGCAGCCGGATGTCGCAGCCGCCGACATGGTGCGGGATCAGGCTGCTGAGGCGCTCCGACAACTCGCCGCGCCTGGCGAGCACCTGGTCGACCAGCCCTCGTTCGGGATCCTTGAGGTGATCGCGGCGCTCGCTCAGGTCCGTCAGGACCCGTCCGGCCTGGGCGCGCAGCCGGTCGATCCAGTGATCGAGATGATCTGCGGTCGTGGGTTCGGGCGCGAAATCGGCGACGTCGCTGCGCGAGGCGAGCGCCGCATGCAGTTCGCCGACGCGACGGCCTGCCTGCGCCATGTAGCGCAGATAGGGCGACAGCTCCTCGCTCTGCCGCACGTCGCCGCTCGCGGCGAACACGCGCTGGTCGTCGACGTAGCGATCGAGATAGGCGGCGCTGACGGTCCAGCCGTCGCCCTGGTTCTCGATGAAACCATGGACGCAGCCGACGGTCTGCCGCTCGCCCTCCTGGATCACCTCGATGCTGCCGAGCAGCGGCGGGACATTGGCGAAGCCCACCGCCTCCGTGAGGAATCGGCCGATCTCGATCTCCGGATGCGGGCCGGCCTCCAGCTCGCGGCGGATCTTGATGAAGAACTCGTTGTTGACGACCGCCTTGCTGCTGCAGCGGTCGGTTTCGACCACGCGCACCTGCTCGGATTCGCGGATTGGCTTGTCCGGAAACCGCGACGTCGGCCGGAATTCGAGGCGCACCCCGTTTTCCTCGACCGTCAGCGATTGCTTCAGATTGTGCAGGAGCAGCGCAAGAAAGATCGGGCTGGTCGCTGCATCGAGCAGCGTTCCCTCGCGGGCGCCCTGGCGCACGGCGGCAAAGGCTTGCGGATTGTAGCGATCGCGATCGAAGCGGACCCATTCGATCTGCATCGGCAGCAGATAGCGCAGCTTGTCGTCGCGCTCAGCGGCCTTGAAGAAGATCAGCCAGGGCCGGTTGTCGCCGATGTCGCAGAACGGGATCGCCGAGGTCAGCGTCGGATGGATCGCGTCCGCCGAGCGCTCGGGGTACCATCGTGCGCGCGCCAGATGACCGGGCAGAACGTCGCGTTCGAACACGCTGCGAGTGCGGGCCAGCGATACCCAGGTCGAGCCGAGCGGCACGACCAGCGTCTCGAACTCCGGCACCGCGCGCTGGATGATGGGCTCCGACTTCTCGCGCTCCTTGAGCTGGAACCAGTAGAATCCGTAGGGCGCGAGCGTGATCATGTAAGGCAGCTCGCCGACCGGGGGAAAGCGCGAGCGGCCGAGCATCTCGATCGGGACGCGATCCTTGAACGGCGAGAGATCGAGCTCGGTCGCCTGCGCCGAGCGCGACAGGTTGGCGACGCAGAGGATGACCTCGTCCTTGTACTGGCGGACATAGGCCAGCACCGACCGGTTGGCCGGGCGGATGAAGGTCATGGTGCCCCTGCCGAAGGCCAGCGTCGACTTGCGCACCGAGATCAGCTTCTTGGTGGCGTTCAACAGCGACGACAAGCTGCGCGATTGCGCCTCGACATTGACCGCCTCGTAGCCGTACACCGGGTCCATGATCATCGGCGCGTAGAGCCGCGCCGGGTCGGCGCGCGAGAAGCCGCCATTGCGGTCGGGCGTCCACTGCATAGGCGTGCGCACGCCGTTGCGGTCGCCGAGATAGATGTTGTCACCCATGCCGATCTCGTCGCCGTAGTAGATGATCGGCGTGCCCGGAAACGACATCAGCAGCGAGTTCATCAGCTCGATCTTGCGCCGGTCGTTGTCCATCAGCGGCGCGAGGCGGCGGCGGATGCCGACATTGATGCGTGCGCGCGGATCGTTAGCGTAGGTCGACCACAGATAGTCGCGCTCGACGTCGGTCACCATCTCCAACGTCAGCTCGTCATGGTTGCGCAGGAACAGCGCCCATTGGCAGGTCGCGGGGATGTCGGGCGTCTGGCGAAGGATGTCGGTGATCGGGAAGCGGTCCTCCTGGGCGATTGCCATGTAGATGCGCGGCATCAGCGGGAAGTGATAGGCCATATGGCATTCGTCGCCCTGGCCGAAATATTCCTGAACGTCCTCCGGCCACTGATTGGCTTCCGCAAGCAGCAGCTTGTCCTTGGCGTAATTGTCGAGCTCGACACGCAGGCGCTTGATGATCGCATGCGTCTCGGGGAGGTTTTCGTTGTTGGTGCCGTCGCGCTCGCAGAGGTAGGGGATGGCGTCAAGCCGGAAGCCGTCGACGCCGGCATCGAGCCAGCGTTTCATCACCTGGATGATCGCGTTGACCACGCGCGGATTGTCGAAATTGAGGTCCGGCTGGTGCGAGAAGAAGCGGTGCCAGTAGAACTGGCAGGCCTCCGGATCCCAGGTCCAGTTGGACTTCTCGGTATCGGTGAAGATGATTCGGGTGCCGAGATATTTCTGGTCGGTGTCGCTCCAGACGTACCAGTTGCGGGCGCTGGAGCCGGGCGGGCTGCGCCGGGCGCGCTTGAACCAGTGATGCTGGTCGGAGGTGTGATTGACCACGAGCTCGGTGATCACCCGCAGGCCGCGCCGCTTGGCCTCCTGGATGAAGCGCTTGAACTCCTTCATCGTCCCGAAATCGGGATTGATGCTGCCGTAATCGGCGATGTCGTAGCCGTCGTCGCGGCCGGGCGAGGGGTAGAACGGCAGCAGCCACAGCGTGGTGACGCCGAGGTCCTGCAGATAATCCAGCTTGTCGGTCAGGCCGGCGAAGTCGCCGACGCCGTCATTGTTGCTGTCGGCGAACGCCTTGACGTGCAGCTGGTAGATGATCGCGTCCTTGTACCAGAGACCGTCGCCGTCGGTCTCGGTCTG
This sequence comes from Bradyrhizobium sp. SZCCHNRI20481, assembly GCF_032485055.1. NCBI lineage: Bacteria > Pseudomonadati > Pseudomonadota > Alphaproteobacteria > Hyphomicrobiales > Nitrobacteraceae > Bradyrhizobium > Bradyrhizobium sp. SZCCHNRI20481. The sequence continues at coordinate 66,905 of NZ_JAUEUE010000003.1, forward strand.
CAGACTCGGCGAATCCAGGGATGACATCAGGTTCACGAGGCCCTCACCTAGGAGAGAGGATGATGATGCAGCTGCGATTGGAGGCGTCTCGAAAGATGTCTCGGTCTCGGCAGATGCGGCTCTCCTCAAAAGAGGGCAGAATAGGGGAGAAAGCGTCCTTGGGGGTGACGCTCTCGAACGTGTGCGCAAATTTGTTCACGGTGATGCCATTGACAAGAAAACGGCGTCCCGGTTCGCTAGAAACCGAGACGACCCCCTTACAAAGCTGCAAGGCTCGTTTTGTTCCCCCGGGAACGACGGCCATGCCGCGGCGTTAGGGGCTTATCTTCTTGCCGTCCCACAACAATTTACGACGTACGTCTCCCGTTACGTCCAGATCGCGTGCCGAATGGATCTCTACAGCGAAGCCCATAGTCTCGGAATCCTGACAGAATTCTACGATGGTCAGGGGCAGCGTCGTGTCACCGACGAAGCGGCGCTCAAGATCATCGTTGAGGCTTTTCCCAGGCCCACGCCTCATCGGCTGCTGAGCGGCGCGGTCGTGATTCGGTCCGGGCAGCCGGCGCGCAGCCGCCTCAACGAGGCGGCCAAGCTGCCAGTCAGGTGGACCATCAGGCGTGGCGACGCTGAGACAGTCTCCGGGCAGGCCGCTGAGGCCCTGGTCGAGTGGCCGGGTGATCTGCCGGTCGGCAGCTATCGCCTCGAGCTGGTGGATGCGTCGTCGTACCGCGAGGAGCTGCCGCTGCTGGTCGCGCCGGCGAAGGCCTTCGGCGGTGATTTCGATCGCGTCTGGCTGCTGGCGGTCCAGCTCTACGGCATTCGATCCGGTCGCAACTGGGGCATGGGTGATTTCACCGATCTTGCCGATCTCATCACGCTTTGCGCCAAGCTCGGCGCCGATGGCGTCGGCCTCAATCCGCTGCACGCGCTGTTCGACGACCGGCCGGGCGATTTCAGCCCCTATGCACCGAATAGCCGGCTGTTCCTGAATGCGCTCTATGTCGATGTGGAGCAGGCGCCCGGCTTCGCGAAGGGGCCGGACAGCAAGGTGCTCGAGCCGCTGCGGCGGGCCGAGCTGGTGGACTACAAGGGAGTGGCGGCGTTGAAATGGCCGGCCTTGCGCGCGGCCTTCGACGCCTTCATGGCTGCGCCCGCCGCCGCCGCGGCGGCGGAGTTCAAGGCCTACCGCGCCGAGCGCGGCGATCTGCTGGCGCGCTTCACCTGCTTCGAGGTGTTGCGGCATCGCTTCCAGAAGCCGTGGTGGGACTGGCCCGAGGAGTGGCGGCAGCCCGATGCGGGGCGCTGCGCGGCGCTGCTCAGCGGCCCCGATCGGAGGGAGGCCGATTTCGTCGCCTATGTGCAGTGGCTCGCCGAACGACAATTGAGCCATTGCAGGGATCTCGCGCAGCGGCTGGGAATGAAGGTCGGTCTGTATCTCGACGTTGCGGTCGGCGTTCAATCCGACGGTTTCGATGCCTGGAACGAGCAGGGCGCCATTTCGCGCACGCTGTCGGTCGGGGCGCCGCCCGATCCCTTGAACACGGTCGGGCAGAACTGGGGGCTCGCCGGCTTCAACGCGCCTGGACTGGCGCTGAAGAATTTCGAGCCGTTCCGGGAAATGGTCCGGGCGTCGATGCGGCATGCCGGCGCGATCCGGCTCGACCATGTGCTCGGTTTGAAGCGGCTCTATCTGGTGCCGCACGGATTTCCGGCCAAGCAGGGCGCTTACGTGCAGATGCCGTTCGAGGCGCTGCTCGCCGCAACCGTCATCGAGAGCGTCGCCAACGAATGCATCGTCATCGGCGAGGATCTCGGCACCGTGCCGGAGGGCTTTCGCGAGCAGATGGCCGATTGGGGACTGTGGTCCTACAAGGTGATGATCTTCGAACGCGACGACAACGGGCGCTTCCGCGATGTCGACTTCTATCCGCCGAATGCGCTGGTGACGCTGAATACCCACGATCTCTCGACCTACGCCGGCTGGCGCTCGTTCGGCGATCTCAAGACCAAACGCGGGCTGGGCATCGATCCCGGTGAAAGCGACCAGGATCGCTGGGATGCGTTGGGGCTCTGGGACGAGGTGCTCCGCCAAAACGGCATTCGAGCCAACGACGTCCACTCAGCGATCGCCTTCCTGTCGCGGACGCGGTCCCGGCTGCTGGTGATTTCCCTGGAGGATCTGCTGGAAGTGGTCGATCAGCCCAATATTCCCGGCACGATCGACGAGCATCCGAACTGGCGCCGCAAGATGCCGATCAAGCTCGAGGACATCGCCGGTGCGACCAGCGTCGCGGCGTTGAAGGCGGCGACCGCCGAACGGATCAGCCCGGCCGGCGTTTAGAACGGGGGGATTGCGGGGGGCAGTTGCACGCGGATGCCAAATGTCCTGCAGGATCGAAGACTACGCGCTGATTGGTGATTGTGAGACGGCTGCCCTGGTGAGCCGGAACGGGTCGATCGACTGGCTGTGTTGGCCGGCGTTCGATTCGGATGCCTGTTTCGCAGCCTTGCTGGGAGATCGCAGCCATGGCCGCTGGCTGATCGAGCCGCGCGGCGACGTCCGATCGACGTCTCGCCGTTATCGCGGCGACAGCCTCATCCTCGAGACGCGATACGAAACTGCGACCGGCACCGTCGAGGTGATCGATTTCATGCCGCCACGGGGCAGCGCCTCCGATGTCGTTCGGCTGGTCCGCGGCGTCTCCGGCCGGGTCGCCATGCGGATGGAGCTGATCATCCGATTCGGCTTCGGCATCGAGATTCCCTGGGTGAAGCGCTCGGAGGATCGCTCCGCGCTGCTCGCCATCTGCGGCCAGGACATGGCGGTGTTGCACACGCCGGTCGCCACCCGCGGCGAGGACATGACCACGGTGGCGGAGTTCGAGGTCGCTGCCGGCAACACCGTGCCCTTCGTGCTCACCTACGGTCCGTCGCATCTGCCGGTGCCCAAGGCGATCGATCCGGATCAGGCGCTTGACGACACCGAAACGTTCTGGGCCGACTGGTCGCGGCGCTGCACCCATCAGGACGAGCATCGTGCGCTTGTGATGCGCTCGCTGATCACCTTGAAGGCGCTTACCTACGCGCCGACCGGCGGCATCGTCGCGGCGCCGACCACCTCGCTGCCGGAGAAGCTCGGCGGCCGGCGCAACTGGGACTACCGGTTCTGCTGGCTGCGTGACGCGACATTCACGCTGCTGGCGCTGATGAACTCGGGCTACACGGAGGAAGCGCTGGCCTGGCACAACTGGCTGCTGCGCGCCGCGGCCGGCGCTCCCGCCTATATGCAGATCATGTATGGCATCATGGGCCAGCGGCGGCTGATGGAGTGGGAGGCCGAGTGGCTGCCGGGCTACGAGGGTGCCCAGCCGGTGCGGATCGGCAATGCCGCGCATGCGCAGCTCCAGCTCGATGTCTACGGCGAACTGATGGATGCCTTCCACCAAGCCCGCATGACCAAGCTCAAGCTGGACGACGGCACCTGGGACCTGGAATGCGCGGTGCTCGACCATCTCACCGACGTCTGGGACCAGCCCGACCACGGCATATGGGAACGCCGCGGCGATGGCCGTCACTACGTGTTTTCCAAGGTGATGACCTGGGTCGCGTTCGATCGCGCGATCAAGAGCGCGGAGAAGTTCGGGTTCAAGGCGCCGCTGGAGCGCTGGCGGCGGCTGCGCGAGGCCATTCATCGCGACGTCTGCGACAAGGGCTACGACGAAGGCCTCGGCAGCTTCGTCGAGTCCTATGGCTCGCGGCTGCTCGATGCCAGCCTGCTGCTGTTGCCGGCGGTCGGCTTCCTGCCGTGCTCCGATTCGCGCATTCGCGGCACGGTCGAGGCGATCGAGCAGCATCTGCTGCGGGATGGCTTCGTGCTCCGGCACGATCCGCGCGACGTCTCTCCGGACGAGCAGCAGCCGATCGAAGGCGCGTTCCTGGCCTGCACGCTGTGGCTGGCCGACGCGCATGTTCTGGCGGGCGCCACCGAAAAAGCCGAGACGCTGTTCCGCCGCGTTGTGAACATCGCCAACGACGTCGGACTGCTGGCCGAGGAGTACGACACCGAGGCACGGCGGCAGACCGGCAACTTTCCCCAGGCGCTGACCCATATCGCGCTCATCAACACGGCGCAGAATCTGAGCAGTGCCAAGAAGGCCAGCGACAAACCCGCAAGGCAGCGGTCGGAAGCCTGAGCTGCCGTGTGTCAGCTTGCGGATGAGCCTTGCGCGTTCTCTGCCAGGATCATCTCCATCGCATTGGCAAAGCCTTCGTCCTGATTGGACGTGGTGATGCGCTTGGCTTTGCTCTTCACCTCGTCACTGGCGTTGCCCATGGCGATCGACAAGCCGCTCACCTCGAACATCGCGACGTCATTATGCATGTCGCCGATGGTCGCGACCTGGTCGAGCGGGATACCGAGCCGCTGGGCCATCGCTTTGACGAAGGTGCCCTTGTTGCGGCCTGGCGGCGTGATGTCGAGATAGTAGCTCTGCGAGCGGACAGCGGTCGCTTCCGCCCCCAATGCCTGCTGCATCTGGCTCTCGCAGCGCGCCAGCAGCTCGAAATCGCTGCTGGCGCCGACGATCTTGCAGGCGTTCGACAGATAGGGGGAGAAATCGTCGACGATCGTCGGCTCCGCGCGAATGGCGCGCCGCTCGTTCGGGACGTACTCGCCGTCCGGATTGCGCGTCAGCCAGGCATCATTGGTGAAGACCCAGATGTCGACGCCGGATTGATGGAGAAGATCGACGCAGCGCGCGGCGGCCGCGGGCGGGATCAGGCTCTGCTCGAGCGGGCGCATGTCGGCGCCGATGATCGAGCTGCCGTTGAACGGGCCGACCGGAAGGCTGATCTGCAGCGGCTCGATCAGAAAGCGCATGCCGATCGCCGGGCGGCTCGAGGTGAGCGTGAAGGCGACGCCGCATTCATGCAGCCGTCGCGCCACCTTCGCAGCCCGCTCGGTCAGAACCTTGTCCTTGGTCAGCAGCGTGCCGTCGACGTCGGATACGACGAGAGCGATGCGGGTCATGAGCCCTTCCTGTTCGCGGTCAGGAGCAGCGCCGACCGGCGTGAAGCTGTTGCATGATGTCGTCCACGATCGCCGCGACCGGCGCGTCGACCGAGACGGTGATGGGATGCTCGGCGGCCCCAGGTGGTTCCAGGGTGGCGAACTGGCTGGCGAGCAGGCCCGGCGGCATGAAGTGCCCCTCGCGATGGCTCATCCGCTCGCCGATCAGCTCCTGACTGCCTTGGAGATAGACCATGCGGACATCGTTGCGGCCGCCGACGAGGATGTCGCGATAGGCCTTCTTGAGCGCAGAGCAGGCGATGATGATGTGCTGGCCCGCAGTACGGCAACGCGCGATCTCCGCCGCAATGGCCTGCAGCCAGGGCCAGCGATCCTCGTCCGTGAGCGGGTGGCCGGCGCTCATCTTGGCGACGTTCGGGGGCGGGTGAAAGCTGTCGCCATCCTCGAAGCGCCAGCCGAGGCGCTGGCCCAATGCTTGCCCGATCGTGCTCTTGCCGGAGCCGGACACGCCCATGATGACGAGCGCATGGGGCAGGTCAGATCTCGCCACTTCGCCCCTCCGGCCAGGCCTCGCTGTCGATGAGCAGGATCGTCTGCTGAATCGAGCGGGCGCGATTGGCGGGCAGGTCCTCACCGGCCAGCACGTGCGCCATGATCGCGCGCTTGTCGGCACCGGCGACCTCGAACAGCATGGTTCGGCAGGAGGCGAGCGCAGGCAACGTCAGGCTGATCCGCGGCACGAAGGGTGCGACGTGAGCCTTGTCGACGCCGACAACCCAGCGATCGGTGACGTCGATTGCGGGAAAGCCGGGGAATAGCGACGCGACATGGCCATCGGGACCGATGCCGAGCAGCACGAGGTCGAACAGCGGCCGCCCGGAGTCGAGCCGCGCGGCGCCGTAGAACGCTTCCAGCGTGCGCTGATAGTCGCGGGCAATGGCCTCCGGGTCCGACCCATCGGTCGCGATCGGGTGGATGTTCGCGGCCGGCGCGCAGGCATCGAGGAACACGTGACGTGCCGTGGTCATGTTGTGCAGGGAATCGCCGGGCGGAACATATCGCTCGTCACCTATGAACCAGTGGACGCGCGGCCATGGAATCCGTTCACGATAAGCGTCCGTCGCCAGCAGCTCATAGAGCTGCCTCGGGCTCGATCCCCCGGTGAGACAGATGGCCACGCGTCCCGGATTGGTATCAGTCCGAGCCAGGAGATGTTCGGCCGCGACCCTCGCCATCGTCGCCCGGTCGGCGACGCGCACGAGCTTGCGGTCCTGCGGCCCGGCCACGGCTAAACCAGCTTGCGCCAGCTGCGGCCGTCGCGGGCCAGGAGATCGGCCGCCGCCTCAGGTCCCTCGCTGCCGGCCGCGTAGGAATGCAGGCCATCGCGGCCAGCCTTCTTCCACGCCCCGATGAACGGCTCGACGGCCTTCCAGCCGGCTTCGACGCTGTCGGCGCGCTGGAACAGGATGTTGTCGCCGATCATGCAGTCATAGATCAGCGTCTCGTAGCCGGTGGCCGGCTCAGCCTGGAAATAGTCCTTGTAGTTGAACTTCATCTGCACGCCGTCGGTGCGGATGGTGGGGCCGGGTACCTTGGTGTTGAACTGCAGCGTGATGCTCTGGGTCGGCTCGATGCCGATGACCAGATAGTTTTCGGCCAGGGTTTCGATCGGCGTGCAACTGAACATCGCGAACGGCGCCTGGCGGAACTTGATCGCCACCTCGGTGCGCTTGGCGCCAAGCGCCTTGCCGGTGCGCAGATAGAACGGAACGCCGGCCCAGCGCCAATTGTCGATCGTGAGCTTGAAGGCGGCATAGGTCTCGGTGGTGCTGTCGGTACGGACGTCCTTGCTCCTGACATAGTCGGGCAGCTCGGCGTCGCCGATCATGCCGGCCGTGTACTGGCCGCGCACCGAGTTGAGCAGCGCCTCCCGTTCGCTCAACGGCTGGATCGCCGATAGCACCTCGGCCTTCTCGGAGCGGACGGTATGTGCATCGAACCGTGCTGGCGGCTCCATCGCCACCAGCGACAGCAATTGGAATAGATGGTTGGGGACCATGTCGCGCAGGGCGCCGGTGGCGTCGTAGAAGCTGCCGCGCGTGCCGACGCCGAGCTTCTCCTCGACGGTGATCTGGACATGGTCGATGTGATGCCTGTTCCAGATCGGTTCGAACATGCCATTGGCGAAACGCAGCACCAGGATGTTCTGCACCGTCTCCTTGCCGAGGTAATGATCGATCCGGTAGATCTGGTGCTCGGTCACGAGCTGCAGCAGCTCGTCGTTCAGCTTCTTGGCCGAGGCGAGGTCGGTGCCGAACGGCTTTTCCACCACGAGGCGGCGCCAAGCCTTGCCGTCCTCGCGCAGCAACCCGACGCGCCCGAGCTGTTGCGCGATCGGCGCAAAGGCGCTCGGCGGCGTCGCAAGATAGAACAGCCGATTGCCGTGGGTCTCCCGCGCGGCTTCCAGCTTTTCCAGCTTCGCCTTCAACTGATCGAAGCTTTCCGGCTCCTTCGGATCGGCCTCGATCGCCGTCACGCATTGCAACAGGCGCTGCGCGATCTCGTCCTCGATCGGGCGTGTGGCGTATTTGCGCAGGCCTTCCATGAGATTGTCGCGCAGTTGCTCGCTCGACATGCCCTTGCGGGCAATGCCGACGATGCAGAGCCTGTCGGGCAGCAGATGATTGGCGGCCAGATTGTAAAGCGATGGCAGGACCAGCCGATGCGTCAGGTCGCCGGTCACGCCGAAGAGGACGAAGGCGCAGGCGTCAGGCTTCTGGTGTTGCGGCTGATGCGAATGGTGGGCGGTCACGCGCGGTCCGCCTTCGGCTTGACGATCTCGGGCGCGCTCTGGCGCGCCGGGTCTGGGTGCTGTTCGGGCTCCTTGTGTCCGCCGAAGCCTTCGCGCATGGCCGAGAGAATCTTCTCCGCGAACGTGTGCTCCTGGCGCGAGCGGAAACGGGCGAACAAGGCGGCGGTCAACACCTCGGCCGGCACCGCCTCGTCGATCGCCGCATTCACGGTCCAGCGGCCCTCGCCGGAATCCTCGACATAGCCGGAATATTTCTCCAGACCGGGCTGCCGCGCCAGCGCGCTGGCGGTGAGGTCGAGCAGCCAGGACGGAATGACGCTGCCGCGGCGCCACACCTCGGCGATATCTGCGAGATCGAAGTCGAAGCGGTGCGCCTGCGGCAGCGCCGCGCTGTTCGCATTCCTGAGGATGTCGAAGCCCTCGGCATAGGCCTGCATCAGGCCATATTCGATGCCGTTGTGGATCATCTTGACGAAGTGCCCGGCGCCCACCGCACCGGCATGCAGATAGCCCTGCTCGACGCGCGGGTCGCGGCCATCACGGCCCGGTGTGCGCGGGATGTCGCCGATCCCAGGCGCGAGCGCGGCGAAGATCGGATCGAGCCGGTCGACGACCGGCTTGTCGCCGCCAATCATCATGCAGTAGCCGCGATCGAGGCCCCAGACTCCGCCGGAAGTGCCTACGTCGACGTAGTGCAGACCGCGCTCCTTGAGCGCCTTGCCGCGGCGGACGTCGTCCTGCCAAAAACTGTTGCCGCCGTCGATGATGACATCGTCGCGGGTCATCAGCCCGGTGAGCTGCTCGACGGTGGCTTCCGTGATCTTGCCGGCCGGCAGCATGATCCATGCGTGCCGCGGGGGGGCGAGCTTGCCGACGAACTCCTCGAGACTCGCGGCGCCGGTGGCGCCTTCGGAGACCAGCGCGGCCACAGCCTTTGCGTCGCGATCATAGACCACGCAGGAGTGCCCCGCGCGAATCAGGCGGCGCACGATGTTGCCGCCCATCCGCCCGAGACCGATCATTCCAAGCTGCATCGACGAGGCCCTTCCTAGCTCAGCGCTTCGCTGATCGCGCTGTCGAGCATCTTCAGGCCCGATTTCAGATTGCCCTTGAGATGGACCCGAAGAGCCCGGCGCCCGCGCTCGGTGAGCACGTCGAAATCGCCGCGCGCCTGCGCCGCCTTGATCACGCCGAAGCTCGCCTTCTGCCCGGGGATCGGCAGATCCTCGGCATCGTCGGCGGTGATCTGGAGAAACACGCCGCTGTCCGGACCGCCCTTGTAGGCCTGGCCGGTCGAGTGCAGGAAGCGCGGACCGAATTCGGCGCAGGTGGCGAGGTGCTTGGCGTCGCGCAGCCTCAGCCGGATCCGCTGCAGCGTGTCGATATTGCCTGCATTGCGGTCGATATAGCCCAGCAGGGCGATGTAGTCGCCGTCGCCGGCGCGGCCGAGATGCGCCTTCAGCCAGGACGCGAGCGTTCCGTCGGCGCCATGCCCGCGCAGGCTCTCGGCGTTCTGCGCATCGGTGTAGAGCTCGCAGCCCTTGATCGCCACGACGGGGTCCTCCGCCGGCAGTGCGCCGCTTTGCTCGAACGCCGCGGTCAGTTCGCGGGTCTTGATCTTGGCCGATTCGACGTCGGGCTGGTCGAACGGGTTGATGCCGAGCACGGCGCCGGCAACAGCGGTCGCTATCTCGAAGCGGAAGAATTCCTGGCCGAGCTGGTCGATCGACTTCATGACGATGCGCACGACCGGATGACCGGCCTCTTCGAGCGCGGCGAGCTTCGCGTCATGGCCCGCCACCTCGTCGCCCTCGACCTTGATATCGACGAAGAAGCGATCGCGGCCATAGAGCTCAGGCGACGCGATAGGCTCGCCGTCGATCGGGATCAGGCCTTTGCCTTCCTTGCCCGTGGATTCCGCGATCAACTGCTCGGCCCAGGCGCCGAAATCGGCGATCTTGGGCGAGGCGAAGATCGTCACCTTGTCGCGGCCTTCGAGGCCGGCAAGGCCCATCGCCAGACCGAGCTGCACACCCGGGTTCTGTAGCGGCGGCACGTCGGGCCCGCAGGAGCGCACCATGGACAGCGCCTGCGTGATCAGCCTGCGCACGTCGATGCCGGCGGTGGCGGCCGGCACCAGGCCGAACGGGGACAGCACCGAATAGCGGCCGCCGATGCTCGGCTCGCCGTGGAAGATGCGGGCGAAGCCTTGTGCCTTGGCCGCCTTCTCCAGCGACGAGCCGGGATCGGTCACGGCAATGAAGCGATGGCCGGCCTTCTTGGGCCCGATCGCGTCGGCCACGCGTGCGAAGAAATAGTCCTTCATCGCGTTCGGCTCGGTGGTGCCGCCCGACTTCGAGGAGACGATGAACACCGTCCTCGCGATGTCGATCGCCTTCTCCATCGCGCGCACCTGCGCCGGATCGGTGGAGTCGAGCACGTGCAGCTTGGGGAAGCCAGCCCGGCGCGGGAACGTTTCGGCCAGCACCTCCGGCCCGAGGCTGGAGCCGCCCATGCCGAGGACCACGGCGTCGGAGAATTTCTGTCCCTTCACCCGCTGCGCATAGTCCTCGTAATCGGCGATGTCGGCCTTCTCCGCGCTGGTCAGCCAGCCCAGCCATTTGTGCTCGTCTCGGCCGGTCCAGACCGTCGCGTCCTTGTGCCAGAGCCGGCGAATCTTGGCGTCCTTGCGCCAGTCCTCGGTAGCGGAGGCAACCTTCTTCTGCAGATCAGCAGCAACCGCGATCGACTGCTGCCCAAGCCCGGTCCCGAGCACGACGGCGCGCTTGTGCGCAACCGCGCCATAGAGCTTGTCGGCGGCGTCCGCGAACTGCTTGACGCCGTCGATCACGAGATCTGCGGTGATGTCGTCGAGCGAGATGCCGGTCTTCGCCAGATCCTCAAGGGCGGCCTGGGCGGCATCGACGTCTTCCTCCAGACTGTCGCGCACCTTGCCGTGATCACGGAAGGCGTCCAGCGTGGCCGGCGGCACGGTGTTGACGGTGTTCGGCCCGATCAGCTCCTCGACATAGAGGACGTCGCTGTAGTCCTTGTTCTTGGTGCCGGTGGAGGCCCAGAGCAGCCGCTGCGGCTTGGCCCCTTGCTTGGCCAGCCGCTCCCAGCGCGCGCCGGCGAACAGCTGCTTGTAGTCCTGATACGCCATCTTTGCATTGGCGATGGCGATCCTGCCCTTGAGCGCGGCCAGCCGCTCCTTCTCGGTCGGATCATTGGCCTGGGCGATCTTCTCGTCCAGCTGCTTGTCGACCACGCTGTCGATGCGGCTGACGAAGAACGAGGCCACGCTGGCGACATGCGACGGATCGCCGCCGGCGCCGACGTAGGCTTCGAGGCCGGCAATGTAGGCTTCGGCAACCTGCCGGTAGACGTCTTGCGAAAACAGCAAGGTGATGTTGACGCTGATGCCCTTGGAGATCAGGTGCTGGATGGCTGGCAGGCAGGCGTTGGTCGCCGGCACCTTGATCATCAGATTCCTGCGGTCGACCGCCGTCCAGAGCTGCTCGGCCTCGGCGATCGTGCCCTTGCTGTCCATCGCCAGATAGGGCGAGACTTCGAGGCTGACGAAGCCGTCATTGCCCTCGAAGCGGTCATAGACGGGCCGCAGCACGTCGGCGGCATTCTGGATGTCCTCGACGGCAACGGCCTCGAACAGCTGCGTCGGCGATCGATCGCCGTTCTTCAGCGCCGTGGCGATCGGTGTGTCATATTCGTCGGAGCTGCCGATCGCCTTCTCGAAAATCGCGGGATTCGAGGTGACGCCCTTGACGCCATCCTCATCGATCAGCCGCTTGAGGTCGCCTTTGGCGACGAAGCCGCGTGCGAGGAAATCGAGCCAGACCGCCTGGCCGTGTTCTTCGAGAGCTTTGACCGGATTCATGATGCCTATCTATGTGCGTCGGCTTGCTTTTTTGGGTTCCCGCCTGGCCGCTGCCAGGTCGATGGGGACCTCACATGAACAACTATGCGCCAGCCCTCAGGAGAACGCCATTCATAATGGATTGATCCCTCTGGAATCCCAAGAGCTTCGAGCCGGGGTGACGTGCCGGCGGGGGGCGTCCGGAGGGAGATCGGCAGGCGACGCGAAGCCCGCCGCTGATCGTTCCGGCCAAAGCGCGCGGCGGAGCCGCCAGAGCGCGGTCGGCGTTCGGCCTGCGTCGACCTCAGCAGCGCTCGTGCGCCGGAGAGGCTCCCGGGAGGCAAGCAAATGCCGTCGATCGAAAGCTTCTCCGGCTTGCAATGCTGGAAAGGTGCCACATGTGTTCTGGGTAATGGTGCCCTACGCAACGGATCATGGCGAACGTCTCGCGGTTGTCGCCTCGGCAGCGCCTCACGAGTGTCGGCGGATAACCCATGATGCTTTCCGGCTGCAGATGCTCAGCGGCGAACTGCCGTGTGATCATGGCAATGATCGGCATCGAGTGATCCATCCGGCTTCGGCCGCGCGTTATTTCACGACGTTCGGATCTGGCGGCGAACATGCGTGCGCGCGGCCCTATGAGATGCGCGCGGTCATCGCTCGCTCGAGGACGTTGTATGAGCGACGGCAGATGCGGTCGCAGGCCCATGTTTGGTCGGCCGCCGTGGCCGGCGCGCATCAGGTCGCGCAGCGAGTGAGACGTTCCCTGCCTGGAGCGCTCGCGAGAAGAGCTGCGTTCACTCGCGGTTCACTTCGGGAAGAGAGACTGATTTTGGAGCTGTCACGCCACCAGTTCACGTGGCTTCACAACACCTTGTGCGGCGCAGGGAGACTACGGTGCCGGGGTATTGCGGATGTTGCGAAGCAGAGACAATGAGGTACAAATGGGGAGAGTCGGCCGGCTTTTGCCGAACTATTGAGCGAAGTGCATGTTGATAGGGCATATGCTGCATGCACTTTGCGTTGCGGAAAAGGACGAAGACGGTGCCCAATGGGGGCTAGCGCGCTTCACTCTGAGTCGGTTCGGGATCAGCAGGAACGTACTTGGATCTCGGCCCGTTGCAGCAGTGCGGCGGAACCTACGTGGAGAGGGATCATGTACAACGATTCGTTGTTCAACGCGTTCGCAAGGTCGTTCGAGGCACGCAGCCAGACCGACATGTCGATGCAGGAATATCTAGAATCGTGTCGAACCGACCCGATGCGATACGCGAACGCCGCTGAACGACTACTAGCTGCGATCGGCGAGCCTCAGATGATAGACACGGCCAAGGACCCACGCCTTGGCCGTATTTTTTTGAACCGGACGGTTCGCCTGTATCCTGCATTCGCCGGCTTCTACGGCATGGAGGACACGATCGAGCGCATCGTCGGCTTCTTCCGTCACGCCGCGCAGGGTCTCGAAGAGCGCAAGCAGATCCTCTATCTGCTCGGACCGGTCGGCGGCGGCAAGTCGTCGCTGGCCGAACGGCTGAAGCAGTTGATGGAAACCCATCCGATCTACGTGCTCAAGGCCGGAGATGAGCTGAGCCCCGTGTTCGAGTCGCCGCTCGGCCTGTTCGATCCCGACACGCTGGGCCCGATGCTCGAGGAGAAATACGGCATTCCGCGCCGCCGTTTGTCCGGCCTGATGAGCCCGTGGTGCTACAAGCGGCTGGAAGCCTTCGGCGGCGACATCTCGCAGTTCCGCGTCGCCAAGATCCAGCCGTCGCGGCTGCGCCAGATCGGCATCGCCAAGACCGAGCCCGGCGACGAGAACAACCAGGACATCTCCTCGCTGGTCGGCAAGGTCGATATCCGCAAGCTCGAGACCTACGCGCAAAACGATCCCGACGCCTACAGCTATTCGGGCGGTCTCAACCGCGCCAACCAGGGCATTCTCGAATTCGTCGAGATGTTCAAGGCGCCGATCAAGATGCTGCATCCGCTGCTGACGGCGACGCAGGAAGGCAACTATATCGGCACCGAGAACATCGGCGCCATTCCCTACAACGGCGTGATCCTCGCCCACTCCAACGAGTCGGAGTGGCAGAGCTTCAAGACCAACAAGAACAACGAGGCCTTCATCGACCGCATCTGCGTCATCAAGGTGCCGTACTGCCTGCGCGTCACCGAGGAGCGCAAGATCTACGAGAAGCTGATCCAGGGCTCCGAGCTCTCCACCGCGCCCTGCGCGCCGGCGACCTTGGACACGCTCGCCCGCTTCTCGGTGATGTCGCGCCTGCGCAAGCATGAGAACTCGACGCTGTATGCCAAGATGCGGGTCTATGACGGCGAGAGCCTCAAGGAGTCCGATCCGAAGGCGCGCAGCGTGCAGGAATATCGCGATGCTGCCGGCGTCGACGAGGGCATGGACGGCATCTCCACCCGCTTTGCCTTCAAGGTGCTGGCTGCGACCTACAATCACGATACGGCGGAAGTATCGGCCGACGCCGTGCATCTGATGTACGTGCTGGAACAGTCGATCAAGCGCGAGCAACTACCCGAGGAGATCGAGAAACGCTACCTCGAATTCATCAAGGCGGATCTCGCGCCGCGCTACGCCGAGTTTATCGGTCACGAGATCCAGAAGGCCTATCTCGAATCCTACTCCGATTACGGCCAGAACCTGTTCGATCGCTACGTCGACTACGCCGACGCCTGGATCGAGGATCAGGACTTCAAGGATCCCGATACGGGACAGTTGCTCAATCGCGAGCTGTTGAACCAGGAGCTGACCAAGATCGAGAAGCCGGCCGGGATCGCCAACCCGAAGGACTTCCGCAACGAGGTTGTCAAGTTCTCGCTGCGCTCCCGAGCCCAGAATGGAGGCAAAAATCCGTCCTGGACCTCCTACGAAAAGATCCGCGAAGTCATCGAAAAGAGGATATTCTCGCAGGTCGAGGATCTGCTTCCGGTCATCTCGTTCGGTACCAAGAAGGACGGCGAGACCGAGAAGAAGCACGACGACTTCGTCGCGCGCATGGTCGAACGCGGCTACACCGAGCGGCAGGTCCGTCGGCTGGTCGAGTGGTACATGCGCGTGAAGCAGGCGGGTTGATCGTGGTCCGGCGCCGATGTCCACTGCAGGTGCGGCAGGCCATCGGCCTGACGTCGGCGCCAGGGTTACGAACGAGATGAACGTTCGACGCTGAGCTTCGCTGGGAGGCGTCGGACAGGCAGAGGGTGCCGTTGCAGTGTCGGGTCCGATACTGCACCGCGGCATCGCGGCGGGGGAGAGCAGGAGTCGAAGCCGCTGCAGCAGGAGGCGTATGGAACGTGGTCATGCACATCATTGATCGGCGCCTGAATCCGGGCGGCAAAAGTCTCGAAAATCGCCAGCGATTTTTGCGCCGCGCCAAGGCCTTGGTTCAGGGAGCGGTCAAGAAGACCTCGCAGGACCGCGACATCAAGGACGTGCTGGAGGGCGGCGAGGTCTCGATCCCGCTCGACGGCATGGACGAGCCGCGCTTCCGCCGCGAGGGCGGCACCCGCGATATGGTGCTGCCCGGCAACAAGAAGTTCGTCGAAGGCGACATCCTGCCGCGCTCCGGCGACGGCAGCGGCCGCAAGTCGGCGCCCGGACAAGGCGACAGCGAGGACGCGTTCCGCTTCGTGCTGAGCAAGGAGGAGTTCGTCAATCTCTTCCTCGACGATCTCGAATTGCCTGATCTCGCCAAGCGCAAATTCGCCGAGGCCGAGAGCGAGGGGCTGGTGCGTGCCGGCTACTCGACGTCGGGCTCACCGGCCAACATCTCGATCAGCCGCACCGTCACCCGCGCCTTGGCCCGCCGCGTCGCGCTGCGCCGTCCGCGGCCGGAAGCGATTGCCGAGCTCGAGGCCCAGCTGGAGCAGGAGACCGACGACGACAAGCGTGCCGCGCTGCTGGCCGAGCTCGAAGCCCTGAAGGCCAAGGCCAAGCGCATCCCCTTCATCGATCCGATCGACATCCGCTACCGCCGCTTCGAGGCCGTGCCGAAGCCGATCGCGCAGGCCGTGATGTTCTGCCTGATGGACGTGTCCGGCTCGATGTCGGAGCACATGAAGGACCTCGCCAAGCGGTTCTACATGCTGCTCTACGTGTTCCTGACCCGGCGCTACCGCCATGTCGAGATCGTCTTCATCCGTCATACCGATCGGGCCGAGGAGGTCGACGAGCAGACCTTCTTCTATGGACCGGCGTCCGGCGGCACCTTGGTGTCGAGCGCCCTGCAATGCATGCACGACATCGTCCGCTCGCGCTTCCGCCCCTCGGACTGGAACATCTACGCGGCGCAGGCCTCCGACGGCGACAACGCCACCTCGGATTCCGAGAACGTCGCCCGTCTCTTGACCGACAACATCCTGCCGGTGTCGCAGTTCTTCGCCTATCTCGAGGTCGGTGAATCCGGCACCTATTCGTTCGAGATGCCGGACTCCGCACTGTGGTCGCTGTATGAGCGGCTGCGCGCCGATGGCGAGCCGCTGTCGATGCGCAAGGTGCGTGACCGCAGCGAGATCTTCCCGGTGTTCCACGACCTGTTTCAGCGTCGCGGCACCACGCAGGAGAGGGCGGCGTCATGAGCGGGTTGCTGTTCGAGGGCGCGGATTGGAATTTCCTCACCCTGCAGCGCATCCACGATGCCTGCGAAGCCGTCGCCGAGAAGGAGCTCGGGCTCGACACCTATCCCAACCAGATCGAGGTGATCACGGCCGAGCAGATGCTCGACGCCTATTCCTCGGTCGGCATGCCCCTGTTCTACAAGCACTGGTCGTTCGGAAAGCACTTCGCCTACCACGAGGCCTCGTACCGCAAGGGCCTGATGGGCCTCGCCTATGAGATCGTGATCAACTCCTCGCCCTGCATCTCCTATCTGATGGAGGAGAACACGGCGACGATGCAGACCTTGGTGATCGCGCACGCCGCGTTCGGCCACAACCATTTCTTCAAGAACAACTATCTGTTCAAGCAGTGGACCGACGCCGACGGCATCCTCGACTATCTCGATTTCGCCCGCGGCTACATCGCGCAATGCGAGGAGCGCTACGGCCGGCTCGCCGTCGAGCATACGCTGGACGCGGCGCATGCGCTGATGTCGCACGGCGTCGACCGCTATCCCGGCAAGAAGAAGCTCGACTTCCGCGAGGAGGAGAAGCGCGCCGGCAAGCGCAGGCTCTACGAGGAGGGCCAGTTCAACGATCTCTGGCGTACGGTGCCGACCGGCCCGGTCAAGACCAACGCGATGCTGAACGTCGAGCGGCGCCGCGCGCTGCTCGGCCTCCCGCAGGAAAACCTGCTCTATTTCCTGGAGAAGACCGCGCCGCGGCTGGCGATGTGGCAGCGCGAATTGCTGCGCATCGTCCGCCACATCGCGCAATACTTCTATCCGCAGGGCCAGACCAAGGTCATGAACGAGGGCACGGCGACCTATGTGCATTATCGCATCATGAACCGGCTGCACCAGGACGGCCGCCTCACCGACGGCAACTTCCTGGAGTTCCTGCAGTCGCACACCAACGTCGTCTTCCAGCCGGAGTTCGACGATCCGCGCTTCTCCGGATTCAACCCTTACGCGCTCGGCTTTGCGATCATGCAGGACATCGAGCGCATCGTGAAGGACCCGACCGACGAGGACCGCGAGTGGTTTCCGGACATCGCCGGCACCGGCGACGAGATGGCGGTGCTGCGCGACGTCTGGGCCAATTATCGCGACGAGAGCTTCATCAGCCAGTTCCTCAGCCCCAACCTGATCCGGCAGCTCAGACTGTTCCACCTGCATGACGATCCGGCCGAGCGCGCCGGCATCCTCGTCGACGCCATTCATGACGAGCGCGGCTATCGCCGCGTCCGCCGCGAGCTATCCAAGCAGTACGACGTCGGTTGCATCGATCCGAACATCGAGGTGGTCGATGTCGATCTCGCCGGCGACCGCCGCCTGATGCTGCGGCATACCGTGGTGAAGGGGGCCCAGCTCAGCGAGACCGACACCAAGCGCGTGCTGCAGCATCTCGCCGATCTCTGGAGCTACGACGTCTCGCTGGTGGAAGTCGATGCCGCCACCGACAAGGTGCTGAAGGAGTACGTGCTCAATCCCCGGATACAACCGGCGGCCGCCTAGCGCGGCCGCCAAGCCTTAGATGTCCGCAAACACCTCGAGCAGATTGCCGTCGGGATCCCTGAAGAACAGCGTGCGGTGGCCGAAGGGCTGGTCCGTCGGCGGCTCCATGAGGGCGATGCCCTTGCCGGTCAGCTCGGCCGCGCAGCGGTCGACATCGTCGCGGGTCACCTTGAAGGCGAGCTGAAGCGATGCGCTCCCTGGCGGCGTCGGCTGGTCCGAGGCCAGCCGTTGCGGCCGGGCGAGCGCCAGCGTGTTGCTGCCGGCCTGGTACTCGATCCAGCCTTGTGACAGCTCGCGCAGCAGGGGAAAGCCCAGCACCTCTTCATAGAAGCGGCGCATCGCGGACCAGTCGCGCACCAGGATGACGGTGTAGTCGATGGCCCGGATGGCCCGGAACGGGGATGTCTGCTGTCCGGCGTCGGTCATGATCAGTCTCTCGTTCTGCAGGCGGGACCTGCAGCTTACGTGTTGCGGCGAGTGGCGTGAACGGGATCGGGGCGCTATGGTATGCGGGTTGGCCGGACGCGCCGGCCCGTGCAGCCGGATCGGCTGTCAATGGCGCAGATCGAAGCTCGGGCGTGAGAGGCGTGGTCGGACCAGGGAAGACGGCGGCGGCGGAGCGGCGGGACCGGTTCATTCCGTTGCGCAAGTCGGACATTCTTGATGGCCTGATCTCGAACGGCCATGTCGATGACGCCCAGGCCAGCGAGCTGCGGCAGCTGGCGCGTATGCTCGGCGCGATTCTGCACCATCAATATTTCGACGAGCTCGATCGGTTCCGCGACGCCTATTTCGACTTCGATCCCGAGGTGCCGGTCGGCCGCCGTCGATCGCCGGAGGATCTCGACGCGGCCTATCGCAGCCTCGCCGACGAAGTCGTGCGGGTGCTCGGCGAGGCCAATTTCATCGAGATCAGCCATGACGAGATCGAGCGCGCCTTTGCCGAGCATGCGCTGGTGCGGGTCAAGCTGAAGGCGCCGATCTCCGACTATCGTGCTGTACGGATGTTCCGGCGTGGCCAGCATCAGGAGACGATCGAGGTCCCCATGCTGTATGGGCTGCGACGGCGCAAGCATGAGATCGAGGTCTATGACGACATCGTGCTGATGGTCGCGACCAAGCCCGACGAGCCGGTCAAGAAGAAGAGCAAGGCCGCCGCCTGGCGCGGCCGCAACAAGATCCGCGGCGGCGCGGTGCTGTTCAAATATTTCCGCCACATCGCGCGCTTCGACCTCGAGGCGCTGCTGCCGAACGTCCGCGTCGTCATGGGCCTGCGCGAGCAGCTGACCCTGGGCGTGCCGGCGCTGGTCGGCGGGGTGCCGATCCTGCTCAAGCTGGCCTCGACCTTGACGGTGCTGTTCATCGTCGCCGGCTTCTATCTCGGCCTCAGCGGCACCGTGCACGACAACGATACGGAGCAGGCGCTGGCGGCGCTGTCGGGATTGTTCGCGCTCGGCGCCTTCATCCTGCGGCAATGGGGCAACTTCCACCGCCAGTCGCTGATCCATCAGAAGCAGGTCACCGACAACATCTACTTCCGCAACGTCAACAACAATTCCGGCATCTTCAACTATTTGATCGGCGAGGCCGAGGACCAGGACTGGAAGGAAGCGATGCTGGCCTATGGCGGCCTGCTGCTGGCGTCGGTGCCGCTCTCGCGTGCTGCATTGGGCAGCCATGTCGAGGAGTTGCTGCAGCAGATGTTCGGGCTGGGTCGGGCGTTCAATATCGATGAGGCGCTGCTGCGGCTGCGCGAGTTTGGGCTTGTGAGTGGTGGCGACGACGCGCTCTCGGCGCTGCCGCTGCCAGAGGCGATCGCGCAGCTCGATCGCGTTTGGGCGAGCGCGCTGCGGCCGTAGCCGCACGTGGACGATGAACAGGATCGTAGTCCGGATGAGCTCAAGCCTGCGCCCGGAGGGCGGAGGCGGACGCGACATCCGGGTTACGAGAGCCAGCTCCGAAACCGGCGCGGCAAACAGGCGTCGTCTCGAAGCACGACTGCGGGCGTTGCTGCCGCGTCAGCGCAGGCTCGCATTGATCTTGTCGAGCGCCGACTGCCCCGGGCACAGATCCGCCGCCTCCAGCCGGTTGAGCGGGCGCTCCACCGTGTTGAGGTGGCTGTGCAGATCGTCGGCCTCAGGGTCGACATAGAGTAACCCGGTCACGATCTGGCCTTGCGCGGCATGCTTCTGGAGGAAGGTCATGGCGCCGAGCCGGTCATGCGGGTCGTAGTCGGCGTCGATCTTGCGCAGCGCCAGCCTGGAGCCGTCGTGCTGCTCGACGATCTGCACCGTGCCCGGATCCTGGTCGATCTCGATCGGATCGCGTCCGGTCAGCACGTCGAGCCGGTTCACGGCATCGTTGTGCTCGCGGACATAGTCGAAGCTCTTGGTTGAGCCGGCGTGATTGTTGAACGCGATGCACGGGCTGATGACGTCGATGAACGCCGCGCCCTTGTGCTGGATGGCGCCCTCGATGATCGGCACCAGCTGCTTCTTGTCGCCCGAGAAGGACCGCGCCACATAGGTGGCCCCGAGCTGCAGCGCGATGCCGACCAGATCGATCGGATTGTCGGTGTTGGTGACGCCCTTCTTCGACTTCGACCCGCGGTCGGCGGTCGCCGAGAATTGGCCCTTGGTCAGGCCGTAGACACCATTGTTCTCGACGATATAGGTCATGTTCACGCCGCGCCGGATCGCGTGGGCGAACTGGCCGAAGCCGATCGAGGCGGAATCGCCGTCGCCGGAGACGCCGAGATAGATCAGCTCGCGGTTGGCGAGATTGGCGCCGGTCAGCACCGAGGGCATGCGGCCGTGCACGGTGTTGAAGCCGTGCGAATTGCCGAGGAAATAGTCCGGCGTCTTCGACGAGCAGCCGATGCCGGAGATTTTTGCCACGCGATGCGGCTCGATCGACAGCTCGAAACAGGCCTCGATGATCGAGGCCGTGATCGAATCGTGGCCGCAGCCGGCGCAGAGGGTCGAAATCTTGCCCTCGTAGTCGCGATGGCTGTAGCCGAGCGCGTTCTTCTTGATGCCCGGATGCTGGAACTTCGGCTTTGCGATGTAGGTCATGAGAGCCTCGCATCACCCGGCATCGTCATGGCCGGGCTTGTCCCGGCCATCCACGTCGGGGCCGGGAGGAAAGACGTGGATGCCCGGGCCTTCGCCGCGTCGAAGCAGCTACGGCCGCGCAGGCGGGTCGAGCCCGGGCATGACGGCGGAGAGAGCGGAGAGTACGTCATGACACGGCCTTGCGCAGTGGGGTGACCTTGATGTGGTCCTGGTGGTCGCCGATAGCATCGGCGATGAAGCGCGCCGTGATCGGCGTGCCGTCATAATGCAGGATCGGCACCAGCCGGACCGGGTCGATGCCGTTCTCCGTGACGATCAGCTGGCGCAGCTGGGCGTCGCGGTTCTGCTCGACCACGTAGACGAAATCGTGCTCGGCGATGAAGCTCGCCACGCTCGAATGGAACGGGAAGGCGCGGATGCGCAGGCGGTCGAGCTGGCAGCCGCGCGCCTCCAGCAGTCCGATTGCCTCGTCCATCGCCGGCGCGGTCGAGCCGAAATAGATCACGCCATATCTCGTCGGCTTGCTCGCATTGGCCTGCAGCGGCCGCGGCACCATGTCTTGCGCGGTCTGGAACTTGCGCAGCAGGCGCTGCACGTTGTCGGCATAGACGGCGCCTTCCTCGGAATAGCGCGCGTAGCGGTCACGCGACGTGCCGCGGGTGAAGTAGGAGCCCTTCGTCGGATGCGTGCCGGGGTAGGTGCGGAACGGAATGCCGTCGCCGTCGACGTCGAGATAGCGGCCGAAGTCGCGGCCTTCGTCGAGCATCTCCGCCGTCATCACCTTGCCGCGGTCATACTGCTTGGCATCGTCCCACTTCAGCGGTCTGCACAGCCGCTGGTTCATGCCGATGTCGAGGTCGAGCATCAGGAAGATCGTGGTCTGCAGCCGCTCGGCAAGATCGAACGCCGCAGCGGCAAACTCGAACGCCTCGGCCGGATCTTCGGGGAACAGCATCACGTGCTTGGTATCGCCGTGCGAGGCATAGCCGCAGGCGATCAGGTCGCATTGCTGCGTCCGCGTCGGCATGCCGGTCGAGGGGCCGGCGCGCTGCACGTTCATGATCACGGCCGGGATCTCGGCAAAGTAGGACAGGCCGATGAACTCGGTCATCAGCGAAACGCCGGGGCCCGATGTCGTGGTAAAGGCGCGGGCGCCGTTCCAGGACGCGCCGACCACCATGCCGATCGAGGCGAGCTCGTCCTCGGCCTGCACGATCGCGTATTTGGCCTGCCCGGTTTCCGGATCGTGCCGCAGTTTCTTGCAGTGGTTGCTGAACGCTTCGGCCAGCGAAGACGACGGCGTGATCGGGTACCAGGCGCAGACCGTGGCGCCGCCATAGACGGCGCCCAGCGCGGCGGCGTTGTTGCCCTCGATGAAAATGCGGTCGCCGACCTTGTCGGCCTTCTTGATGCGCAGGCCGATCGGGCACTTCAAATTCTGCAGCGCCCAGTCGCGGCCGAGATGCAGCGCGTGGACGTTGGAGGAGAGCAGCTTCTCCTTGCCCTTGTACTGCTCGCCGATCAATTGCTCGATCAGCTTCGGATCCATGTCGAGCAGCGCTGAGAGCGCGCCGAGATAGATGATGTTCTTGAACAGCTGGCGCTGGCGCGGATCCGAATAGGTCGAGTTGGTGATCG
Organism: Bradyrhizobium sp. SZCCHNRI20481; assembly: GCF_032485055.1. NCBI lineage: Bacteria > Pseudomonadati > Pseudomonadota > Alphaproteobacteria > Hyphomicrobiales > Nitrobacteraceae > Bradyrhizobium > Bradyrhizobium sp. SZCCHNRI20481. The sequence goes on from NZ_JAUEUE010000003.1 coordinate 89,469, forward strand.
CGGTCAGCGGGACGCCGATGACGGTGATGTCGTCGCGGAACTTGGTTGCCGGCATCGGCTTGGTGGAATCGTAGAACAGATAGCCGCCCGGCGCGATACCGGCGACGTCCTTGTCCCAGGTCTGCGGGTTCATCGCCACCATCAAATCAGTGCCGCCGCCGCGCGCGCCGAGATGGCCCGCTTCGGTGACGCGCACCTCGTACCAGGTCGGCAGGCCCTGGATGTTCGACGGGAAGATGTTGCGCGGGGATACCGGCACACCGTGGCGGAGCACGGCGCGCGCGAACAATTCGTTGGCGCTGGCCGAGCCGGAGCCGTTGACGTTGGCGAAGCGGACGACGAAGTCGTTTACGCTGCTGAGCGGCGCTTGCTGGGACATGCGTTACCTGCGTGGGTCGTCTCGATGAAATATTTCTGCATGTCCCACGCACCGGTGGGGCAGCGTTCGGCGCACAGGCCGCAATGGAGGCAGACGTCCTCGTCCTTCACCATCACGCGCCCGGTCTTCAGATCCGAGGACACGTAGAGGCTCTGGTCGGGATGCAGCGAGGGCGCCTTCAGCCGCGCGCGCAGATCCGCCTCTTCGCCATTGTCGGTGAAGGTGATGCAATCCATCGGACAGATGTCGGCGCAGGCGTCGCATTCGATGCACAGCGTGTCGGAGAACACCGTCTGCACGTCGCAATTCAGGCAGCGATGCGCCTCGCCGAGCGCGAGCTTGACGTCGTAGCCGAGCTCGACCTCGGTGCGGATGTCCTTCAGCGCCACGACCTTGTCACGATGCGGCACCTTGAAGCGCTTGTCGGAGGAGATGTCGTTGTCATAGCTCCATTCATGAATGCCCATCTTCTGCGAGGAGATGTGCACCTCGGGCAGCGGGCGCTCGGTGATGTCCTCGCCCGAGAGCAGGCGATGGATCGACAGCGCGGCCTCGTGGCCCTGTGCGACCGCCCAGATGATGTTCTTCGGCCCGAACGCGGCGTCGCCACCGAAGAACACCTTTGGATTGGTCGAGACGAAGGTGGTCGGATCGACCTTGGGCATGTGCCGCTTGTCGAATTCGATGCCGCAATCGGCTTCGATCCAGGGGAATGCGTTCTCCTGGCCGACGGCGACCAGCACGTCGTCGCAGGGATAGGTCTCGTCGGGCTCGCCGGACGGCACCAGCGAGCGTCCGCCGTTGGCGTCATATTCCGCCTTCACCTTCTGGAAGGTCATGCCGGTCAGCTTGCCGGCGGCATGGTGGAACGCGATCGGAACGAGATAATTGAGGATCGGAATGTCCTCGTGCAGCGCGTCCTCCTTCTCCCACGGAGACGCCTTCATCTCCTCGAAGCCGGAGCGCACGATGACCTTGACGTCCTCGCCGCCGAGCCTGCGTGCGGTGCGGCAGCAATCCATCGCGGTGTTGCCGCCGCCGAGCACGATCACGCGCTTGCCGATCTTGTCGGTGTGGCCGAACGAGACACCGGACAGCCAGTCGATGCCGAGATGGATGTTGGCCGCCGCTTCCTCCCGACCTGGAATGTTCAGCTCGCGGCCGCGTGGCGCGCCGGAGCCGATGAAGACGGCGTCATAGTTCTCGGCCAGCAGCTTCTTGAGGCTGTCGATACGATGGCCGGCCTTGTAGTCGACGCCGAGGCTGAGCACGTAGCCCGTCTCCTCGTCGATGACGCTGTCGGGCAGGCGGAACTTGGGAATCTGTGAGCGCATCATGCCGCCGGGCTTGGGATCGGCGTCGAACACGGTGCAGTGATAGCCGAGCGGCGCGAGATCGCGCGCCACGGTCAGCGACGCCGGGCCGCCGCCGACCAGCGCGATGCGCCGGCCGTTCTTCGGGGCAGGGCGCGGCATGCGCTGATGGACGTCGTCCTTGAAATCGGCCGCAACGCGCTTGAGGCGGCAGATCGCGACCGGGCTTTCCTCGACGCGCCCGCGTCGGCAGGCGGGCTCGCAAGGGCGATCGCAAGTGCGTCCGAGAATGCCCGGGAATACATTCGATTTCCAATTGATCATGTAGGCGTCGCTGTAGCGACCCTCGGCGATCAGGCGGATGTATTCGGGGACCGGAGTGTGTGCGGGACAAGCCCATTGGCAATCGACTACTTTGTGAAAGTAGTCGGGGGCCGAGATATCAGTCGCTCTCATTCATACCCTGTCCGCGCGGCGAACCATGAGCGCGCGGCCTTCCTGACGTGAGGACGACTGCTTGTTCAGGATCGGCTGGGGATCGATTGGGAGTCCGGAGCAGGTCCTGTTCGTCGCCCTTCTGTTTTTTGAATGGCTCAATTGAATAGTCTTATCAGACTAGAGCCATTCCAAGGCGCACACAAAGGCAAATTTGCAAAGCTGCCCTTCGTGCACAGTGTGCGGCGCCGCATTGCGGGCGTGATGATGCCATCGAATGTTGCGTTGCGGCATTGTGGCGAGCGGCTGCATCTGCCGGTTGCACGCTCGCGTCATTGATGCAGAACAATGCGCGCTCAGCCAGAGGCGATGTCCGCGCGGCTCAGGTCCCACATCAGCCTGTAGATGCCGGCCGAGATCTGCGTCGCCAGCGGACCGTCGATGGCCGCGAAGCGCGTGGTCATCAAGGTCGCGATGGCATGACTGTCGGCGCCGTCGATGAGGATGAACCAGTCGGCATCGCGCGAGCTCGCAGGAACCCCGGCTGCCGGACCGGAGAGATCAGCATCGCCCTCGAGCAGGTGCATCGAGATGACGCCCTTGACCTCGCTCGGATCGAGCTCGATCTGCAGCGCGTCGCGCAGCGCCCCGTCCTGTCCCGGCTTCGGCCGCAGGCGGATGATGCCGAGCACCGCGCCGCGACCGGCGCCGATCGAGATCGTGATGCGTGCGACGCTGCGGATCATGTTCTTGAACCGCGCCATCACTGCCTTCGACCATTCCGTCGGCGACTCCAGCCGGGCGCGATAGGGCGCGCTGTCGAGCACGTCGATCGTCTCGGTCGAATACAGGCAGAGATATTTAGGGCTGCCCTGCTCGGCGACATAGCGCCGCGCCTCGATGAAGCCGGGGATGGCCACGCGCTCTTCGAGATGCTCGCTGTCATACCAGCGGTTGAAGTCGGCTTCGTCAGCGGCATCGATATTCATCGATGTCAACAGCATGCCTTTCCCGGCGATGGGCATTGCAGATGTCCTTAGTTTGGCGGCCAATTCCTCATGGTGAGGAGCGCCCCTCGGGCGCGTCTCGCGGACAATGCTTGCGCATTGCCTGGTGAACCATGAGGTCGGGATGGATCGGCCTCATCCTTCGAGACGCCATGCTGCGCATGGCTCCTCAGGAATGAGGGGAGACGATCACATGTTTAAGGCGCGGTCGTGCGCTTAGCCATGTCGGAGATGGCTTTCATGACCGCATCGCGGATGCCGGGGTCATAAAGATTGTGACCTGCGGCTTCGACGACACGGATTTCGGCGTCGCGCCACACCTCCGCCAGCCGTGCCGAGGTCGCCGGCGGACAAAGCAGGTCGTAGCGGCCCTGCACGATGATTCCGGGAATCCCGTTGAGACTGTTCGCATTGCGCAGCAACTGGTCCGGCGCCATGAAGCTGTCGTGCGAGAAATAGTGCGCCTCCATGAACGGCGTCGCCGGCAAGGCGGTGCCGGAGCGGATGGCGAGGCGATCGAGCCGGGCGCGCGCGGGCTTCACCTCCGACAGCGCGCGCTCGGTATCGTGCCAGGCGCGGGCGGCAGGGCCATGGATCGCCGGATCGGGATCGAGGATGCGCCGGAAGTAGGCGTCGCACGGATCGGCGTGCTCGTTCTCCGGCAGCAGCTCCAGAAAGTCGCGGTGCAGGGCCGGGTGAAAGCGCGCCAGCGTCTCGCCGAAGGCGGTCGCCACCTCCGCGCGGGTGCCGAAAAAGGTCGCGCGCAACACCAGCCCCGTGACGCGCGTCGGGTGCGCCTGCGCATAAGCCAGCGCCAAGGTGGCGCCCCAGGAGCCGCCGGCGACGATCCAGCGCTCGAAACCGAATCTTTCGCGGATCGCCTCCATGTCGGCGATCAGGTCGGGCAGGGTGTTGTTGTCGCGGCTGCGTGCAGGACGCGAACGGCCGGCGCCGCGCTGGTCGAACAGCACGGCGTGGAAGCGCTCGGGATCGAACAGCCGGCGGTGATCCGGCTGGCATCCGGAGCCCGGCCCGCCGTGCAGATAAACCGCGGGAATGCCGCCAGCGCGGCCGCTGCTCTCGACATAGATCTGGTGACCGCCGGAGACATCCAGCCATTCCGACGTCAGCGGGATGAACGGATCGCTGCGGTGCGCGGAGGCGCGGCCGGCTTCGGCGTCAGGCATCGTTGCCGTTCTCCGGCGTGCCGCCGGCGAAGTTGCGATACAGGAAGCGGTCCTGGCCCGAGGCCGCGTCACGCTCGGCCTGCTTGAAGATGCTCTCGTGCAGCGGGGACAAGGTGCAGGCCGGATCGGTGTTGGCGGCGTCGCCGGTCAGCGCGAACGCCTGGCAGCGGCAGCCGCCGAAATCAATCTCGCGGAACTCGCAGGATTTGCACGGCTCCTTCATCCAGCCGGTGCCGCGGTAGCGGTTGAAGGCCTCGGAGTTCTGCCAGATCCAGGCGATCGAATGGTTCGAACGGACAGACATGAAGTCGAGGCCGGTGATGCTCTCGGCGGCGTGGCAGGGCAGGATCTTGCCCGAGGGCGAGATGTTGAAGAACTGCCGGCCCCAGCCGCCCATGCATTTCTTCGGCCGCAGCGCGTAATAGTCCGGCACCACGTAGTCGATGGTCAGCGTGCCCTTCAGCCGCTCGCGGGCGTCCTCGACGATGCGGTCTGTCTCTTCGAGCTGGGCGTAGGTCGGCATCAGGCTGGCGCGATTCTTCAGCGCCCAGCCGTAATATTGCACGTTGGCGACCTCGAGCCGGTCGGCGTCGAGATCGACCGCCATCCGGATGATATCAGGCAGCTGATGCAGGTTCTGCCGGTGCATCACGGCGTTGACCGTCAGCGGCAGGTCGAGCTCGCGAGTCCAGCGCGCCACTTCGAGCTTCTTGGCGTGGCCGCCCTTGTAGCCGCCGACGCGGTCGGCGATGCCGGCCTCGCTGCCCTGGAAGCTGATCTGGACATGGGACAGCCCGGCATCGGCCAGCTCCTTGAGCCGCTCGCGGGTCAAGAGCACGGCCGAGGTGATCAGGTTGGTGTAGAGCCCGACGTCGTTGGCATGCTGCACCAGCTCGACCAGATCCTTGCGCGCGGTCGGCTCGCCGCCGGAGAAGTGGATCTGCAGCACGCCGATCTCGGCGAGCTCCGACAGCACCTTCTTCCACTCCGCCGTCGTCAGCTCCTGCCCGGCGCGATCGAGCTCCAGCGGGTTGGAGCAATAGGGGCATTGCAGCGGACAGCGATGCGTCAGCTCGGCCAGCACGGCGAGCGGGATGCCGTAGGTCTCGGCCACGGAGCCGCGCCGCTCCAGCACGGCAAGGCCGTCATTCGCGGCGATCTGCGGCGTCGTCTCGGTGAGCTCGGTCATGATGTCGTCTCCCGAACCTCGGTCAGGAATCCCTTGTCAGCGAGATCCTGCAGCATGGCGACGACGTCGGTCGCGATGACGTCGCGGGGCGCGGCATATTTCACCGCGAGATCGTCGATGATGCCGGCGACGGCGCGCGCGCCGTCGCACAGCTTGAGCACCTCGACCGCGATCTCGTCCGGCGCCAGCACGCGCTCAGGGGCGAGGATGACCCAGACCTGGCGCGTCTCGTCGAACTTCAGCTTGGTGTGTCGCGGCAGCACCACGCGGCTGGTCTCGGTGACTTGGATGTGACGCGGGGCCATGGCGGGTCTCTAAGTCGTGTAGTCGTGAAGAAGCACGGTGGCCGCGCAGAGCACGATGCCACTCCCCTCCCCCTTGCGGGGAGGGGTCGGGGGTGGGGGTCCCAGCAAAGACTTCCCGTGTGGACCCTCCACCCCAACCCTCCCCCGCAAGGGGGGAGGGAGTGCACCGTTCGCGGTACGAGAGCGGTGGTTCAAACGGGACACGGCTACCCCTCCTTCGGCACGAAGGCGCCGGGCGGGATGTTGCCTTCGACATAGGCGTAATACAGCGCGTCGAGCTGCACCCACAGCACGTTGGTCTTGAAGATCAGCGCGTTGCACACGGCGGCGCGCTGCTCCGGCGTGGTGGCGTGCTCCTTGACGTAATGCAGCGCGAAGTTGGCGTCGCGCGGCGCCTGGGTGAGACGCCGCTTGAAGTAGCTCATCGTGTCGTTGTTGACGAAATTGTAGTGCTCGAGCATGCCCGAGATACGCTCTTCATGGATGCTCGGCGCGAACAGCTCGGTCAGCGACGAGGCGATCGCCTCCAGCGGCGTGCGGTCGCGGCAGAAATGCACATAGGCTTCGACCGCGAAACGGGTAGCGGGCAGGATGCCCTCGGTGGATTCGACATAGTCCGTGTCGAGGCCGAGGCCCTCCGTGAGCTTGATCCAGCGCTCGATGCCGCCTTCGCTGCCGACGTCGCCATCATGATCCTCGATGCGGTGCCGCCATTCCAGCCGGGTGGCGCGATCGCGGAAGCGCGTCATCACCATCGCGTCTTTGATTGGGATCGTCGACTGATAGTAGTAGCGGTTCAGCGCCCAGGCCTGCACCTGGCCCTTGTTCAGCTTGCCGCCGTGCAGCAGCTTATGAAACGGATGCAGGTTGTGATAGCGCGTCGCGCCGATATGGCGAAGCGCCGCTTCCAGCTCGCTGGCACTGTTCAAGGTCACGCCCTTGCCGACCGACAGCGCCGTCATTCCACTCAGTTTCGCCTCACTCACAGCTCGATCTCCATCCCTTCAGCGGGGATTTCCCATCCCTCGCGTTCCAACGTTTGCCGCTCGGGTGAGGCGTGCAGCCACGCCGGATTGGAGTTGTTGATGTGCAGGAAGACCTTCCTGCCGATCCCGATATCCGCCAGCGACTTGATCGCGCCGCTTTCTCCAGACATCGCGATATGTCCCATGCTCTGCCCGGTCTTGTTGCCGAGTCCGGCCTGGATCATCTCGTCGTCGCGCCACACCGTGCCGTCGAACAGCACCAGGGGCGCGCCCTTCAATCTCGTTCTCAGATCATCGTCGACGCCGGCACAGGCGGCGATGACGTAGCAATATTGGCCGCCTTCGAGATCGGCAATCTTCAGGCCCAGCGTGTCGCCGATCGAGGAGCTACCGCCGGGATGCTGCTTGTCGCGCAGATACCACGCGCTCGTTCCCGAGACGGCGAAGGCCGTGACCTCCAGGCCCGAGGGCCTGCCGTCCTGCAAAAGCGGCCGGAACGGCACATCGATCACGATCGGCACGCGCTTGACGGTCTCGTCCTTCAGCACATCGAAGATGTTGTTCGATCTGAGGATCGCAAGCACCTTGGGATGCGCATGGATCGAAAATGGCGAGCTCTCGCGCATCGACAGCAGCCCCGTGACCGCGTCGATCTCGCCATTGGTCAGGATCACGCCGGCGATCGGACTGTGGCGCAAGGCGCCGGGCTTCGGATGCAGTTGCGGCGTTCGGGTGACCTGCTGACGCAGATCGGGCGAGGCGTTGATCAGGAACCAGTTGGCGCCATCGGCGCTGACCGCGACCGAGGCCTGGCTGTTGCTGATCTCGGGATGATCCGTGCGCGCGGCACGACACACGGGGCAGCCGCAATTCCACTGCGGCACTCCACCGCCTGCGGCGGCGCCCAGGACGACGAGGCGAAGCATGAGCCGTCTCCTGGAATTCAGCTGTGGTGGCGCACGCGATTACCAGCGGCAGGATGACCGACAGGCAAGCTGACCAACGGCCAGGATCGCCCGCAGGGAAGGTGACGAGGGTGGGACATCCGACCCGCGTACGGGCTGGCACATACGCGGTCGCTGATCCCCACCCTCAAGCGTCGACGTCCTGATCGCCGAGACCTGGACGTCACACCCGCGAATTATTTGCGGGCCGCGCAGGCGTACATGTTGATTTCCATGCCGACCGGCACTTCAACGATCTTCGGTGCTTTCCAGGCCATTGTCCTCTCCTTCAAGACGGGACGGTTATCGTCCTCAGCATTAAACTACCGTGCTACGAAAAGTTCGCCAGTGGAATCTTTTTGTTTGAGCCTCTCAGGCCTGTTTATTGCAGTGCGAAGTTGCAGATGCGAGTTGCTGCCGTTTTCGTCGGATTGAGCCGCGAAAACAACGAATTCGTGATCGATGGCTTCGCAACGCCGTACAATTCGGTCCCTAGCTTGAGGGGCTGAGCTGGCCGGATGAAGCAGTCGTGAGATGTTCGAGACTTCAAAACCCAAGCGCGCGACCCCATTGGAAGCTGATGATGCCTAGATATTTCTTCAACACACGGATCGGCGAGGAACTGGTCTCCGATACCGACGGCGAGGTGCTGCGCAGTCCCGACCGCGCCTGGGAAGTCGCGCGCGACATGATCAAGGAACTGCTGCGTACCGAAGGCGGCAACGCGGCGCTGATGACGGCCGTCATCGAGGTCACCGACGAGGACGGCGAGATCGTGCTGGAGTTCCCGTTCTCCGAAGCGATCTTCAACATGCCGGCGCAATCGATGACGCGCCATTGAGCGCAGAGCGGCCGCATCGCCGCTCCTCGAACGCTCGCATGTTTGCAGCCGGGGTCAGACCGAATGGCGCGGGCGCACGATGTCGCCGCGCGTGCTGGCGATGCCCATCTCGAAGCTGTCGGCGATGCGGCGGGCGCGGATGATGAAGAGCTCCGCGAGGTCGGGCGTGAACAGGTCGCGCACCGTGGCTTCGAACAGTTGCAGCCAGCGGTCGAAATGCGGCCCCTGCAACGACAGCAACAGATGCGGCCGCATCGGCGCGCCGCTGTAGCGGCCGGTCTTCAGGAACATCGACGACCAGAAATCGCTGATCCTGCCAATATGTTCGTCCCAATCCTCCACCGCACGGTTGAAGATCGGGCCGATCAGCTCGTCCTCCCGTGCGCGCCCGTAGAAGGTCTCGACCAGCAGGCGGATCGATGCGTCGTCGAGTTCCGGATGTTGAACGGCGAGGGGATGGCGGTCGGGCTGGGCGGCAGGCATGGTCATGCGCTGTATATAGGGGATGATAGCGCCGGTGGAAACGCCGGGGCCGCCACTCACGATCTCGCGGCGGCCCTGGCGTTCGGTCACGGCAGGCTGACGAACTCCACCCAGTTCGGCTTCTTGCCCACGGCGTAGGATTTCAGCTTCTCCAGCGCGCCGCCGGCGGCGTCGATCCGATACACCGTCATGCCGTTCGACAGCTCGCCGACAGCGGCGAGATAGCGCCCGGTGGGATCGATGGCGAAGCCGCGCGGCTGGGTCTCGGTCGGCACGCTGCCGATCAAGGTCAGGCGCCCGCTGGCCGCATCGACCTTGAAGCCGGCAATCGTGTTCGAGCCGCGTTCCGAGGCGTAGAGGAACTTGCCGTCAGGCGTCACGTGAAGATCGGCCGCCCAGGGTTTGCCGGTGAAGCCGGCGGGCAGGGCGGTGGTGCGCTGCTGCTCGCTCCAGCTGCCTTTCTCGGCATCATAGGCATAGACGGCGAGATCGGCGTTGAGCTCGTGCAGGAGGTAGATGAACTTGCCGTTCGGGTGGAAGATGAAGTGGCGCGGCCCTGACTTCTCCGGCGTCTTCACCGTCAGCGCATCCTTGGCCGTTAGCGCGCCGGTGGCGGCGTCGAAGGCGAAGCCGAGCACCTGGTCGGAGCCGAGATTGGTCGCGAACACGAAGCGGTTGTCGGGCGAGGGCAGGAAGGCATGCGCGTTCAGCCCGGTCGGGAGCACCTGGCTCGGCGCGGCGACCACGCCGTTGGCCTGGACCGGATTCGCCGCGACCTTGTTGCCGCCATAGGACGCGCTGAACAGCACCTTGCCGGTGCGGTCGAAGGCGATGTTGGCCATGCTGTCGGCGAGCGGGCCGTTGCCGACATGCGTGAGCTGGCCGGTCTTGGCATCGATCGCGAAGCTCTCCGCGAGGTAAGGCTGCGACCGCACACCGGCGATCAGCACCCGCTTGTCCGGGCTGACCGCGAGCGGGATCGACGAGCCCGGCTTGTCGACGCCGACGAAGGAAGCCGTCTGCACCGGGATCATCTCGCCGGTCGCGGCGTCGAATTTGAAGACGCTGATGTCGTTGCTGTCGGCGTTGCCGACATAGGCGTAGGTCTCGGCGTGGCCTGCGCGCGGCGCCAGCGTTGCTGCAGCGGCGAGAACGAATGTAGCGGCCATGATGGTGCCCGGTCTGATCATGTGGTTTCCCCCTTCGTGATGTTGTTGCTTGAGGTCTTAAAGTCGTTTGTGAAGCTTGACCAAGCTTGTTTCCGGATCGATCGATGCAGGATTGGCATTGATCGTCCCCTCGGTCCCGATCGGCGAGCGGGGGACAAGACCCATGCGCGTTGCTGCATGGGCTATCCCGGAGTGCCGCGCCTGGACGGCTTTCTCCCATCCAGCCCGCGCGCTAGAACAGCCATCCGTCACCACGGAGCTCCCCATGACCGAACTCTGGCGCCTGCCGGCTGCCGACCTCGCCGCCCTCATCAAGTCGAAACAGGTCTCCGCCCGCGATGCCGCGACCGCGGCGCTGGCGCGGCTCGATGCGGTCAATCCCGCGATCAACGCCGTGATCGACCATCGCCCCGAGGACGTGCTGCAGCAGGCCGACGCCATCGACGCCCGGCTGGCGCGCGGCGAGGATCCGGGGCCGCTCGCCGGCGTGCCGGTGACGATCAAGGTCAATGTCGACCAGGCCGGCTTCGCCACCACCAACGGCCTCAATCTGCAGAAGGACGCGATCGCGTCGGCACACAATCCGGTCGTCAACAACCTGGTCAAGGCCGGTGCCGTGCTGCTCGGCCGCACCAACACCCCGGCGGTGTCCTATCGCTGGTTCACCAGCAACCTCATCCACGGCCACACCAAGAATCCGCGCGACCCCGGCATCACGCCCGGAGGTTCGTCGGGCGGCGCCGGCTCGGCCACCGCGGCGGGCATCGGCCATATCGGCCACGGCACTGACATCGCCGGCTCCGTCCGCTATCCCGCCTATGCCTGCGGCATCCACGGCCTGCGCCCCACGGTCGGGCGCATCCCCGCCTTCAATACACAGTTCCCCGAGCGTCCGATCGGACCGCAGATCAGCGCCGTCTCGGGCCCGCTCGCCCGCACGATCAACGACGTCAGGATCGCGCTGGCGGCGATGTCGGCGCGCGACGTCCGCGACGTCTGGTGGATGCCGGTGCCGCTCGAAGGCCCGGAGCTGCCGAAGCGCGTCACGCTGTGCGTCAACCCGGACGGGCTGAACCCGGTGCCGGAGGTCGTGGCCGCCTTGCGCGATGCCGCCAGGCGGCTGGAAGCCGCCGGCTGGACCGTCGAGGAGGTCGCGGACACGCCGCCGATGCAGGAGGCCGCATTGCTGCAGACCCGGCTGTGGCTCGGCGACGGCTACGAGGCGCAGCTTGCGGCGGCCGAGAAGGAGGGCGACCCCGGTGCGCTCGCCTGCCTACGCGGCAACCGCGACAAGGTGCATCCGTTCGACCTGTCGCAGACCTTGGCGCGCCGAGCCGCATTGACCCGGCAATGGCTCCTGTTCATGGAGCAGCATCCGCTGCTGCTGATGCCGGTGTCGGGCATGCTGCCGTTCGCCGATCAGCTCGACCGCAAGGACGAGGAGTCCTTCAGGCAGGTCTGGCACGCCCAGCTCACGCAGATCGCGATTCCGTTCTTCGGCCTGCCGGGCCTGACGGTCTCGACCGGCATGGTCGGCCGCGTCCCGGTCGGCGTCCAGCTTGTCGGCCAGCGCTTTCGCGAGGACATGTGCCTCGCTGCCGGCGAGGCGATCGAGGCCGGCGGCACGCCGCCGTCGCCGATCGATCCGGTGCTGGGCTGATGGCCGGCATCACCGATTTCACGGCGACCTCGCTGTCCGGCGAGGAGGTGCCGCTGAAGCGCTTCGAGGGCCAGGTGCTGCTGATCGTCAACACCGCCAGCGCCTGCGGCTTCACGCCGCAATATCGTGGTCTCGAGGCGCTGCACCGGGCCTATGCGTCTCGGGGCTTTGCCGTGCTCGGATTTCCCTGTAACCAGTTCGGCGCCCAGGAGCCCGGCACGGCCGAGGAGATCGGCGCGTTCTGCGCCGGCAAGTACGACGTCACCTTTCCGCTGTTCGCGAAGATCGACGTCAACGGTGCGGACGCGCATCCGCTATACCGGTTCCTGAAGGGCGAGAAGACGGGCCTGCTGGGCTCAGCGATCAAGTGGAATTTCACCAAATTCCTGGTCGATCGCACCGGTCACGTGGTGTCGCGCCATGCGCCGACCACCACGCCCGAGGCGTTGAAGAAAGAGATCGAGGCACTGCTGTGAGCGACAACGAGACGACTGCGACCCCATTTCCTGACCGGCTGTCGGTCGATCCGAAGAGCCCCTATTACAATGCGGAGATCCTGTCGCGCGACGTCGGCATCCGCTTCAAGGGCGCCGAGAAGACCAATGTCGAGGAATACTGCATCAGCGAAGGCTGGATCCGCGTCGCCGCAGGGAACGCCAAGGACCGCCACGGCAACCCGCTGACCATCAAGGTCCACGGCCCGGTCGAGCCGTATTTCAAGGATTGAGGCGACTGCGCTGCGGGCCTCTGGTGGTCGTATCCGCCAACCTCTGGCCTCAGCGATGAGGCAAACCGCCAACCCAGGACTGGTCATGCCCGGGCTTGTCCCGGGCATCCACGTCGTCATTCCAGGCGCACGACATGGATGGCCGGGACAAGCCCGGTCATGACGGTGTGGAGAAGGGCGGGGTCGAAGCAGCTTTAGTCCCCGCGTCGCGATGGGTAATTTAGAACGTTGGTCGTAGATATTTGAGCGTCGTTCAAAATCATATTGAACGTCGCTCACATTCCGTTACACTCACCCATATCCGCCCCGTCGGCACCGGTCCCGACGCGCGACGTCCCCAGGCGTTTGCGCGATCGGACCCCTGCGTGCCGTCTCCGGCGAGATCACAGAGGGTGAAGACGATGTCCTATTCGGAACAAGATCTGCGCGCCGCAGCCGGGGCCGGCGCGATCGGGCCCGACGAGTTGCAGCGGTTGCTGACCTACCTCGAGCAACAGGCGAAGGCGGGTCCGGCGGCGCACGCCAAATTCGATGCCGCGCATCTGCTCTGGTACGCCGGCGCGCTGATCGTGATCGGCGCCATGGGCCTGTTCTCGACAGTGGCCTTCTCGCAGATGGGGGGCCGCGCCCTGACGGCCTGCGCGCTCGCCTATGCCGCCGCGTTCGGCTTCGCCGGCGACCACCTCTGGCGCCGCGACCTACGCGTCCCCGGCGGCCTGCTGATCGCCATCGCCGTGTCGATGGCACCGCTCGCCGTCTACGGCGTCCAGGCCGAATTCGGCTGGTGGGGCAAGTTCGGCAAGCCCGGCACGGTTCATGACTTCTACGTCTGGATCAAGGGCAGTTGGCTGTTCATGGAGATCGCCACGATCGCGGCGGGTGCGATCGCGCTGCGCTTCTATCGCGTGCCCTTCATCGTCGCGATCATGTCGGTCGCACTGTGGTTCATGTCGATGGACCTCACGCCCTGGATCTTCAATGTCAGCCATTTCGACTGGGAGATGCGCCGCATCGTGTCGATCTGGTTCGGCCTCGGCATTCTCGCGGTGGCGTGGATCGTCGACTACACCAGCCACAGCCGCGACTTCGGCTTTTGGCTGCACTTGTTCGGCCTGATGGCCTTCTGGGGCGGCGTCAGCGCCACCGAAGGCGCGACCGAGCTGGGCAAGGCGATCTACTGCCTGCTGAACGTCGGCCTGCTCGCGATCGCCGTCATCATCGTCCGCCGCGCCTACGCCGTGTTCGGCGCCATCGGCATCACCATGTATCTCGGCCATCTCGCCGACGTCGTCTTCAAGGATTCGCTGCTGTTCCCGTTCGCGCTGTCGCTGATCGGCGTTGCGGTGGTCGCGGTGGGGCTGGCCTATCACCGCAAGCAGCGGGTGATCGCGGAGTGGCTGGCCGCGAATCTGCCGGCGGCGGTGCTGCGGCTGCGGCCGTAGGGTTACTGAATGCCACGATTTGTTATCTTTGGGAGCTTGTCAGCGTCGAGAGGTAGTGAATTAGCTAGCCAGCTACTAATAATGCTAGGGCTTCCATCCCGTCTTGAAACCGAGCGCTCTGGTCATTTTAAATGTGTCGCAGCATTGCACTCCGAGCGTTCCGCATACGTCTGGAATATGCCGGTTTTGTCTCACTCGCTTGGGTTTCGAAACTTCGGTCGTAACGATGCATCGATCTTTAGGAGAAGCTAGTGCGTACGAAATGAGAAATGGATCTCGCCCCAGTGCCGGAAGCTCATCTTCGGTAAGGTCGGGAGCATATCCGCGGCTGATCACTTCCGCCACCAACGCGGGGTCACTTTGAGCGTCGAGCACGATTGCCTCTCGAACATCTTTGTCTGAAATCCAGCCAAAAAGCAGGTCCTTCTCATCGTCCGTGCCTCCATCTTTCACTTCTTCGAAGTTCTCGATGGGGATTTTCAATGAGCCTGCAGCGCCTTGGTAGGCTAGCCAGCTCCAAAATTCTGGTACCGTATCGACGGGGTAGTAAAGTGTATGAGCTGTAATGAGAACATTCGCATCCAGCAAATACAGCATGGCTTAAGCGGCTCTGCCGCCAAAAGCTGCGTCACTCAACAGCGGAGAGACGCTTCGTGGCTTGACGCCTAAGATTTGGCTCGCGCGGGTAGGGCTTAAAGTTCCTTCGTTTAAAGCTCTCAAGACGGTATGCATCAGGGCGCGCCCCAAACGATGTCGCCGAACAACGTAGTAATTTGGCCCCGATGAATCTTGATCTCGCTCCTTTTGAGCGTCTCGACTCCTCCGCCATTGAGTAGAAAAAAAATGTGTGATGGCGCGCCACGTCTCAACTGTGATTTTGCCCTTTCGCAGGAGGCTGTACGCAACCATCGATCCGCTTATGTGACGCTTCCTGGCGAACTCCGAAATCTTCGAAATTGTCTCTTGCTGCGATTCGCCCTTCTCAATTTTCAGTGTGTCCAGCTCGGCGTCCGAAAGGAAGAATAGATTGGCAACGGTGTTGCAAAACTTTTCGGTTTCCACGTCAGAAACCTTGCCGCTTATGCCGCTGGCGCCAAGCCAAATGTGCGCCAATTCATGGATCAGCGTGAACGACCAGGCTGTTCTTGCATCCTGGTCGTTGACAACAACGAAGGGGGCAATTTCATCCGCAAGGGCGAAACCTCTGAATGCTTCCGCATCTATCGCAGTATGATGGCTGCCCAGGTTGCCAATCAGTAGGACAAAAACTCCGGCCGCTTCAACTTTTGCTCTCAGGTAGGCAAAAGCGAGCTCAGGAGTAGGCCTCGCGCGAAATTCCTCGCGCTTCATTCCGGTAATGTTGACTATGCTTTCTAGAACAGCCGTCGGACCGTCCTTGATTGATTTCGAAGCAACGAATGCCAGCGGAGCGGATTCGTCGTCTACGAGGATCTCTCGGACTGCAGATTGCCTTGCTCTCACATTGCGCACGAGAACTGAGATCAAAATGTCCGAGTCGGGATCTCTATCCGGGATGTTTCGAAAATCTTCCGGGCGGGCGCCCTGCGCTGGTCTGCTTTTCATGTAGAAAGCCACTAGAGGACGTCTATATTGTTGTGACATCCTGACGAGCAGAGGTCGTGACGGACTCAGTACGCCTTTTTCGTAGGCCTCTAGCTTCTCGGCGCCGGTCATGTTTTTGCTAGGGTTTATGCCCAGCTTTTTGACAGCCTCGTCAGGCGTAAGCCCAGCGGTCTCGCGCGCCCAAATCAGAATATCTGGATTCACGTCAGGCATGTTTCGAACATCGCATAAAGCCAATTTGGCGAAAACCCATCAAGTCAGCGCAACAAACGTATCCCTCGATTCTTAAAGATTCCGAAGGGGCGGACTGACCATGCGACTATAGAATCCATTATCATAACACTCCAGAGGGTGTTTCGACCCCGGCCGGGTAGCAGGGGGGAGTACCTTGGACCGGTGTGAGTTTGTGTCACGCCTCGTACCTGCTCAAGGCAAATTCCGCTTGGTTTTTCAACGCTCCTGTTGGTTGAAGGACGACGCCAAATCTCCTCTTCTTCCGAATTTCGGGGTAGTCCACGCGGCTCGAAGCGTTCCATCTGAGTCAGCGAAGCGGTTCCCCAGAGCGCAAGATTTGTCCCGCGGCGTGTCGGGACTTGCCGGTCTGGGCCGTCCTTGGACCAACACCGGGCCTGCACCCGTGCAGCTCCCGTCACAACCGAAGCCGGAGCAACATCCATGCGGATCATCGTCGAAACCACCGTCACAGCCCCGATCGATCAGGTCTGGCGCGCCTATACGACGCCGGCCGATATCGTGAAGTGGAACGCCGCGTCGGACGATTGGCATACGACCAAGGCCACGGTCGACCTGCGCGAAGGCGGCGCGTTCTCGTCGCGGATGGAGGCCAAGGACGGCAGCATGGGGTTCGACTTCGCCGGCACCTACACCAAGATCGTCGAGCACAAGCTGATCGCATACGCCTTCGGCGACCGGCAGGCGGAAGTTCACTTCGAGCCCGGCCCGAAGGGTGTTGTCGTTCGCGTCGTCTTCGATGCCGAAACGACCCACTCGGTCGAGCAGCAGCAGGGTGGCTGGCAGGCGATTCTCGACAGCTTCGCGCGGCATGTGGAGGCGACGCAGAAGGCGTTGTGAGCGGCGCCCAGATCTTTCCGCTTGACAAATTCCGAAAATCAGCAATGATGCATGCATCCTGCCTCATCGCAGAGGGGCGTACGCGTCGTCACGAACGTCGGGGCAGGGATGCGGTGGCCGTGGAGATGTCGGGTGACGACCGGCGTCTGTGCGGACGGAGAAGTCGTGTGGTCCTGGCCTCTCGACGCTGAGGTCAAGTCCGCAAGCGTTGCTTGACGGCACGCGCGGGCGATGGGGGCAAGAACGCCGATCCCCAGGGAGAGCACGAAGGACACCGTTCAACCATCGCGCAGGGAAGGCCGGAATGCACCGGTCGTACCTGTGGTTCCTGCCCCGTGCACTTTTTCCCGCACGGGGGCCATGGGTTGCGGCCAGCACCCGGTCTTCCCTGCGCCCTCTGTATTTGATGAGGGTGACGTGTTTCGCAGCACTCGGGCGTCAGGCGCCGCGAGGCCGCGGTCGCACGTCCTCCAGCTGTTTGAGATGTGAAAGCGGTTTTCCTACAGCGTCGTCCCGGCGAACGCCGGGACCCATACTCCGCGGCGGATGTGGGACGCGAGGTCTAACGACGAGTCCGCCCCAAATCACGTCCTGGGGTTATGGATCCCGGCGTTCGCCGGGATGACACTGACTTTGTGGTTCGCGTGGTTCGTCCCATGCGCCGTATAGGGGACCAATTACGACGACAGCCGCATATCCAGCAGCCGCCGGCCCTCGGCGCGCAGCAGCTTCTTGACCGCGCTGGAGGCGACGACCTCGCCGTCATTGGCATAGGCTTCGTGGTTCTTCTCGATGTCCTCGAGCCGATACAGATAGTTCACCATCACGGTCGCGGATTCGCGCTGGCCTTTGGACGAGAGGTCGCCGAGCCAGTTGATGCGCTCCAGCCTCGCGCCGTTGCCGAGGTGGAAGCGGGCGACGGGATCGATCACCTTTCCCTTCGACGTGCGCGCCCTCAGGAAGTAGTGCGCGGCGAGCGGCTCGATCACGGGGCGCAGCTCGGCGGACATCTCGGCGTCCTCGACCCAGCGCGGCTCGTTCAGCAGCTTGAGCACGTTGCGGTCCTCTTCGGTCGCATCGGCCGTCGACTTCAGCCAATTCATGAAGCCCGGCACCGGCGACAAGGTCACGAAGGTGTCGAGCTTCGGCAGCTCGCGCCTCAACTCCTCCACCACTTGCTTGATCAGGAAGTTGCCGAACGAGATGCCGCCGAGCCCGCGCTGGGTGTTGGAGATCGAATAGAACACGGCGGTGCGGGCGCGGTCGGCCGGCACCGGCGGACGGTCGACCGCGAGCAGCGGCGCGATGGCGCCGGGGATCGTCTCGGTCAGCGCGATCTCGACGAAGATCAGGGGCGCGTCGGGCATCGCCGGATGGAAGAAGGCGTAGCAGCGGCGATCGACCGGATCGATGCGGCGGCGCAGATCGTCCCAGTCGTGGATCTCATGCACCGCCTCGTAGCGGATGATCTGCTCCAGAATGTTCGCCGGCGTCGACCAGTCGATCTTGCGCAGCACGAGAAACCCCCTGTTGAACCACGAGCTCAAGAGATGCACCACGTCACGGTCGAGCGCGGCGAGTTCCGGATTGGCCTTCAACAGATCCAGGAGATCGGTGCGCATCGCCACCAGCTCGGGCGTGCCGCCCGGCGCGCGGTTGAGCCGGCGGATCAGCTCCTGCCGGCGCGGCTCGGAGGCGAAATGCAGCGCGCTCGCGCCTTCGTCCGACGGCGCCGCACGCCAGTCGTCGATCGCCTTGGCGAGCCTGGCCTTGTCGGGCCCGAAATCATGGACCAGCGCGGTGAAGAACGCCTTGCGCCCCTCGGGGTCGAGATCGTGATAGCCGTCGAGCACGTCGCGGGCCATCGCCGTGCCCGAGGCCTCGCCGGCGCCGGACACCAGCGCCTCGCACAGCTCGGCCAGGCTCGTCGCATCGTGCTTCTCGACAGGGGCGCCGCCGCCGCGAAGCAGCGTCCGGCCTCGCTCGGAAATTGTGGTGATCAGGTCGGTGAAAAAGGCATTGGCCATCTGATGTCGGTCGAATCCCAGAGCGTGATGAAGGCGATGTTACATGGATTTATGGCAAAGCTGGCGACATTCAAACATAACAAATCGTCAACGCCGCCGTCGCGGCGCGCATATGCGGCCGGCGTGTCATGCACCTGTCTGCTCCGCGAATTCGGTCGGAGTGCGGCCGGTGACCTGCCTGAAGGCATGCGAAAACGCCGGCACGCTAGCATAGCCGAGATCGGCGGCGAGCTGCTTGACGGAGAGGTGACGGTCGGTGGACAGCCGCTCGATCGCGGCGGCGATCCGGGCACGCTGGCACCACGCCTTGAAGCTCAGCCGCGTCTCCGCCGCGAACAGCCGCGACAGGGTGCGGGCCGAGCTGCCGACCTTGCCCGCCAGGGTCGCCAGGTCCTGCTCGCTCGCGGGAGAGGCGAGGACGAGCTGGGCGGCACGGCGCGCGCGCGGATCCTGCGGCAAGGGGATGAAGGTCGAGGAATCCTCGGCGCGGCGCAACTCGAGCAGAGCGAGCCGCACCAGCAGCGCCGTGCGCTCCGGCCCGCCGTCCGCCGCGAACAGCGCCAGGATCGCCTGATGCAGCAGCGGCGAGACCTGCACGACGAATTCGCGGTCGAGCCGCGCGCCCCGTGTCTCCCGCTTCAGCCAGTCCAGCTCGAAATACAGCGTCCGCATCTGGCTGTCGGCCAGCATGTCGATGGCGTGGCCATGGCGCGCCGGCACCCAGACCGCGCGGTCCGGTGGCACCAGCCAGCGTCCCCGCGGCGTCGTCACCTGCATCGTGCCGCGCGAGGCGTAGATCAATTGGGATTCGCGGTGCATGTGCGGATCGAGCCGCGCACCCTTGTGATAGAGGCGCGCGATCAGATGGACGCCGGGCTCGGTTGTCACCCGGTCGGCGCCGAGCGGCTTCAATGGCGTGTCCACGATGGTCATTGGCGGCTTCTCGTTGGTCGCGTCGACTATAACCGATCCGTCAGGAATCGAGGACAGCTCCCATGAACAGCGCCCGCCGCGTCATCGGCTTCGTCAACGCGGCCCATTTCATCGACCATTATGCGATGCTGATCTTCGCAGCCGCGGTCATCATCATGGGCCCGGCGCTCGGCATGGCCTATGCGGACCTGCTGCCCTATGCGACGCCGGGCTTCATCGCCTTCGGCGCCGGGTCGCTCCTGACCGGCTGGCTCGGCGACCGCTGGAGCCGGCGGCACATGATGCTGATCTTCTATCTCGGCATCGGCCTGTCGATGATCTCGGTCGGCCTGGTGCAGACGCCGTGGCAGCTCGGCGCGGCGCTGCTTTCGATCGGCCTGTTCGCCTCGATCTATCACCCGGTGGGAACCGCGATGCTGGTGTCCTACGCCGACCGGCTCGGTCGCGACATGGGGCTGAACGGCGTGTTCGGAAATCTCGGCGTCGCCTCGTCGGCGCTGGTCACCGGCGTGGTCGGGCAATATCTCGGCTGGCGCTTCGCCTTCATCGTACCCGGGGTGATCACGGTGGCGATCGGCGTGGTGTTCGCGCTGTCGGTCGTGCATGAGGACCGCCGCGGATCGAAGCAGGCCGCGGCGCAGGCCCGTGTCGCGCGCGACCAGATGTGGCGCGTGGTGCTCGCGCTGCTGCTGGTGGTGATCGCGATCTCCACGACGTTCAACGCGATCACCGTGGCGCTGCCAAAGCTGTTCGCGGAGCGGCTGGCCGGGTTGACGCAGAGCCCGGCGCTGCTCGGCGTGATCGCGGCCGGCGTCTACGTGTTCGGCGCGATGACGCAGTACACGATAGGGCGGCTGCTCGATCGCCACGCGCTGAAGACGATCGCGCTGCCGCTGTCGCTGGTGCTGGCGCCGCTGCTGTATCTCGCCGCCGACGCGCGCGACTGGGCGCTGATCGTGGCCTCGATCGGCATCGTCATGGGTGCGTTCGGGCAGGTCACCGTGAATGACGCCATGGTCGGCAAATACACGGCCGAGGAATGGCGCTCGCGCGCCTATGCGGTGCGCTACTTCGTCGGCTTCACCGCGGCCGGCGCCTCGGTTGGCCTGGTCGCCTGGCTGTATGAGCGCGGCGGCTTCGTCACCATGCTGCAGGCGTTCGCCGTGCTCTGCCTGGTTGCGGTCATCGCCGCGCTGATCCTGCCGCCGGAGCTTCCGGCGGCGCAGCCGGCGCTGCGGGAGGCGCCGGCGGAGTGAGAATGCGATCCACCCAAATTTTCCCAATTGCCAGGCACGCGCTGCCGGCGCAGCCTGGGCCGATATGCGCGTGCTGATACTGATGAGATCTGATTGGCCACCATGCAGGCGACCGCGGTGGCGACGAGAGATTGAAGCACGACACCATTGAGGATCGATCGATGATCAATCGCTTCAGGAGAATGCTGGTGCTCGGGATGGTCGCGGCGGCCGGCCTTGCTGCAACGGAGGCGCTGGCGCAGAGCGATGCGCAGCGCAACGCGATCAAGTCGGCATGCCGGTCGGACTACATGTCGAAATGCGCGAGCGTGCCGCCCGGCGGCACGGCGGCGTTCCAATGCCTGCAGAAGAACATCGCGAGCCTGTCCTCATCTTGTCAGACGGCGGTCAAGGCGCTCGAGCCTGCCGCGGAGACCAAGCCTGCGGCAGAAGCCAAACCCGCGGCAGAGGCCAAGCCTGTCGTGCAAGCCAAGCCGGATTCGGCGCCACCGGCCGAGAGCAGGCCGGCCGCCGCCGAGGCGAGCAAGCCTCCCGCCGAGCCTCCGAAGGTCGCGGCGCAGCCGGCCGCGTCCGTCCCGGCCGTGCCTGCCCAGTCCGCCACGGCTGCGGCCAAGCCGGCTGCGTCGGCGCCTGCGGTCAAGCCGAGCGAGGCGCAGGTTGC
Source organism: Bradyrhizobium sp. SZCCHNRI20481 (assembly GCF_032485055.1). NCBI lineage: Bacteria > Pseudomonadati > Pseudomonadota > Alphaproteobacteria > Hyphomicrobiales > Nitrobacteraceae > Bradyrhizobium > Bradyrhizobium sp. SZCCHNRI20481. The sequence continues at coordinate 111,089 of NZ_JAUEUE010000003.1, forward strand.
CGCGATCCGAAGTGCCTGCGGCTCCGATTACCGCAAGGTGTGCAGCAGCGTGCCGCCGGGCGGCGCGGCGGCGCTGCAATGCCTGGAGCAGAACAAGGCCAAGGTGTCCGCTCCCTGCGCTCAGGCCATGGCGGCTTCGAGCGGTGGTGCCGCGTCGACCGGGACATCGACGGCGACTGCGGCTGTTGCCTCGCCCGCGGCGACAACCACCGCTGGACTAGCGGCGCCGGCGCTGGTGTTGCGACCGCTGCGGCCGCTCGAGGAGTTGCGCATCGTGAGGGCCGCGTGCGGCGCGGACGCGCGGGCGTTGTGCAGTGGCATCGAGCCGGGCGGCGGCCGGATTGCGCAGTGCCTCGCGGCCAATGCCGGCGCGCTGACACCTGGCTGCAAGGGCATGCTCGCGCAGTTTGCGGCCAATCGCTGATGCAGGGCGGCTGCCGCCGTTCACAGTTACCACCGCCGTGCCCGCGAGGACGCACACGAAAGCGAATCCACCCAAATTGTCCCAGTTGTCGGGCGGGGAGGTCCCAGGCAAGGTCGCGACAGGGTGGATATTTGACCAATCAGATCATGATCAGGAGTTTGAAGATGAGCGCCATTCTTTCACGTGCCATTATTTCCACGCTGTGCGGATTGTTCATCCTGGCGGCGATGCCGTTCGTGTCGATGTCGGATGCCAATGCCGTGGTCTGCGCACGCGGCGTCGTGCGGGCCGGCTGCGCCGGTGCGGCGGGCGCCGTGGTGGTTCGCAAGCCGCCGGTGGCGGCCGCGGCGTGCCGCACGGTGATCGTCAATGGCGTCGCGGTTCGCCGCTGCGTTTAAGCGACGCTTAATCGGTTTTCGGTATCGAGTTATTTGAAACCGCAATTGCGACGCGCAAGTTTTGCGCGTCGCATGCTGCTTTGCGTAAGCGAGGTAAGCTGTATTTAACGGTGCTCCCGGCAAGGTGCGGCTCGTATCCAACTTGCAATCCAATGGGAGAGGGCCATGGCGTTTTGGCGCTGGCTGCGTGACGCAGCCCTGGTAGCTGCGGTAGTCACGTTTGCCGGCCACGCCGCGGGCGCAGCCGGCTTGAAGGAAGAAATCGCGCCGACGGGCAAGCTTCGCGTCGCCATTGCCGTTGGCCCCGCCGGCGGTGCGTTCTGGTGCGTCAAGTCGGACAGCGGCTATTCAGGCGTTCCGGTCGAACTGGGCAAGGCGATGGCCGCGCAGGTCGGTGTGCCCGTCGAGTTCGTCGAGCATCCGAATTCCAATGCGATCACCGATGAAGCTGCTCGGGGCGTCTGGGATGTGGCCTTCATGCCGAAGGACGCGGAGCGCGAAACCAAGGTCTCGTTCGGTCCGGTCTACGATTCGGTCGAGACCACCTTCATCATCCGCGCCGGTCTCGACGTCGCCAACATCGCGGCGCTGGACCAGGCCGGCACCGAGGTTGCGGCCATCAACGACACGACCGTGCTGCGCGGTGCCAAGGCCTTCCTGAAGAAGGCGACCGTCACCGGCTTCAAGTCCTACGAGGAAGTCTACGCGTTGCTCAGCGCCGGCGAGATCGACGCGCTCGCGCTGGCGCGCGATCAATTGAATCTCATCACCAAGCAGATTTCCGGCACCAAGGTGCTCGCCGAGACCTTCAAGAAGACGGACACCGCGGTTGCGGTACCGCTGAAGCATCCGCAGTCGCTGGCCTTCGTCACCAAGTTCATGACGGACTCCAAGGCGAACGGCCTGCTCAAGAAAGCGTACGGTGCCAACAATCTGAGCGAGTCGACTTTGCTCACCCAGTAAGCGCACCGACGCTACCTGCCGAACTCTCCCACGCCACAGGCGGGGAGAGCCATCGTCTCAGCCGGCGCGCTCTATCGTCAGTTCGGGGCCCGCCTCACGATCGGATCGAGGCCGCTTTCCGCGATGACATGACGCGCATCCGGTGATTGCAGGAACTTGATGAGCGCCTTGCCGGCCTCCGGCTCCTTGGCGTCCGTGGCAATGCCGGCGGAGAACACGGTGATCTTCTGCAGTCCGGCCGGCAGCGGCCCGACGATGTCGATGCCCTTCACCGGCTTGAGCTCGCTGATCTGCTGAAAGCCGATCTCCGCTTCGCCCTGGGCGACGATCTCGCCGACGGGAGTGGCCGGAATCATCCGCGCCTTGCCCTTCATCTCGTCCTTGATGCCAAGCTTATCGAACATCTCGGTGGAGACGTAGACGCCGCTGGCGCTGTCCGAATAGGCGATGGCCTTGGCCGCGATCAGCATGCGTTTCACGGCTTCCGCGTTCGAAATATCGGGATGCGGCGTCCCCGACTTGACCGCGACGCCGATCGGCGAATTGGCGAGGTCCGCACGGCTGTCCGGCATCACCTTGCCCCTGGTGGTGAGATCGCTGAGCGCGTAGCCCACCATGATGAGGACATCGGCAGGTTCGCCGCGCTCGAGGCGAACGGGAATCGCATTCGTTGTCGTTCCCATCGACGGGCCGTAGGCAATCGTGACCTTGTGACCCGAGCGCCGCTCGAACTCCGGCACCAGGGATTTGAACGCAGCGGTCATGCCGCCGGAGATCATGACGTGGACTTCTGCAGCTTGGGCCGCGGTGGTCAGGAGGAACGCGGCCGAAGCGGCGAGACCGATGATGCGGAGATGGGGCGAGAGTATCATGGCAGGCTCCGAGGCGAACGGCTGGAGGCCGGGGGCGCTTTGGATAGCCCGGCCTTGCCAGGAAGGCCAGCGCCGGCGTCGGCGCATACGGCCGTCCCTGCAATGCGTCTCGCTTGCGGCGTCACTGTGTTAGTAGTGTGGCGAGGCTGCTCGCCGCCACCTCAGCCGGCCTGATAGGCCGGCGCGGATGCGAGAAAGTCGTTATACGCGTCCGCATCGGGCGGCGTGAACATCTCGGCCAACGGGTTGCGCCGTCGGCGCTGGGCGCCAATGTCTGCAAGCAGTTCGTCGAAATGCTTGAAGTGATAGGGCGCGACGCAAAGTCCGCCATAGACGCCCGCGGCAGGGCGCTCGATCCGCTTGAAATGCAGCATCATCTCGATGTTGTCGCGCATCTCGCGCTCGCTCGGCTGATGCGCCAGCTGCTTGTCGGCATACCGCACCAGCCAGTTGGCGGCCATGTCCGCACAGAGCACGGTGCAGAAGCTCGAATTGAAGCCGACGAACCCCATGTCGCGAAGATCGGGATTGGCGATCAGCCGATAGAGCCGGTACTGCCCGTCCGGATCGACCAGTCTGGCGCGGTCGGCTGCCGACAGGAACGGGACCCCGAGCTTGTAGCCGATGGCGAGGATCGCGACGTCGGCCGGAATTCGTTCACCGCCGCTGGTCACGATGGTGTTCGGCTCGTAGTGGCCGAAGGTGCCGTAGACAGCCTTGATCCGGCCGTCTGCGACCATCGGGAAGAAGTCGGGCGTCGCGATCGGGACGGAGCAGTTCAAGCCGTCCTCGATCCTGCCCTTCGGCACCATGTTGCATTTGGCAAGCTTCAACTGCGTCTTGAGCAGACTCTCCAGGCCGCGCCAATTGGCCCAGACGAGCGGCTTGGCCAGCAGATGGGCAAGGCGCGAGAGCGGGCCGATGCCCCAGCCTGGAAACATCTGCTCCTGGGCGCGGATATAGAGGATGCGCTTGAAGTTGATTAGGCCGCCGATGAAGTAGGGAATGCGCCACACCGCTTCACGGAGCACGATCGTGACCGAGCGCGCGCCGGAGCGCACGGCGTTGACCGCGATATCGGTTGCCGATTTCGAGCCGCCGAGGACTACCACGTCGCGCCCCCTCGTGAGCGCGGCATCGTTGTATTTCGAGGAATGCAGGATCAAGCCGCCGGCGGCCGCGAACTGATCTTCGCCGGCAAGCGACAACGTCTGCGGCTCGTTGAACTGACCGGTGCAGACGGCGACGAAATCGAAATCCTCCCGGCTCGTTCGGTCCCCGGTCTTGAGGTCGAGGCTCCATCCAGGCTTGCCGTCACTGCGGCGCTGCATCGCAAGGACGGTCGTGTTCAACCGCATCAGGCGGATGAGGTCGTGGGACTTCGCGTAGTCGGCAAGATAGGCATAGACCTGCGGTCCCTTCGGCCATTCGGGATAGTGATCCGGCATCGCCTTGTCGGTGTAGCGATAGAGCTCCTTGGGGCTCTGCGTCTGCACGTCGGGATAGGATCGCGCGGGCTCCCAGACGCCGCCGAGATCGGCGCTCCGCTCGACGATGGTGACGTCGTGCCCGCGGGCGGCGAATGCTTTGGCTGCAGCCAGGCCGGAGACACCGGCGCCGATCACACAGACATTCTTTCGATTGATCATGGGACCTCCTTGTTGTCGGGCGCGCGGCCGCGCACCCGCCGCGCCGCAAGAGCCCGCAAGAGTTTGATGGTGACGAAGGTCGCCCGGCGCGACCGAGATGTGCGATGCCGACGGACAAGCCAGCTTCGAAATCAGGGCGAGAAGGATCTCGCCGATCGTTCAGGCGCAGCCGTTGCTCATGCTGCAGGCGCACCGGGCCGATAGCGATGATCGCGCGCCGTCCGTACCGCAACAATTGAGGAGCGCTCGCCAGGTCCGGCGCTGCCGCCTAGTCGTTGGCCTCCGGCGGCAGGAAGTCGACCTCGTGCTCCGCCGAGATCCGCACCACTTCGGCCGGGTCGGCGAGATTGTCCAGCATGTTGAACAGCGCCTCCAGCTTCTGCATCGGGGAGACCCAGAACAGCGCGCGCGCCGGCTTGTCGGATTTGTTGAAGTAGCCATGCGGAATGCCGCGCGGCATGCGCACGAGGTCGCCGGCATTCGCCTTGACCCAGACGCCGTCGAGCTTGAGGTCGAGGACGCCTTCCTGCACCAGGATGAACTCGTCCTGGGTGGGATGAACGTGAACCGGCACGAACTGCCCGGGCTCGCTGTTGGTCTCGAAGGCGAACGTGGAGTCGGTGACGGCCTTGGGATAATAGAGCTGACCCAGGATATTCCAGGTCTTGCCGGCATAGCCGGTACCTGCGCGCGTGATGCCTTTTTCGAGTGTGATCATGGCGGATCTCCTTGCTGCACGCATGGGAGGATCAAGCCGGGGCGACGCCAAGTCTATCCAGAAAACGAATCTCTCGACGTCAGTTGCTAATTATTATAGGTTTCAAACGATCTCGACGGACGATGTAGGCCATGACTGCAGGTGCAGCCGCTGATCGTAGTTGGAAGTCACCGGCTGAGCCGCGGCTTACAGCCTATGGCCGTGTTGCAACGCACGATGTCGATGAGGCCGCTGAACAAATAGGCCGCATCTTCTGTCCGCATGGGCTGCAACCGGAGGCCGATACAGCGCGCGATTTCCTCGCTCTGCATAATTGTGCGGCATTCGATGGCTTTTCCATCAACTACGTCGCCTATGGCGGTGCGGTAACCATCGATCCCGGCTGTCTCGACCGCTTCTTCCTGCTGCAGCTTCCGCTGGCGGGGACCGCGCGGGTTTTCGCCGGGGCCGGCGAGGTCGCCACGGCGCCAGACCATGCAGCATCGCTGCTGTCGCCGACATTGCCCACGCGTATGGTCTGGGACGCTTGCGCTCAGTTGATCCTGTTGCTCGACCGCCGTCTCGTGGAACAGCGCGCCGCCGCGCTGTCCGGGCGCGCGGTGCAACCGATCGAATTCGATCCCGCGATCGCGCTGTCGGGATGTCATGGCTCGCGGCTCCGGGCTCACATGCTTGGGCTCGCCGACCTCGCCGAGCGTCTCGGCGGTGGGCGCGGCCTGCCATCGGTTGCGGCAGCCAATTGGCGCGAGACGCTGCTGGACATTCTGTTCGAGCAGCCGGGCAATGGCCTGGCGGAGGCGATCAGGCTGCATTCCGGCCGGGTCGAGACGCTGCCGCAGGCCGTCCGCCGGGCGCGTGATCTCCTGGCGGCGCACGCAGCCGAACCGCTCGATCTGGCGCAACTCGCGGCGTCGTCAGGAGTGGGGATCCGGGCGCTGCAAGGCGGCTTCCGCCGCCATTTCGGCATGTCGATCTCCGACATGCTGCTCGACATCCGGCTGGCGCGGCTCAATGCGCAATTGATGGCGGCTCCGCCGGAGGCGCGGATCATCGACATCGCCTTCGACCTCGGCTTCACCCATCTCGGGCGGATGGCGGGTGCCTATCGCGACAAGTTCGGGGAGGCGCCGTCGGCGACACTGCAACGCGGCCGCTTCACGAATTGACGTGCACGAAATCCCGCAGCAGCGGATAGATCTCGGTATTCCACTTCTTGCCACTGAACACGCCGTAATGGCCGACGCCGGCCTGCATGTGATGGACGCGGCGATAGGCACGTACATTGGTGCAGATGTCCTGCGCCGAGAGCGTCTGTCCGATCGAGCAGATGTCGTCGCGCTCGGCTTCCACCGTCATCAGGCCGATGCGCCGCACGGCTTTCGGATCGACGGGACGGCCGCGATGCATCAGCTTGCCCTGCGGCAGCAGATGCTCCTGGAACACGTCGCGCACGGTCTCGATGTAGAACTCGGCGGGAAGGTCCATGACCGCGAAATACTCGTCGTAGAACGTCTTGATGGTCTCCGCCTTCTCGACCTCACCCTTGGCGAGATGATTGGCGAGATCCATGTGCTGTTTCACATGGCGCTCGAGATTCATCGACACGAAGGCCGTGAGCTGCACGAAGCCCGGATAGACCTTGCGGAAGGCGCCCCTGCACTGGAAGGGCACGTAGTGGATCAGGTTGTCCTCGAACCAGTCGATCGGCTTGCTCTTGGCGAACTCGTTGACCTTGGTCGGCTGGATCCGCGTGTCGATCGGTCCGGCCATCAAGGTCAAGGTGGCGGGGCGCGACGGATGGTTGTCGTCGCACATCACGGCGGTGGCCGCGAGCGCGGAGACCGACGGTTGGCAAATCGCCACCATGTGTGGGCGCGGCCCGAGCTGGCCGAGGAAGGTGATGAGATGATCGGTGTAGTCTTCCAGTCCGAAGCGGCCATGATCGCGCGGGATGTCGCGCGGATTGTGCCAGTCTGTGATATAGACGTCGTGGTCCTGCAGCAGCGTCTTCACGGTGCCCCGCAGCAGCGTGGCAAAATGGCCGGACATCGGTGCGACCAGCAGCACCTTGGGCTGATCCGGCGCAGCGTCCTTCTTGAAGTGCAGGAGCGAGCCGAACGGCGTCTTGAACGTGACCTCTTCGGTGACGGCGAGCTCGCGGTTGCCGACCGTCACGCTGTCGATGCCATACGCCGGGCGAGCGTAGGTCAAGGCCGCGCGGGAGATCAGCTCGAGCGCGGCGGACAGACGCCGCATGGCGCGGCTGGATAGCCCTGATGGGATCAGGTTGAGATAGCGCATGGCGGCTGCCGCGCTCTGGCGCCACGGCTCGGTCAGGTCCATGTGGTTCTGATAGGCTTGGTACAGCAGCGCCATCGCTTCCGATCCATTACATGCATTGCTGTATGCAATATCGGAGCCAGAGTGGCCGAGGCTTGCCTGAAAAACTGGCATGTCGCTTGCTCGCTGAAATCTCTGACGTATCCGGCTCCGCGCATGATGCCGCTCGCACGAGCGGCACGATGGGCGAACGACAAGCGGCAAAGCGACAAGAGGGTAGGGGCGACATGGCCAAAGCGACGTTGACCATCAGCAGCAAGAATTACTCGTCGTGGTCGCTGCGCGGCTGGCTGCTCGCAAAATTTTCCGGGCTCGATTTCGACGAGGTCGTGGTCGGTCCGGACGACGCATCGGCGCGCGCCGAGATCCTGCTGCTGTCGTCCTCGATCCTGGTGCCGTGCCTGCGCCACGATGGTGCGACGATCTGGGATACGCTGGCGATCGGCGAGTATCTCAACGAGACCTTTCCGGAGGCGGGCCTACTGCCTGCCGACCGCATTCAGCGCGCGCATTGCCGCTCGATTTCGGGCGAGATCCATTCCGGCTTCACGACCCTGCGGGCGTCGCTGCCGGTCAATCTCAAGGGCCGCTTTCCGGGCTTCAAGGTCTGGACGCGGGCGCAGGCCGACATCGACCGCATCTGGGCGATCTGGCGCGACTGCCTGGACAGATCCGGCGGCCCATTTCTGTTCGGTCAGCGCGGCATGGCGGATGCGATGTATGCGCCGGTGGTGACGCGGTTCGTGACTTATGACGTGAAGCTCGAGCCGCAGCTCAAGGCCTATGCCGACCTGATCATGGCGCTGCCGGAGATGCAGCAATGGATCGAGGCCGCCAAGGCCGAGCCAGAGGAGATCGAGGAGCTGGAGGTCGAGTACTAGGGTCCTGCCGTCAGCGGCCCGTGCCCGCGGCCCTTTGCAGCCGCCGGCTCCGGCGAGAACGGCTCATGCCACGGGCAGGTGCTGCTCAATTTGAAGCCGGATCTGCGTCTTCGCGGCGCGTGGCGTGAGCTGTCAGCACGTCACCATTGCCGTGTGGAGTCGGCCAAAATCCGGTTGTTGGCAATCGGTTCGGCCCGCGATGCCGTCCTGGCCTGCCGATCTTTGCGTTGCAAACGGGGCGTGGCGTGGTTTTCGCATGGCACAATCCGCTTTCGGACGTGGTGGCCTCTGTGGCCGATCGATGGGCCGCAACGGTCGCCGATGTCGCGATCAACCGGTGGAGGCCGTCATGAACCAGCATGCAGTGGTGACCAAGTTCTCGCACGTGAAGCCCGACGACACCGCCTACACGGGCGGCGGGTTGCGCGACTTCTTCCTGTATCGCGATCTGGGCATCGCCGACGCCACCGGCGGGCAGGTGATCGGCCACCTCGTCAAGGCCAATCCGGATTGTCCGCCGGTGGATGGCACCGGCTGGCATCGCCATGATTGCGATTTCCAGATCGTCATCATGATGAAGGGCTGGGCCCGCTTCATGTACGAGGACAAGCCGACCCTGGTGAAGGCCGGCGACGTTGTGCACCAGCGTCCCGGCATCGTGCACTACCTCTACGATTATTCCCCTGACATGGAATATATGGAGATCGTCAGCCCGGCCGACTTCAAGACGGTCGAGATGCCGCCGGCGACCGACAACGTGCCGCCGGTCACGCCGTGGAGCTGAGCGCCTGAGCTCCTTCTCCGTTAATCTTTGGCATCCGGTTGCGGCATGCGGCCGGAGGCTTCTCCTCACGATGTGGTGCGTCGTCTCCATTGTGTCCGACATCTAGCGTGAACAGATCGCGCACCAGATGCGGCGTCCGATTCGGACGCGATTCGTTCTAGCAGCGTTCCAGGGATTAAGACGGTAGGCAGGGGCGTCGCATTTTGAAACACGGCACGCGCGCTGCCTGTCTCGCGCCTCGGTGCTCTACATTGCCCCTTGCGACCGATCTGGCGCCGGTCCATCACCCGCGAGGGGAGCATCGATCATGACCTTGACCACATTGGCTTGGCTCGCGCTCGCGGCCTATGGCGCGCATATTCTCGAGGAATACACGTTCGATTGGCGCAATTGGGCGCGTGCGGTGATGAAGCTGCCGGTCGAGTGGAGCGACTTCTACGTGACGAACGCGCTGGTGGTCGTGCTCGGCGCGGTGCAGGCAGAGCTTGCCGAGACATGGCCGCCGGCCGCGCTCGCCTACGCAGCGCTGATGATCATCAACGCCATCTTCTTCCACATTCTGCCGTTCCTGCGCAGTGGAGGCAGATTCTCGCCGGGGCTGGCGACGGCGCTGATTCTGTTCTTTCCGATCGCAATTGCGATGTGGCGGCGGGCGTGGGGTGACGGTGTGCTCGACGTTGGAACGGCTGTCCTTGCGGTCGTCACCGGCGCGCTGCTGATGGCCTATCCGGTCGTGATGCTCAATCTGCGTTCAAAACCATATTTTCGGCAAGACCGGCCCTGAGCAGAACTCAGGGCCCGGTGTGATCAATAAGACGAAGCGCGATCGGCAACGAAGCTCGGCTGCGGACGGCGTCCATTGCGCTCATCAAATCGCGCGCGCGGGAAGCGCCAGCCGATGACAGTGGCTTCGAGCGCGCCGCCGGATTCCTTGTTGTGCCATTTGCCATCAATGTAGAAACAGGGGAACGGAAGTTGATAGGTGCCGCTGTGATCTTCGCACAGCACCTCGACCGTCTGCCCCGGCGGTGGCTCACCGCTGCCGTCGAATTGCGCCAGCCGTTTTTCGCGCGTAGCCATTCTGTCCATCTCCCTAAAAACGGGTCCCGGCCGGAACTTCAATGCGCGATTGAGGTCTCAGTATGGTATCAATCAGGAAACTCCGTCAGTTCCACGCAAAATCATGTGTTGGGCAAGCCAATGAGAAAATTGTGATGCGAAAATTCGTTGCCGCGCGAATCATCTTTGCCGCGAGCGTGCTCGCGATATGTGTGAGTTCTGCCGGACATGCGCAGGATATTCCGGGCATCGAAATCTGCACTGCAGAAAAGGCGATGGATCGACGGACATCATGTCTGCAGAGCAATATCGATTTCCTGCAGAAGACGATGACCAAGCAATCGCTCGATCAGCAGCAGAAGCTCGATGCGGCGAATCGCCAGATCCAGGCGCTGAAGGCCGCGCTGATCTCGCAGCAGGGCCTGATCGACGAGCTGAAGGCGTCCCAGGCGAAGCTCGCGGACGAGCTGAGGAAGAAGGCCGATGCGCCGGCTGCCAAGGATGCGGCGCCGGCGAAGCCGACCAGCAAATAGCACCGTCCGCAGCGCAATAACGATCAAGCGCACGTGGATCTCCGCGCGCAGGATCGGGCGCTTCGATAGGAGAGAAGCGTGTCCACCAACCCGGCCCAGAAGGCACTCTGGTTCATCGAGAGTCATCTGTCGGCGCCGTTGACGTTGGATGACGTGGCGGCCATCGCCGGCGTGTCGCGCTTCCACATCGTGCGCGCGTTCGCGGCGGCGACCGGCGTCTCGGTGATGCGCTATGTCAGGCTGCGCCGTCTCAGCGAGGCGGCACGGGCTCTGGCCTCTGGCGCACCCGACATTCTCAGTCTCGCGCTTGAGGCGGACTACGGCTCCCACGAAGCGTTCACGCGCGCGTTCCGCGACCAGTTCGGCGTCACGCCGGAATCGGTGCGCGCCAACCCATGCCTCGATGGCCTGCCGCTTCAGGAGCCGATCATGATGGACCAGACCCCGCTCGACGATCTCGCCGCCCCGCGCTTCGTGACGGCCAAGCCCCTGCTCGTGGCGGGCGTCTCCGAACGCTTCAGCCACGACAATGGGGCCGGTATCCCGGCGCTGTGGCAGCGCTTCCACCAGGGGGTGCACGAGATCCCGGCTCGCATCGGAGATGTCGCCTACGGTGTCTGCTGCAACGGCGACGATGCCGGAAATTTCGACTACGTGGCAGGAGTCGCGGTGACCGACTTCTCCGACCTGCCGCGCAGCTTCGCCAAGGTTCGGATTCCCGCCGCGACCTTTGCCGTGTTCGCCCATCCGGGCCACGTCTCGACCATCCGCCGCACCGTCAACACGATCTGGAATCACTGGCTGCCGCAATCGGGCTGCACGGTCGCCGACGCACCGAGCTTCGAACGCTACGATCAGCGCTTCGATCCGAGGACCGGTGATGGCGGGTTCGAGATCTGGGTTCCGGTGATTCGCTGACCCCCGCCGGAGGCGTCCCGGATTTGTGTCGAGACGCTGCAGGCCAGCCCTGCGGCGCCGGACCCCGCCGATTGCTTGGCAAGCAGCGGCACGTTTGCGATAACCTCACGCCTAACAACAATGCGCCGCAGCGCGGCGACGAAAGCGGGAGGTCGTCCGATGTCCGACATGCGCGTGCTCGCCACCGATCTGGAATTTCCGGAAGGGCCCGTGGTGATGCCCGACGGCTCGGTGGTGCTGGTCGAGATCCGCGGCAAGCGCCTGACGCGGGTGTTTCCCGATGGCCGCAAGGAGGTCGTGGCGCAGATTCCGGGCGGGCCGAACGGCGCAGCCCTTGGGCCTGACGGCAAGATCTACATCTGCAACAATGGCGGCTTCTCCTGGATTCCGACCGGCAAGATGATCATGCCGGGCCCGCAGCCCGAGGACTATCTCGGCGGCTCGATCCAGCGCGTCGATCTGCAGAGCGGCAAGATCGAGACCGTGGTCAGCCGCTGCGGCGAGCATGAGCTGCGCGGGCCGAATGACCTCGTATTCGACCGCCATGGCGGCCTGTGGTTCTCCGATCTCGGCAAGCGCCGCGCCCGCGACATGGATGTCGGCGCGTTCTACTACCTCAAGCCCGGCATGAGTGAGATCGTCGAGGCCGTCCACGGCATCCTGCCGGCCAATGGCATCGGGCTGTCGCCGGATGAGAAGACCGTCTACATCGCGGAGACGCCGACCGCGCGTCTCTGGGCCTACGATCTCGTCGAGCCCGGCACGGTGAAGCCGCGCGAGGTGATCTATCGCGGCGAGCGCGGCCGGCCGATCGCGGGCCTCGGCGGCTACCAGATGTTCGATTCGCTCGCGGTCGAGGCGAACGGCAATGTCTGCGTCGCCACGCTGGTGACCGGCTGCATCAGCGTGATCGCGCCCGACGGCACGCTGGTCGAGCAGGTGCCGACCGGTGACCGCGTCACGACCAACATTGCCTTCGGCGGTCCCGAGCTGAAGACGGCCTACATCACGCTGTCGGGCAGGGGTGAGCTGGTGGCGATGGACTGGCCGCGGCCGGGCCTGCCGCTGAATTTTCTGAACAAGTAGGACAGCTGGGCATCGTCATGACGCTGCGCGGATGATAACGAGCAACGTAGAACGTTCTCGGAATTGCTCCTCATGGTGAGGAGCGCCGTAGGCGCGTCTCGAACCATGAGGCCCGACCTCGGCCTCATCCTTCGAGACGCAGCGCTGCGCGCTGCTCCTCAGGATGAGGGGAAGGAGTGTCAAATGCCCTTTCTCGAACCAGTCACCCTCCGCGGCGCGCACGCCAGCCTCGTGCCGCTGTCATCAGACCATCACGACGCGCTGGTCGAGGCGGTCAGCGACGGCGAATTGTGGAAGCTGTGGTACACCGCAGTTCCGAAACCCGAGACCATGGCCAAGGAGATCGAGCGCCGGCTCGGCCTGCTCGCGGCCGGCAGCATGCAGCCGTTCACGGTGCTCGACCCCGACGGCCGCGTCGCCGGCATGACCACCTACATGAATGTCGATGCCGCCAACCGTCGCGTCGAGATCGGCTCGACCTGGTATGCGAAGCGGGTGCAGCGCAGCGCGCTCAACACCCAGTGCAAGCGGCTGCTGCTGGCGCACGCCTTCGAGGCGATGAACTGCATCGCGGTCGAGTTCCGAACCCACTTCTTCAACCACCAGAGCCGGCGCGCCATCGAGCGGCTCGGCGCCAAGCAGGACGGCATTTTGCGCAGCCACCAGATCGCGCCGAACGGCACGCTGCGGGATACCGTCGTCTACAGCATCACCGCGGCCGAATGGCCGACCGTGAAGGCGCATCTGGACTACCAATTGAATGACAAGCCGCGCTGATCGCGCTATGGCCGCTTGCCGCCTGGCGCGGCGGACGATGACGAGACCGGGACGAACGACCAGATGGATACCTTCGACTATGTGATCGTGGGCGCCGGCTCTGCCGGCTGCGTGCTGGCGAGCCGCCTCAGCGAGGACCCGTCGGTGACGGTGTGCGTGCTGGAGGCGGGGCCACGCGACTGGCACCCCTACATCCATCTGCCGGCCGGCTTCATCAAGACCTTCTACATGAAGAGCATCAATTGGGGCTATCAGCAGGAGCCGGGACCCTACACCGCTGGGCGCAGCATCTACGCGCCGCGCGGCAAGACGCTCGGCGGCTCCTCCTCGATCAACGGCCATGTCTACAACCGCGGCCAGCGCCAGGATTTCGACACCTGGGCGCAGATGGGCAATCGCGGCTGGAGCTATTCCGATGTGCTGCCGCACTTTAAGCGCATGGAGAAGCGCATCGGCGCCGGCGAGGATCAGTATCGCGGCCGCGACGGCAACCTCATCGTCACCACCATGGAGTGGAAGGACGCGCTGTGCGAGGCCTTCATGGACGGCGCGGTGTCGCTCGGAATCCCGCGCAATCCCGACTACAACGGTGCGATCCAGGAAGGCGTCTCCTACGTCCAGCGCACCATTCAGAACGGCCGCCGCGTGTCGTCGGCAACCGCGTTCCTGCGTCCGGCCAGCAAGCGGCCGAACGTCGAGGTGCGCACCCATGCGCATGCCACCGGCGTCGTGCTCGAAGGCAAGCGTGCGGTCGGCGTGCGCTATAGCCGTGGCGGGCGCGGCGGCGTCCCGGTCGAGGTGCGCGCGCGAAAAGAAGTGATCCTGTCCGGCGGCACCTACAATTCGCCGCAGCTGCTGCAGCTGTCCGGCATCGGTGCGCCCGAGCTGCTGCAGGAGCACGGCATCGAGGTGCGTCATGCGCTCCGAAGCGTCGGCGAGGGCCTGCAGGACCACTACGCGCCGCGCACGGTGGCGCGCGTCAAGAACATCAAGACCATCAACGAGCTCGCGCGCGGCGTGAATCTGTGGGGCGAGGCGCTGAAATGGGCGGTGACGCGGCGCGGCATCCTGTCGCTGTCGCCGACCATGGTCTACTGCTTCTGGCATTCCGGCGAGACCGCCGAAAGCTCCGACCTGCAGCTCACCTTCACGCCGGCGAGCTACAAGGAGGGCGTGCAGGGCCAGCTCGAGGACGAGCCCGGCATGACGGTCGCGTCGTGGCAGCAGCGACCGGAGAGCCGCGGCTATGTGCGGCTGCGCTCGGCCGATCCGTTCGCGCCGCCGCTGATCCAGACCAACTATCTCACCGCCGAGCTCGATCGCCGCGTCGTCGTCGCCGGCATGAAGCTGGCGCGGCGGCTGCTCGCCTCCGCGCCGCTCGCGCCGTACTACGCGTACGAGGATTTTCCTGGGCCGAAGGTGCAAGGCGATGACGAGCTCCTGGCAGCCGCAACGCAGCGTGCCACCACCACGTTCCATCCCGGCTGTTCCTGTCGCATGGGACCGGCGGACTCGACCTGGGCCACGGTCGACGACCAGCTCCGCGTCCACGGCCTTCAGGGCCTGCGCGTCGCCGATGCCTCGATCATGCCGCGCATGATCTCCGCCAACCTCAATGCTGCGACCTTGATGATCGGCGACAAGGCGGCGGACCTGATTTTGGGCAAGGCGCCGGCGGCGGAGAGCCTGTCGGCGTAATGGGGCGCCCCACACTCGGCACTTGCTTGGAGGTCGGGCAATCACCCCAGCGGAGGTGAGTTCCCCTCCCCCTTGCGGGGAGGGGTCGGGGGTGGGGGTCCACGGGCGCTGAACTCCGTTGTGGGCGCGCTGTCGGCAGGGCGCTGTTGTTTCGCAAGAGCGAACCACGATATCTGCAAGTCGTGATCTATCGCACGAGTCAAAGCAAGCCGAGGGTGGCCCGGCGAGCTAACGATGTGGACACGGTTCGGAGCTCTCAATCGCTCATCATTTAGAGCAGGACTCGCGGACCCCCCACCCCCGACCCCTCCCCGCAAGGGGGAGGGGAGCTCACTGCCCGTGCGGCAGGCGGCGGTCACGCGCGACGTGCACAAACTACTTCACCAGCCTGAACTTCCCGCCCTCGACCTTGATCAGAAACGCCGAGCGCTCGTCGTAGCCGTTGTGGTCGGTCGGGCTCATGTTGGACAGGCCGTTGTTGAGATAGACGTCCTTGCCGCGCTCCAGCGCGTCGCGCAGGGCGCTACGAAACTCCGGGGTGCCGGGCTTGGCGGCCTTCAGTGCGCCGGGAATCGCGCCCTTTAGCAAGGTGACCGTGTCCCACAGATGCGCGGCGAAGATGTTCGGCTTGTCGCCGTTGACGGCCTGATAGGCGGTCACGAATGCGTCGTTGGCCCGACGGAACGGATCCTCAGGCGCGAGATCGTCGGCGATCGAGAACGCCTCGCCGGCGAATACCGCACCCTCGACATTCTCCTTGCCGAGCTTGATGAACTCCTGCGTCGCGACGCCGTGGGTCTGGAAGATCTTGCCCGCATAGCTGCGCTCGCGCAGCGCCTGCTGCGGCAGCACAGCCGGCGTGCCGGCCGAGGCGATGAACACCGCGTCCGGATTGGTGGCGATCACCTTGAGCGCCTGGCCGGTGACGCTGGTGTCGCCGCGGGCATAGACCTCGTGGGTGGTCACCGTGAGCCCGAGCTTCGGCGCCAGCTTCGTCACCTCCTGATAGTAGCCTTCGCCATAGCCGTCGGACACGCCGATGAAGCCGAGCGTCTTCACCCCGCTCCTGGCGATGTATTTGAGCATCGCCGCGGCCATGATGTCGTCATTGGGCACGACCTTGAATGCCCATCTGCGCTTGTCGTCCATCGGCTGCACGATCGCGGTCGAGGCCGCCAGCGACAGCAGCGGCGTCCTGCTTTCGAGCGCGACGTCGAGCATCGGCATGGTGACCGGCGTCAGCGACGAGCCGATGATGACGTCGACACCATCCTGGATCACCAGCCGGCGCGCGTTCTGCAATCCCTTCACGCTGTCGGATTCGTCGTCGAGCGCGATATAGACGATCTTCTCGCCGCCGATCTCCTTCGGCAGCGCAGCTACCGCCTTGATCTGCGGCTGCCCGAGCGCCGAGCCGGGCCCGGTTGCGGACACCACGATACCGACCTTGATGTCGGCGCGCGCGGGCGAGCCGAAAGCCATCGTTGCAGCAATTCCGATCGCCGTGAGCGCGGCTCTCATCGTGGTTCCTCCCCGTTGAGCGTGCTCGGCGCGTTGACTGGCCGAGACTTTGGCCAATGAGCGTAGCCGGACTGGCGGCCTCGTGTCTGTCCCCGTGGTTGGTGACGCGGGGCGGCGCTTCCAGCCGAGGCGGGTTGCTGCTAGGTTTCAGCGAACAAAGAGATCCGGGAGGAACGCATGGAGGCTCAGGGGCCTGGCATCGAGGCGGCCGGCGCCGTCGGCGCGATGGTGCTCGCGATCGGACAGCCCGAGTTTCCGCAAGTCCTGATCGAGACGCTGCGCACCGTTGCCGATGTCGGCCACTGCATGGTGTTCACCTTCGAGAACCAGCGCTCGGCGCGCTGCCTGCTCAGCACGGGGAACATCGCGATCGGGCCTGATCTCGGCGCGGCCTATTCGGAGCATTTCCACACGGCCGATCCGAACCGGGACACGATCTTCCGCAGGCGCGCGGACGCGCGCCACATCCTGCTGCCGAATTTCGCGCGCCGCATGTACCCGAAGGGCTACCGCAAGCTGTTCTTCGAAGATTCCGAGATCGTCGACAAGGCCGCCACCGCGATCTGGGTCGGCGAGCACTGCACCTACGTGAACTTCTATCGCACCGCTGTGCAAGGCGGTTTTGCGCCCCACGAGCGCCAGCGCATCGCCGCGGTCGCCCCGATCGTGGGGGCCATCGTCGCGCGTCATTGTCAGGATTGCGCCGCCGCGATGGACCCCGCCGACAAATTTGCTTCGTTGTTTGCCGCCGGCGGACCGCTGTCGGTGCTGACCGCGCGGGAGAAGGACGTCTGCCGTCGCATCCTCGAAGGCTTCACCTCCGAGGCGATCGCCGGGGATCTTGGCATCGCCCTCAACTCCGTCTTCACCTATCGCAAGCGCGCCTATGAAAGGCTCGGCATCGCCTCGCAGAACGAGCTGTTTGCGATCGCCCTCCGCCTGATGGCGACACCGCGGCCGCTGAACTGAGCGAGGAGGGCTCGCCTGCTGTCACCCATCGCCGGGACAGACGTTGCCGGAGCGTGCAGCTAGCCTGCGCCGTCAGACCGGAGACCGAGAGTGAGCACAGCACCGCGCTTCGATATCGATACCGCCACCTTCTGGGCCGATCCCTATCCGGCGCTGGCGCGCATGCGCCAGGAGGCGCCGATCGCCTTCGTGCCGCAGCTCGGCAGTACGCTGTTGTGCCGTCGCGACGACATCTTCGTGTCCGAGAAGCAGATCGACGTCTTCAGCTCGCATCAGCCGCAGGGCCTGATGAACCGGCTGATGGGCCACAACATGATGCGCAAGGATGGCGCGGCGCACATGGCCGAGCGCCAGGCGATCGCGCCGGCGGTGTCGCCGCGGGCCGTGCGGGTGCACTGGCTGGCGCAGTTCCAGGCCCATGCCGACCGGCTGATCGACGCGCTCGATCCCACCGCCGACGTGGACCTCGTCCGCGACTTCGCATTGCCGTTCTCGGCCGAGTGCCTGAAGCTGATCACCGGCCTCACCAACATGCGCTTTCAGGACATGAATGCGTGGTCGCAGGCGATGATCGACGGCATCGCCAACTACACCGCCGATCCCGCGGTCGAGGCGCGTTGCAGCGCCGCGACTGCCGGCATCGACGCCGCCATCGACGACATGCTGCCGGTGCTGGAGAAGACCCCGAACCAGAGCCTGCTTGGCGTGATGCTTGCCACGCAAATGCCGATGGAGAGCATCCGCGCCAACATCAAGCTCGCCATCTCGGGTGGCCAGAACGAGCCGCGCGATGCGATCGCCGGCACGGTATGGGCGCTGCTGACGCATCCCGATCAGCTCGCGCTGGCCCTCAATGGCGAGGTGCGCTGGCTGCAGGTATTCGAGGAATATGCCCGCTGGATCTCGCCGATCGGCATGTCGCCCCGGCGCATCGCCAAGCCCTGGACGATTCGCGACGTCGCCTTCGAGCCGGAGGAGCGCGTGTTCCTGATGTTCGGCTCGGCCAACCGCGACGAGGCGCATTTTTCCGGGCCGGATCGCTTCGACATCCGCCGCGACGTCTCCAAGAGCATCGCCTTCGGCGCCGGTCCGCATTTCTGCGCCGGCGCCTGGGCCTCGCGGGCGATGATTGCCGAGGTCGCATTGCCGACGCTGTTTGCGCGACTGCCGAACCTGAGGCTCCGAAACACCGAGCCCGTGCGCATCGGCGGCTGGGCCTTCCGTGGCCTGCTGAATCTGCCGGTGACCTGGAACGCGGGGCCGAATTGACGGACGCAATCCTCTTGCGTCGCGACCATCGACATTCCGGGGCAAGGCCGTAGGCCTTGAACCCGGAATCTCGAGATTGTGTCGGCACCCGCAACCGCGTAGTTGGACGAGATCACATAGCTCGCGGCCAGCGTGAAGCAGTCGTCCCAGGTGATAGGTGAAGGCTGAGGTGCCAAAACGACCTAGAGGCCGGTGAGCAATTTCTTGAGAAGAGCGTTGAGCGTCTTCTGTTCCGCCGGTGTCAGGACGGAAATCAATCGTGCCTCCAGGGCCACCATTGGACCGATCAGATCGTCGATCGCGCGCTTGCCGGCAGGGGTTAAGGCAATTTGCCTGCCACGTCGGTCATTGGGATCGGGGTATCGTTCGACCAATCCGGCGCGCTCCAACCGATCGAGGCGGTTCGTCATGCCGCCTGAAGAGATCATTGCCGCTTCATAGAGCTGGGTCGGTGAAAGCATATAGGGCTCACCGGCGCGCCTGAGGGGCGTGAGGACGTCAAACTCGCCAACCTGTAGCCCTGCTTCTGCGAGCAATGGGTTCATGTGGTCGCGGATCACCCGTGCGGCGGCGTCAAGCAAACGCCCCACGAGCTCTACAGGCAGCGTTGGAAGATCAGGGCGCTCGCGAGCCCATTGTTTTGAAGCGATCTCGGCACGATCCATGGGCAAGTGTCTTTCGATAAAGTATCTTGATATTAAGATACATTTGGACTACCGCTATGAGGCGAGGCGACAGCTTGGCCTCATAGGTCTTGGAATGAAAGCGATGCCCAACATGATTTTGGTGAACTTCCCCGTGAGAGATCTCGCCGCGTCGACAGCATTCTACGTTGCCCTTGGTGGGGCGGTGAACTCACAGTTTTCCGGCGAAAGCTCGACGTCCCTCATGTTCACGAACACGATCGGTGTGATGCTGCTGACCCACGATCAATATCGCGAATTCACCAAACGCCCGATCGGCGACGCTCGACGCGAGAGTCAGGCTATGTTCGCCCTTACGGTCGCCGACCGCGATGCCGTTGATGCAACCCTAACTCGCGCTGTTGCTGCGGGCGGACGCGCCGATCCCAACCCAGCTCAGGATCTCGGCTTCATGTACAACCGCCACATTGAAGACCCGGATGGCTACGTTTGGGAAATCGTGTGGATGAACTCGTCAGCAAACACCTAAACGTGGAAGATTACCCCATAAGCACAGATCACTCATGCCGGCGTCTCCTCGGGGTGCCAGTGAATCGAGCCGCCCTTGTCCCGCAAGCAATTCAATAGGTCCTGAGCCGAGGATGTCTCCCGCCGGGCGACCTGCTCGAATACAGGCCTGATGGCGCCGAGGAGCCGCAGCGACGCCTTGCTGGGTGAGCGGCGCTGTTTTCATCCTGGCGTGAGCTTCCAGGCAGTCCGGCATCCCGCGCACGCAACAAAATTTTCCTTTCGCTTTTTCGGAAAGTGTGCTTATCTCCTGCCAACCCGCCTCGTGCAGAGGGACGTACGCGTCGTCACGATACGTGGAGGTGGGGGGCGATGGACGTGATGGCTGCGCCAGACGAGCGCAGTCGGCGCGTACGGAGAAGTCGTGTGGTCCTGGCCTCTCGACGCTGAGGTCAAGTCCGCGGTCGTTGCTTGACGGCACGCGCGGACGATGGGGGCAAGACAGCCGATCCCCAGGGAGATCACGTATAATTCGTAGAGCCATCGCGCAGGGAAGGCCGGGATGTCTCGGCCGAACCTGTGGTTCCTGCCCCGTGCATTCTTTCCGCACGGGGGCCATGGGGGCGGCGAGCTCCCGGCCTTCCCTGCGCCCTCTCGTTGTTGGGGAGGGGACGTGACCGCCGCATCACTCGGGCCTCATCAGCTGCGAGAGCGTGTACTCATGAGCAGAATGGGCGGATGTGAGATCAGCATGAGCCTCTACAAGCTCCGCCGTCACGCCCGGCTTCGCGGGTGATGACAGACATGGCGAGGATGGGCTGTTGGAAACGTCGATCAGATGTCGGACGCGCGACCGCAACGACCGATGTCAGTCTCACGCCTCCAGCGCAGTGCGGATCATGCGCGCAAGATCGGCGCTGACGTAGGGTTTGGCGAGCAGCAGCACGTCGGCATCGAGCCGCCCATGATGCACGATCGCGTTCTCCGTGTAGCCCGATGTGTAGAGCACCTTCAGCCCGGGACGGCGCTTCTCGGCCTCGATCGCGAGCTGGCGGCCGTTCATGCCGCCTGGAATGATGACATCGGTGAACAGCAGGTCGATCCGTTCCGGATTGTCGATCAGCGCCAGGCCCTCGGCGGCGTTGCTCGCGGCGAGCGTGCGATAGCCGAGACGGCGCACCTGAGCCACGACGTAGTCGCGCACCAGCGCATCGTCCTCGACGATCAGGATGGTCTCGTCGCCCTGTGCGACAGCCGGCCGGCCGGGCTCGGCCGCCGGCGGCTCCGGCGCGCTCGCGGCCCGCGGCAGATAGAGCTTGACCGTCGTGCCGTGGCCTTCCTCGCTGTAGATCTTGACGTGGCCGTTCGATTGCTTGACGAAGCCATAGACCATGCTGAGGCCGAGACCCGAGCCCTTGCCGACGTCCTTGGTGGTGAAGAACGGCTCGAACACCTTGTCGAGCAGCGGGGCGGGAATGCCCTGGCCGGTGTCGCTGACCGCGATCATGACGTAGCTTCCGGGCTTGGCGTCGCGGTTCAGTTGCGCGTAGTGCTCGTCGAGCGTGACGTTCTTGGTCTCCAAGGTCAGCTTGCCGCCGTCCGGCATCGCGTCGCGCGCGTTGAGCGCGAGGTTGAGGATCGCCGTCGACAATTGGCTCGGATCGATCAGCGCCGGCGCGCTGTCATGGGCCAGCATCGATTCGATCTCGATCTGCTCGCCGAGCGTCGGCCGCAGCAGACGGCCGGCTTCGACGACGAGCGCATTGATGTCGGTGGCGCGGGGCTGCAGCGGCTGGCGGCGCGAGAAGGCAAGCAGGTGCCGGGTCAGATCGGCGCCGCGCTCGGCGGCGGCGCTGATCATGCCGGCGATGCCGGCGAGCTGGGGCTTGTCCTTGACCGCATCGGCGAGGATCTCGATCGTCCCGGTGATGACGGTCAGGATGTTGTTGAAGTCGTGCGCGACGCCGCCGGTGAGCTGGCCGATCGCCTCCATCTTCTGTGCCTGACGGACCTGGGCCTCGTTGGCCTCGATCTCCTGGAATCGCCGCACCATCGCCTCCGCGGCGCGGCGCTGCCGGATCTCCTCCTCGAGCTGCGCATAGGCCTTCTGCAAGGTGATGCGCGTCGGCAGCACCAGCAGTTGCGGCAGCATCTTGATCATGACGACGATGATCCCGATCGAGGTCACGCCGAGAAAGACGTTGATGATCCCTGTGATGGTCGAGGTCGGCACCCAGAGATCGACGATCGCGAGCACGCGGGTGACACCGACGACGGCCACGAAAGTCGCAAGCGCCCCGACGATGCCGCGGAACATCACGTCGCGCCAACGCCGCCGCAGAAACGTGCCGACCACGAAGGCGATGGTGAAGAAGGCGCTGGCGACCAGTCCGTTGGACACGACCTGCAGCCATATCCATACCGGCGCTCCCTGCAGACCCGCCGCTTGCACCGTCAACGTCGGCATATGCAAATCATCCTCAAAAACGCAACGCGCCAAACCCGGTGGCGGCCCGGCCTGTCGTCGTCTCAACCCGAACGGATCATTCAGCTTTTCGCCTCTGGCGCAAGGGCAATGGCGGCTTCGACGCGGATCGCGGCAGGGCGCCTTCGCGCCGCCGCGAATGCCGCACCGCCGCGCGGCGTCAAAAGCCTGCCACACATCCTTTACCGGCCGGTCACGCGGCTGTTAACGCGCCGACCTAAGTCGCTCGACACCGTCATCACCATGGGGAATGAACGAGATGTCGAACACGATCGCGCACAACCGGCGCGAGTTCCTGCGGCTGCTCGGAGCGTCGGCTGCGACCGCGGCCCTCGGCCAGAGCATCGAGCGCGCGCATGCCATTCCGGCGTTCAACCGCCACGGCAGCATCGAGGACGTCAAGCACATCGTTGTGCTGATGCAGGAGAACCGCGCCTTCGATCATTACTTCGGCGCGATGCGCGGCGTGCGCGGCTTCAACGATCCGCGCGCCGTGAAGCTGCCGAACGGCAACCCGGTGTGGCAGCAGCCGGGCGGCACGGGATCGGTGATGCCGTTCCGCGTCGACAATGCCGGCCAGGTCTATGTCGAGGACGTGGCGCATGGCTGGAACGACGGCCAGAAGGCCTGGAACAACGGCAATTACGACAAGTGGATCGCCAACAAGGGCACCACGACGATGACCTGCATGAATCGGCAGGATCTGCCCTGGCACTATGCGCTCGCGGACGCCTTCACGGTGTGCGATTCGTATTTCTGCTCGGTGATGGGCCCGACCGATCCGAACCGCTACTACTTGTGGACCGGCTGGGACGGCAACGACGGCAAGGGCGGCGGCCCGGTCATCACCAATGCGGAAGCCGGCTACGACTGGACCACGTTCCCGGAGCGGCTGGAGAAGGCCGGCATCTCCTGGAAGGTCTACCAGGACATCGGTCTCGGCCTGACGGCGGAAGGCTTCTGGGGCTGGACCCAGAATCCGTGGATCGGCAATTACGGCGACAACTCGCTGCTGTATTTCCACCAGTATCAGAACGCGCAGCCGGGCAGCCCGCTGTACGAGAAGGCGCTGCGCGGCAGCAACATCGCCAAGGGCGGCACGTTCGAGAACCTGTTCGACGGGCTGCGCAACGACGTGCGCAACGGCACGCTGCCGCAGGTGTCGTGGATCGCAGCTCCCGAAGCGTTCAGCGAGCATCCGAACTGGCTGCCGGGGCCGGGCGCCTGGTACATCTCCAAGGTGCTCGACATCCTGACGTCGAATCCGGAACTGTGGAGCAAGACCGCGCTGATCATCAACTACGACGAAGGCGGCGGATTCTTCGACCATGTCGTCGGCCCGTATCCGGCGATGTCGCAGGCCTGGGGCCAGTCGACCGTCGATGTGAGCACGGACCTCTTCAACGGCGACGGCAGCCACGTGGCTGGTCCCTACGGCCTTGGCGTGCGCGTGCCGATGCTGGTGGTGTCGCCGTGGTCGCGCGGCGGCTTCGTGTGCTCGGAAGTGTTCGATCACACCTCGGTGATCCGTTTCATCGAGCGCCGCTTCCATCACAAGGCGCCTGATTTGTTCGAGAGCAACATCCCGGCCTGGCGGCGCGCGGTGTGCGGCGATCTCACCTCGGCGTTCAACTTCACCTCGCCCAACGAAGGCATGGCACCGCTGCCGAGCACGGCCGGCTTCAAGCCGCCGGTCGCGGACATCACCTCCGGTGCGCGTTTCGACGACTATCACCCGGTTCCGCCGGCCAAGCAGGTGATGCCGCAGCAGGAGCCTGGCATTCGCCCGGCGCGCGCGCTGCCCTACGATCTCCGCGTCGACGGCGATGCCGACGCCGCGCACAGGACGTTTGCGATCCGCTTCGTCAATCCGGGGCAGGCGGGCGTCTGCTTCCACGTCCGCTCCGGCAACACCGCGGCCGGACCGTGGAGCTACACCGTCGAGGCCGGCAAGTCGCTGCGGGGCGCATGGGACCTTGCGGCCAGCGCCGGCCAGTACGATCTGTCGGTGTACGGGCCGAACGGCTTCTTCCGCCACTTCAAGGGCGGCGTCGCCACCACCGCCGCGCTGGTCGATGTCGACACCGTCCATCTCTGCGATTGGGACGATGGCGACGATTCGCGCAGCCTTGCGATCGCGCTCACCAACAAGGGGGCGAGCTGCGTCGTGACGCTGGCCGACAACTACACCGGACGCAGCGAGCGGCACCGCCTGCAGCGCGGACAGCGGCTCGAGACGCGGGTTCGCCTGCAGCAGACCCATGGCTGGTACGATCTGACGGTCACGACTGATACCGATGCCAACTTCAACTGGCAGCTCGCGGGTCATGTCGAGAACGGCCGGCCCAGCATCAGCGACCCGGCGATGGGCAGGATCGCCGCGACCTGATCGCGAACGATATCGGGATGCGCCCGGAGCGATCCGGGCGCATCCTCAAGATGATGAGGTGACGAGACTTTGCTCGGCGTCGTCGGCATTGGGATCACCCGGCGCGGTGGCCCAGGCGAGTTCGACCAAAGTGACGATGCGGCGGCCGGCGCCATCGAGCTGGCAGACGATGAGGCCCTGGTCCTCGATATAGGTCAGCAGGCGCTGCGCCCGGCGCAACGAGTGCGAGCCATAGGCGCGGGCGATCGCGGCATCGCTCGGGCAGGGGCGCCCGTCCTTGGCGGCGCGGGCGATCATCATGAACACGCCCTGCATGTCCTCAGGGAGCAGCGAGGCGCGCAGCGTGACGTCCCGCCAGCCGGCGTCGTCGGCCGTCTCGTCGCCGCCGAGCCCCGCGCGGGCGCGCGTCAGCATGCGGCGGAACTCGTTGAGGTCGGGCACCGCCGTGCCCAGCCCCTCGATGCGGCAGCGCACGACGAACTCCTGGTACAGCACGCCGACGGCGCGGAAGCCGGCGTCGGGCTCGGCCAGCACGGCGCGCAGCACGCGCTCGACGCGGGCGCGGCGCTCGGCGAGCTCCTCCTCGCTGACGGCGGGCGCCGGCGGTTCGGGGCGCAGTTCGAGCGCGGCGGACTTCGCCGCCATCAACTGGTCGAGCAGCTCGGGCTGCGGCTTGCGCTGCGGCCTCGCGTTCGTCTCGGGCGGCGGTGCGGCGAGAATCACCGCGCGGGCGTCCTCGAGCGAGGCCTCCGGCAGCGGCATCAGCCGCGGCGTCGCGTTGCGCGGCTTGGTGTCAGTCGGGCCGATGCGCAGGCCCAGCGGCCGGCGCGACAGCGCAGGGCCCAGCGCCATGAACTGGCCGCGCTCGAGGTCGCGGAACGCCTCGGCCTGGCGCCGCTCCATGCCGAGCAGGTCGGCGGCGCGGGCCATGTCGATGTCGAGGAAGGTGCGGCCCATGAGGAAGTTCGAGGCCTCGGCCGCGACATTCTTGGCGAGCTTCGCCAGTCGTTGCGTCGCGATCACCCCCGCCAGCCCGCGCTTGCGACCGCGGCACATCAGGTTGGTCATCGCGCCGAGCGAAGCCTTGCGGGCCTCGTCGGAGACTTCGCCCGCGACGGCCGGTGCGAACAGTTGGGCCTCGTCGACCACGACCAGCATCGGGTACCAATGGTCGCGGGAGATCTCGAACAGGCCGTTGAGAAAGGCGGCCGCGCGCCGCATCTGATTCTCGGCATCGAGGCCTTCGAGGTTGAGGACCGTCGAGACGCGATGCATCCGCGCCCGTTCGCCGGCGACCTGCAGCGCGCGCTCGGTGTGATCCTCGGCCGCGATCACGAGATGGCCGAATCGCTCGGCGAGCGTGACGAAGTCGCCCTCCGGATCGATGATCGTCTGCTGCACCCAGGGCGCGCTCTGCTCCAGCAGGCGGCGCAAGAGATGCGACTTGCCGGAGCCGGAATTGCCCTGCACCAGGAGCCGGGTCGCCAGGAGTTCCTCGAGGTCGAGAGCTGCAGGCGATCCCGCCGCCGTCTGCCCCATCTCGATCGCAACCGTCATGTGCCCCGACTCAACCCCGCCTCACGCAGAGGCTGGCGCTTAACAAGCGCAGGCGCGCACGTCGAGCGTTTGCGGCGGACTGTCCCAAATTGCGAGATCGGCTGTGGATGGACAGATGGAACCCGCCTCGCCGCCGAGTTCCCCGTCGATGCGCTTGTCGCTCGTTCGGGCCCGTGCTTGGCGCCCGCGCGCATTTCGCGATACTGTGCGGCGAAAAAGGGGCCAAAAGGGACCAGGAGTGAACCAGCATTCGGATGCCGGTCGCGCAACGTTTCAGGCGTTCGCGCGCGGGGCCGACTTCCTGCAGGGTGGCGGCGAGATGGGAGCGCTCATGCGCATCCATGATTGGTCACGGACGCCGTTGGGGCCGCCCGAGAGCTGGCCTCAGTCGTTGCGCACGTCGGTCAGCACCTGCCTGGACTGCGCGTTCCCGATCCTGATCTGGTGGGGCCAGGAGCTCGTCATGCTCTACAATGACGAGTATCGCCCGATCCTCGGCTCGCAGAAGCATCCCGCCGCGCTGGGGGCACCGGGGCGCGCGGTATGGTCCGAGATCTGGGAGGTCATCAGCCCGATGTTGCGGCAGGTCGTTGGGCTTGGCGAAGCGACCCGCTCACGCGACATGCCGCTGTTCATCGACCGCCATGGCTACCTCGAAGAGACCTATTTTTCGTTCTCGTATTCGCCGATTCGCGATGAGACCGGCGGCGTCGGCGGCGTATTCACCCCCGTCATCGAGACGACGGCCCGGGTCGTGGGCGAGCGCCGCATGCGGACCTTGCGCGATCTCGCCGCGCGCGGCCGTGCCGACAGTCTGGCCCACGCTTGTCGCGAAGCCACCGATGTCCTCGCCGAGAATCCGCATGACGTCCCGTTTGCGGTGATCTACCAGCTCAGCGAGGACCAGCGATCGGCACGGCTGTTGAGCGCTGCGGGGGTGCAGCCGGACAGCGCGATCGCGCCGGCGCAGATTGCCCTCGACGGCAACGGAGGCGCGCTGTGGCCGATCCGGGAGGCGGCGCGTGCGGCGGCACCGATTCGCGTCGTGCTGGATCGTGCGAAATTTGCCGGCGTGCCGACCGGCGCATGGCCCGAGCCGCCACAGCTGGCGCTTGCGCTGCCGGTTGCCACGGGCCGGGAGCAGGCGACGGCGATCCTGATCTGTGGCGTCAATCCGCGCCGCGCCCTCGATGCCGAGCACCAGGGCTTTTTCGATCTGATGGCCGCTCAACTCGGCAGCGCCTTCGCCGAGACGCTGGCCTATGAGCAGGAGCGGCGCCGCGCCGAGACGCTCGCCGAGATCGATCGGGCCAAGACCGCGTTCTTCGCCAATGTCAGCCACGAGTTTCGCACGCCGCTGACGCTGATGCTCGGTCCGCTCGAAGATGTCCTGCTGCGGTCGCAGAGCTTGCCGCCGGCGGATCGCGACCGGTTGGAAATCGCCCAGCGCAATGCCTTGCGGCTGCTCAAGCTGGTCAACACGCTGCTGGATTTCTCGCGGATCGAGGCCGGCAGGATGCAGGCGGTCTACGCGCCGGTCGACCTCGCGAGCCTGACCGCGGAGATCGCCAGCACCTTCCGCTCGGCGATCGAGGCCGCCGGCCTCAGGCTGATCGTGGATTGCCCGCCGCTGCCGGAGCCGGCCTATGTCGATCGCGAAATGTGGGAGAAGATCGTCCTCAACCTGCTGTCCAACGCGTTCAAGTTCACCTTCACGGGCGACATTGAGGTCCGGCTCGTCACCTGCGATCGTCATTTCGAGCTGAGCGTGAAGGACACCGGAACCGGCATCCCGCAGCACGAGCTGCCGCGACTTTTCGACCGTTTCCATCGCGTCGCCGGCGCGCGCGGCCGCACCCATGAAGGCTCGGGCATCGGGCTCGCGCTTGTGCATGAGCTCGCCGAGTTGCACGGTGGATCCGTCGCAGCGACCAGCGAAGCCGGGCAGGGCAGCACGTTCGTAGTCAGAATTCCCAGGGGACGAAGCCATCTGCCGTCCGACCAGGTCGACGCGGCGCCAGCGCAGGAGCCGATGTTCCGCGGTGAGCGCCCCTTCATCGAGGAGGCGTTGCGCTGGCTGCCGGATACGCCGCCGCTCGATGCGCATGCCGTTCGGGACATCGACGTCCCCGCCCCCTCCGCCAACAGGGCCGGGCCGCGCCCCCGCATCCTCCTGGCCGACGACAATGCCGACATGCGCGACTATGTCCGCCGCCTGCTCGCAGCGCGCTACGATGTCGAGACCGTCGCCGATGGTGAAGCCGCGCTCGCAGCCATCGCCCGCGACAAACCCGACCTCGTTTTGTCGGACGTGATGATGCCGCGCATCGATGGCATGCAGTTGCTCGCCCGGCTGCGCGCCGATGAACAGGTCGGCACCATCCCGGTGATCCTGCTGTCGGCCCGGGCCGCAGAAGAGAGCCGCGTCGAAGGCATGGAGGCCGGTGCGGATGATTATCTCATCAAGCCGTTCAGTGCGCGTGAACTGCTGGCGCGCGTCGAGGCGCATCTCAAGATGGCCCGGCTGCGTGCCGAGGCGACGGAGCGGCTGCGTGCCAGCGAGGAGCGCTATCGCGCTTTCGTGACGGCGAGCTCCGACGTCGTCTATCGCATGAGTCCTGACTGGCGGGAGATGCGCCAGTTGCAGGGCAAGGACTTCATTGCCGATACGATGAAGCCGAGCCAGGGCTGGCTCGCGAAATACATTCATCAGGACGATCAGCCGCAGGTGATGGCGGCGATCAGCAGGGTCGTTGCGACGAAGAGCATGTTCGAGCTGGAGCACCGTGTCATCCGGATCGATGGCAGCCTCGGTTGGATCCATTCGCGCGCCATCCCCATTCTCGGGCGCAACGGCGAGATCATCGAGTGGTTCGGAACGGCGCGCGACATCTCCGAGCAGAACAAGGCCGAACGGGAGTTGCGCAAGAGCGAGGAGCGCCTGCGCAGCGCGGTCGAGGTGGGGCGGCTCGGCCTGTGGGACTGGAACGTCGCGACCGGCGAGGTGTATTGGTCGGACGAGCACTTTCGCATGGAAGGCTATGGTGTTGGCGAACTGACCCCGAGCTACGAGGTCTGGGCCGCGCGCATCCATCCCGACGATCGTCCCGCAGCCGAAGCCGCGCTTCACCGCGCGATGGAGGCGCACCAGGAATATGTCAGCGAGTTTCGTGTTGTGCATCCGGGCGGCGCAATTCGCTGCCTGTACGGCCGTGGGCGCTTCTTCTATGACGATGCAGGACGACCGATCCGCATGACCGGCGCCATGGTCGACGTGACCGAGCGGCGCGAATGGGAGGAGCGGCAGAAGGTGCTGGTCGCCGAACTGCAGCATCGCACCCGCAACCTGCTCGGCGTGGTCCGCTCGATGGCCGACAAGACGGCGCGCGCGAGCACCGATCTCGGCGATTTTCGCGCCCGCTTCCGTGATAGGCTGGATACGCTGTCGCGCGCCCAGGGCCTGCTGTCGCGCCTCAAGGAGCATGATCGCGTCACCTTCGACGATCTGATCCGCAGCGAGCTGTCTGCTGTCGCCGGCGGTTCCGAGCGCATCGAGCTTTCGGGGCCGTCCGGCGTTCGGCTGCGGTCGTCGACGGTTCAGACCCTTGCCATGGCGCTGCACGAGCTCGCCACCAACGCGGTCAAGTATGGTGCGCTGGCGCAGCCGTCCGGCCGGCTCTGCGTGGGCTGGTCGCTCGAGTGCGAAGGCGCGGAGGGACGACCCTGGCTGCACATCGAGTGGCGCGAGAGCGGCGTCGACATGCCGCCGCCAGCCACGATGCCCCGCGGCACCGGACAAGGGCGCGAGCTGATCGAACAGGCCTTGCCCTATCAGCTCAGCGCGAGGACCTCATACACTTTCGAATCCGACGGTGTCCGTTGCACGATATCGATTCCCGTTTCGCTCACCACACTGGAGCTCGATGAGCATGCCTGAACGCTCGCTTCGCGACCGTCATATCCTCATCGTCGAGGACGAATACATGCTTGCCGACGAGCTGCGCTGCGCCTTCGGCGGCGCCGGTGGCACGATCCTGGGCCCGGTCGGAACCGTCCCTGACGCGCTCGCGTTGATCAAACGCGAGGGGCGGATCGAAGGCGCCGTTCTCGACGTGAACCTGCGCGGCGACATGGCGTTTCCGGTCGCCGATCTGCTTGTCGAGCGCGGCGTGCCCTTCGTCTTCACCACCGGTTACGACGAATCGGTCATTCCGGACCGCTTCTCGAAGATCCTCCGCTGCGAGAAGCCGATTGCCGTCGATGGGATCATGCGCGCGCTCGGACGCCTGATCGAGAGGACGGCGCCGCAATGACGCGTTCGGCCCCGTCGGATTGAGCCGGGCGCCTCACACCTCGCGCCGGCTGAGGAAGGCGAGCCGCTCGAACAGGTGCACGTCCTGCTCGTTCTTGAGCAGCGCACCGTGCAGCGGCGGGATCAGCTTGCGCGGATCGCGCTCGCGCAACTGCTCGGGTCCGATGTCCTCGTTGAGCAGCAGCTTGAGCCAGTCGAGCAGCTCGGAGGTCGACGGCTTCTTCTTCAGGCCGGGCACGTCGCGGACCTCGAAGAAGATGCGCAGGGCCTCCTCGACCAGACGCTTCTTGATGTTAGGGAAGTGCACGTCGACGATGCGGCCCATCGTATCCGGATCGGGGAACTTGATGTAGTGGAAGAAGCAGCGGCGCAGGAACGCATCCGGCAACTCCTTCTCGTTGTTGGACGTGATGATGACGATCGGGCGCAGCTTCGCCTTGATGGTCTCGTTGGTCTCGTAGACGTGGAATTCCATCCGGTCGAGCTCGAGCAGCAGGTCGTTCGGGAACTCGATGTCGGCCTTGTCGATCTCGTCGATCAAGAGCACCGGCCGCTGCTCAGCCGTGAAGGCCTCCCACAGCTTGCCGCGCTTGATGTAGTTCTTGATGTCGGACACCCTGCTGTCGCCGAGCTGGCTGTCGCGCAGCCGCGACACCGCGTCGTATTCGTAAAGGCCCTGCTGCGCCTTGGTGGTCGACTTGATGTGCCAAGTGAGCAGCGGCGCGTTGACGGCCTTTGCGACTTCCTCGGCCAGCACGGTCTTGCCCGTCCCCGGCTCGCCCTTCACCAGCAGCGGGCGCTCGAGCACGATCGCCGCATTGACGGCCACTTTGAGGTCGTCGGTGGCGACGTAGTCCTGGGTGCCGGTAAATTTCATCGCGTCTCGCTCATCGTTCGAACTTGTGTTGAGTGGCTACGCAGCGGCAACGCCGCTGCGGCCTTGAGATGATGGCTGCCATCGGAAGCAGAAATAATCAAGCGCGCCTGATCAATGAGAGGATCACGAGCACGATGACGGCGCCGATCGTGGCGTCCAGGATCGTCCCCAGCGTGCCGCTGGCGAGCGCAATGTGCAGTGCCGGCAGCACGTAGCTTGCGACCAGCGCGCCGACGATGCCGATGACCATGTTGCCGATCAGGCCGAAACCGGCGCCGCGCACGATCAGCCCTGCCAGCCAGCCCGCGATGGCGCCGATGATCAGCGCTGCAATGATACCCATGAAAGCCCCCATTTCGCCTGTTGTTCCAGGGATTGTAGAGCAAAATGCGGGCGGGTCCAGCGCGGGGCGTGGAGCGGCCCTTGACGTGCCCTCCCGGCCGCGCGATCTAATGGGCATGTTCCTGCAATTCTTCACAGCGCTGCGCGACGCGCAGGTCCCGGTCTCCTTGCGTGAATATCTCACGCTGATGGAGGCCGTCGACGCCGACCTCGCCGAGCATTCGGTCGAGAATTTCTACTATCTGTCGCGCACGGCGCTGGTGAAGGACGAGCGAAATCTCGACAAGTTCGATCGCGTGTTCGGTACCGTATTCAAGGGGCTGGAGAACCTGCTCGATGCGATGGAGAAGGCCGAAATCCCCGAGGAATGGCTGAAGAAGCTGGCCGAGAAATATCTCACCGAGGAAGAGAAGAAAGAGATCGAGGCCATGGGCTGGGACAAGCTCATGGAGACCTTGAAGAAGCGTCTGGAAGAGCAGAAGGGCCGTCACCAGGGCGGCAGCAAGTGGATCGGCACCGCCGGCACCTCGCCATTCGGCGCCTATGGCTACAATCCCGAAGGCGTCCGCATCGGCCAGGAGAAGAACCGCAACAACCGCGCGGTGAAGGTGTGGGACCGCCGCGAGTTCAAGGATCTCGACGGCAATGTCGAGCTCGGCATCCGCAACATCAAGGTGGCGCTGCGCCGGCTGCGCAAGTTCGCCCGCACCGGTGCGCCCGACGAGCTCGACTTGGACACCACGATCCGCGAGACCGCCAACCACGGCTATCTCGACGTGCATATGCGCCCTGAGCGGCGCAATGCGGTGAAGGTGCTGGTGTTCTTCGACATCGGCGGCTCGATGGATTCCCACGTCGCGCAGGTCGAGGAGCTGTTCTCGGCCGCCAAGAGCGAATTCAAGCACATGGAATATTTCTACTTCCACAACTGCCTCTATGAGGGCGTATGGAAGCAGAACAAGCGGCGTTTCACCGATCGCACGCCGACCTGGGACGTGCTGCATAAGTACCCGCACGACTACAAGGTCGTGTTCGTCGGCGACGCCTCGATGTCGCCCTATGAGATCATGGTGCCCGGCGGCTCGGTCGAGCACGTCAACGAAGAGCCGGGGTCGGTGTGGCTCGACCGCGTCATCCGCACCTATCCACACGCGGTGTGGCTCAATCCGGTGGCGCAGAAGCACTGGGACTATTCGGAGTCCACCACCCTCATCCGCCGCATCTTCTCCGAGCGCATGTATCCGATCACGATCGAGGGTCTGGAAGCGGCGATGAAGGAACTGGTGCGGTGATGCTGTCATTCCGGGGCGCCCGAAGGGCGAACCCGGAATCCCGACATTGCGTTGCCACTTCGAGATTCCGGGTTCGATGCTTCGCATCGGCCCGGAATGACGCCAAGAGGAAACGAGAGAATGCCCCAGACCATCACCCGCGGCATCAAGGCGCTGCTCGACGAAGCCAATGCCGAGATCGCCACGCTCTCTGCGGCTGAGGCAATCGAGGCTGCCAAGCGCGATGACGTCGTCATCGTCGATATCCGCGATCCGCGCGAGATCGAGCGCGAGGGCAGGATCCCCGGCGCGTTCTCCTGTACGCGCGGCATGCTGGAGTTCTGGATCGATCCGCAGAGCCCCTATGCCAAGGCGATCTTCCAAGAGGACAAGACGTTCATCTTCCACTGCGCTGGCGGCCTGCGCTCTGCGCTCGCTGCCAAGACCGCGCAGGACATGGGCCTGAAACCGGTCGCCCATATCGGCGGCGGCTTCGCGGCGTGGCGGGACGCCGGCGGACCGGTCGAGGCCTGGGCGCCCAAGAAGAAGGATTGATCGCTGCCCATCACGCGCGGGCTTGACCCGCGTGTCCATCGCTTGAAGAAGATGGATGACCGGATCAAGTCCGGCCATGAGGACCGAAAGTGACCGCGGAGCCACGCATGACCACCCCCAACGACCCTCTCGTCTCCACCGACTGGCTCGCTGCGCATCTGGGCGATCCCTCGGTGAAGGTGCTCGACGCGACCTTCAAGATGCCGGGTGTGCTGCCGCTGCCGAAGGACGATTATCTGAAGGCGCACATCCCCGGCGCGGTGTTCTTCGACGTCGACGAGATCTCCGACCATTCCAATCCGCTGCCGCACATGTATCCGAGCGCCGAGCAGTTCGGCCGCGACGCAGGCCGGCTCGGCGTCAGCAATGGCGATACGGTAGTGGTCTATGATTCCGGCGGCTGGGTCGCCGCGCCGCGCGCCTGGTGGATGTTCCTGTCATTCGGCCACACGGATGTGCGCGTGCTCGACGGCGGGCTGAAGAAGTGGATGGCGGAGGGACGCCCGGTCGAGAGCGGACAGGTCACGGCGGCGCTCGGCACCTACAGCGCGAAATTCGATGCCGCGCGCGTGCGCCGGATCGAGCAGATGGTTGCCAATCTCGCTGGCAATGCCGAGCAGGTGATCGATGCACGGCAGGCGCCGCGCTTCGCGGGCGAGGTCGCCGAGCCGCGGCCCGGCCTCCGATCCGGCCATATCCCCGGCAGCCGCAATCTGCCCTATGCGGAGTTGTTCGACGCGACGACCGGCGTGATGAGGCCGCTCGACCAGTTGCGCGAGGCATTCGGCGCCGCTGGAGTCGATCTCGCCAAGCCGATCGTGACCTCCTGCGGCTCCGGCGTGTCGGCGGCGGTGCTCACGCTGGCGCTCTATCGTCTCGGCATCCGCGACACCGCGCTCTACGACGGCTCGTGGTCGGAGTGGGGCATCGAGAACGGACCGCCGGTTGCGACCGGGCCAGCCTGATCGGCGGCTCTTCTTTACCGTGTGCGCGGCCCGGCCGCCTGCTGGCTGACCGCCTGCGGTTGACCGAACGGCTGCTGCCCGAACGGATCGGGGAATGCGGCCTGTTGTTGCTGAGCAGCAGCAGCAGCAGCTTGGCGTGCCGACCGGAGCCGCTGTGCGATGCGCCGCTGGTTGGCGCGGCGCGCCGCGATCTGCTTCTCGCGGGCCTGGCGCTTCTTGAGGATGCTTCGGCGCAACTGAATGCTCGCGACCTTCACCGAGGCACGATGCTCGCTGGCGGCGGGCCGCTCCTGATGAGCCGGCTGTTCGGCCAGTGCGGCGAGCTTGGCGGCGATCGGGTCAAGCACCGCCGGAACGGGCGCGAGCGCGGTTGAAGCGGCGGCTACGGTCGTCATCATCGGATCGGCGCTGGCGAGGATCTGAGGAGCTGGCGGCGGCGGTGCCACCACGGCTGCCGCAGCTTCACGCGACGCCCGCGGCGGGGCGGTCGCTGCAGTCTCGGGCGAGCTGTCCATGCTCGGCTTGTCGAACGCTTTTTCGACCGGAACGACGATCGAAGCGGTCGTGTCCGGAATGGAGCGCTCCGGCTTGATGCTCTCGATCCGGTCATTCGTCGCGGACGCGGTCGCGACAATGGCGGAGGTGCGGGACGTGTCGACCGTTTCCGCCGGCAGCGAGGGCGTCGGCAGATCGGTGGCCACCGCAACGGGGGTCACTTCGGGCGCTTCTGTGAGCGGCGCCGCCGTCGACGGCGCGCTCGGCTGTTCGGACGTTGCCGGGGCAGCATCGGCCACGACCGGCGGCGGCGTCACCGGCGGTGTCGGAATCGAATCCACCCGCAGCACCGCGAGCACCGGCGTGGGTTCGGCCGGCGGTAGGAACGTCGTGAAGCCCGACGCCTGAGTCGTGCGCCAGGACGCGTTGCTGGCGAACTGCTCATGGGCGGCGCGCAACAGAGCCGCAGCGCCCATGCCGAAGATGGTGAGAGAAATGGAACAGACGATCGCGGCGACCAGAAAACGAAAGCCGGGAAGCATTGACGGTAACTCTCGCCACGGCAGCGGGACTGCCGAGACATTCGAGCCAGTAGGGAACGCGGTGATCACAGGGAATAGCCGCGTCCGCGACGAGGCCGGCTTCTGCCGTGCATCGCGAATCAGGCTCACGTCAGAATACCGGAAGTGTTCCCGCCCGCTCGGCAAATCACGGCATCGATAGGGCCTGCGGGGGCTCCGCTGCACTTTTTCGGCGGCGTGAGACTTCCGTGCAACGACGGAGACATGATCACAAATTGCCGAAGTCGGGCCGCTCTGGCCGGAATTGTCTTGAATGCGCCGCTATCTTCGGCCATCTGGCACAGCAAAGGTCCCAATCGGCGGCTTGGGGATACTGCAAGGGCGATGATGATCAGACAAATCCTGACGGTTTGCGCGGTCGCGGCAGCGGGCGTGACGGCAGCTTCGTTTGCCGAGGCACAGCAGGTCTATCAGACCGCGCCTGGAGCGTATTCACCGGCGCCGACGCCTTACCCGGCCGATGCGCGCGGGCAGGGGCAGGATTTCGACGCGCTCGACGACGAGGATGCGCCTGGCAATTCCGCGGCCCTGCCGCCGCCCGGCCCGGTGATCTCGCCGGACGATCCGCGCTACGGTCGTCCAGCCAATGCGCCGGTCTATGGCGCTGCTGCTCCGACCGGCCCCATCCTTTCTCCCGACGATCCCCGATATGGGCGTCCGGCCGGTGCAGCGGTCTATGGAGCAGCTCCGAACGGCCCCGTGATGTCCCCGGATGATCCACGTTACGGCCGTCCGGCTGGTCCGCCCCCGGTGATCTACGGTGATCGTCCCGCCTCCGGCCAACAGGCTTATGGTGGCGCCTACGGCAACAGCGCGCCTGGTGGCGACTCCGGTGCGCCGCGGCCGCCCGGCGCCGTCGGTGGCGCTCCCGCCGTCGCGGGCGCCGCACAGGCTCCGGCCGCCGGCGATCGGCCGATGACGGTGGCAGCTCTGCCGCCTGAGGAACAACCCGATGCGGCGCCGGCGCCGCTGCCGGCGAACCTGCGCCGGCAGGAGGTCGACTTCGTCACCAAGGAGCCGCCGGGAACGATCGTCGTCGATACGCCCAACACCTATCTCTATCTGGTGCTCGGCAACGGCCGGGCGATGCGCTACGGCGTACGTGTCGGCCGCGAAGGCTTCACCTGGACCGGCGTGCAGAAGATCACCAAGAAGACCGAGTGGCCGGACTGGTATCCGCCGAGCGAGATGATCGAGCGCCAGCCCTATCTGCCGCGCTTCATGGCCGGCGGTCCCGGCAATCCGCTCGGCGCCCGCGCGATGTATCTGGGCTCGACCGTGTACCGCATCCACGGCACCAACCAGCCGTCGACCATCGGCAAGTTCGTGTCGTCCGGTTGCATCGGCATGCTGAACGACGACGTCGCCGACCTGTTCGACCGGGTCAAGGTCGGCACCCGCGTGGTCGTGATGCCGGGCGGTGCACCTCCGGGCTCCGGCAAGAACATGGCTGCCGCCGCGGCCTCACCGGCTCAGGCGCCTGTCCAGGCGCAGGCGGCCGTGCCGGCTAGCCAGCCGGCCAACATGCAGCCGCTGCCGCCGCCGGTCACGATCCGCTGAGGCGCGTTTGCCCGAGCTGAGCCCGTTGGAAACACCCTCCTCGCGGAGGGTGTTTTGCTTTGTGAGCCGCTCTCGCCTGCCTCAAGCCAGCCGGCGCGGCGGCTCGGACCCGGCGAGCCAGGCGGCGATGCAATCGACCATCTGACCGTAATGGGCCCGAAAGCTCTCCTCGGTGACGTAGCCGAGATGCGGCGTGATCACGACGTTGCCGAGCCCGCGCAGCGGATGGGCGACCGGCAGCGGCTCGACCGAGAACACGTCGAGCCCGGCGCCGGCGATGCGCTTGTCGCGCAGCGCCTGCAGCAGCGCGGCCTCGTCGACGATCGGTGCGCGCGAGGTGTTGACGAGGTAGGCGGTCGGCTTCATCCGCGCGAGGTCGGCGGGGCCGACCAGCCCGCGTGAGCGGTCGCTGAGCACGACATGGATGGTGATGACATCGGCGGTCGCGAACAGCTCCTCCTTGGTGGCGTAGCCGACGCCCGCCGCGTTGCAGCGGTCTGGCGTCAGGTTGGGGCTCCAGGCGATCACGTTCATGCCGAACGCCTTGCCGAGCTCCGCCACCTTGGTGCCGAGCTTGCCCAGCCCGATCACGCCCAGCGTCTTGCCCTCGATCTCCACGCCGCCCAGCGCCTGCCAAGGCTCGCCGGCATGCATGCGGGCGTTCTCCTGGCCGATCCTGCGGGTCAGCTCCAGGATCAGGCCCATGGTGAGCGGTGCGGTGGGGTCACGGCCATATTGCGTGCCGCAGACCATGATGCCGCGCGCCTTGGCGGCCTCCATGTCGATGGCAGCGTTGCGCATGCCCGAGGTGATCAGGAGCTTCAGCTTCGGCAACCGCTCGATCAGGGAGCGCGGCAATGGCGTCCGCTCGCGCATCGCACAGATGATGTCGGCATCGGTGAGCGCGCCGGCGGCCGCTTCCTCGTTGCCGAACGGCTGTGTGAAAGCTGTCACATCCACTCTGTCGGCCAGCCGGGGCCAGTCGGCCAATGAGAGGGCCGTATCGTAATAGTCGTCGAGGATCGCACAGCGCAGCCGTGTCATCGGCAAGGTCCATTCATCGGGAAACGGCGGCAATCATGAATGCCGTCGGGAATGGAGCCATGCTTGCGCGCAAAGGGCTGGGTGCGCAAGGCGTCGTCCCGCTGTGACGCGGAACCAGGCGATATCAGTCGAGGCGGGTCTTCAGCCGGAAGGCGGCGTCATGGCCGTATTTGGCGCGCCAGGCGGGGCCGGGGCCACGCATGTAATGCAGCTCCGGTCGGTACGGGTTGAACGCTCGCGTGACGAAGTCGCGCCAGAAGCCGCGGATCTCGTCGACGATCCCGGATCGGTCGTTGCGGTGGGCCGCCGGAGCGGGCAGGGAGGCTGAGGTGAAGGCTGCCATGACGGGCTCTCGCTGTTGTCGGTCGCGGCTTTTGCCGCTTGGGCGCGCGGGTCTTGCGGGCCGAGACCGAGTGTCCCGCCGAATTAATTAAAAGATGGTTGCAATTGTCGTGATCCGCCACACACAAGGTGACGGACCCGTATTCGTCCGTGGGCGGGAGGCCCGTCCCGGCGCAGGAACGACCGTGATTCTCCCGGCATTTGTTCCGGTCAGGACCGGCTCGCCGGTTGCCCTTTGGGGACCGCGCGGTTACATCAGCGGCAACCATTTTCCGAAAATTCCGGCAGGCTTCAAGGGACACGCGATGGCGCGCCAGTTCGTCTACTTCATGCAGGGTCTGTCCAAGACCTACCCGACACGCAAGGTGCTCGATAACATCCATCTGTCGTTCTACCCGGACGCCAAGATCGGTGTGCTCGGCGTCAACGGCTCCGGTAAGTCCACCCTGCTCAAGATCATGGCCGGCATCGACAAGGACTATACCGGCGAGGCGTGGGTCGCCGAGGGCGCCCGCGTCGGCTATCTCGAGCAGGAGCCGCAGCTCGACCCGAAGCTCACGGTGCGCGAGAACGTCATGCTCGGCGTCGGCAAGCAGAAGGCGATTCTCGATCGCTACAACGAGCTGGCGATGAACTACTCCGAGGAGACCGCCGACGAGATGACCAAGCTGCAGGACGAGATCGAGGCGCAGGGCCTGTGGGATCTCGACAGCAAGGTCGACCAGGCGATGGATGCGCTGCGCTGTCCGCCCGACGATGCCGACGTCGCCAAGCTGTCCGGCGGCGAGCGTCGCCGCGTCGCGCTGTGCCGGCTGCTGCTCGACCAGCCCGAGCTGCTGCTGCTCGACGAGCCGACCAACCATCTCGACGCCGAATCGGTGTCGTGGCTCGAAGGCCATCTGCGCAACTATCCGGGCGCGATCCTGATCGTCACCCACGACCGCTACTTCCTCGACAACGTCACCAGCTGGATCCTCGAGCTCGACCGCGGCAAGGGCATCCCCTACGAGGGCAACTACTCGTCCTGGCTGCAGCAGAAGCAGAAGCGGCTGGAGCAGGAAGGCCGCGAGGACGCGGCGCACCAGCGCACTTTGGCGCGCGAGCAGGAGTGGATCGCGGCGTCGCCGAAGGCCCGCCAGGCGAAATCCAAGGCGCGCTACCAGCGCTACGAGGAGCTGCTCAAGAAGGCGAGCGAGAAGCAGACCCAGACCGCGCAGATCATCATTCCCGTGGCCGAGCGGCTCGGTAACAACGTCATCGATTTCGAGGGGCTGACCAAGAGCTTCGGCGATCGCCTGCTGATCGACAATCTCACCTTCAAGCTGCCGCCCGGCGGCATCGTCGGCGTGATCGGCCCGAACGGCGCCGGCAAGACCACGCTGTTCCGCATGATCACCGGGCAGGAGAAGCCGGACGCCGGCACCATCACCATCGGCGAGACCGTGCATCTCGGCTATGTCGACCAGTCGCGCGACGCGCTCGATGGCAACAAGACAGTGTGGGAAGAGATCTCCGGCGGCAACGAGCTGATCCTGCTCGGCAAGAAGGAAGTCAACTCGCGCGGCTATTGCTCGTCGTTCAACTTCAAGGGCGCCGACCAGCAGAAGAAGGTCGGCGCGCTGTCGGGTGGTGAGCGCAATCGCGTGCATCTCGCAAAGATGCTGAAGTCCGGGTCCAACGTGCTGCTGCTCGACGAGCCGACCAACGATCTCGACGTCGATACCCTGCGTGCGCTCGAAGAGGCCCTGGAGGACTTCGCCGGCTGCGCCGTCATCATCAGCCACGATCGCTGGTTCCTCGACCGTATCGCGACCCACATGCTGGCCTTCGAGGGCGACAGCCATGTCGAATGGTTCGAAGGAAACTTCCAGGACTATGAGAAGGACAAGATGCGCCGGCTCGGCCAGGACAGCGTGATTCCGCACCGGGTCAAGTACAAGAAGCTGACGCGCTGATCTCAGGACATCGCAAGGCGCGACGCTGTCTTCGTTCCGGGACAAAGCGTCGCGCCCAGGCTGCGGCCAGTTGTCGCTTCCATGTGCGACGTGATTGCGTAGATAGTCGTTCCGCAATCCCATCCAGCCGCGAGAAAATCCCATCATGTCTTCCCCCGACGCGCCCCTGTCCTCCAAGGGCGGAGCGCTGCGCCCCATTCCAATGCTGATCTTCGGCTCGCGCTGGCTGCAGCTACCGCTCTATGTCGGGCTGATCATCGCACAGGGCGTCTATGTCGTGCTGTTCCTGAAGGAGCTCTGGCACCTGTTCGCTCACGCCTTCGATTTCTCCGAGCAGCAGATCATGCTCGCGGTGCTCGGCCTGATCGACGTGGTCATGATCTCGAACCTGCTCGTGATGGTGATCGTCGGCGGCTACGAGACCTTCGTGTCGCGGCTGAATCTGCAGGGCCATCCCGACGAGCCCGAATGGCTCAGCCACGTCAATGCCAGCGTGCTGAAGATCAAGCTGGCGATGGCCATCATCGGCATCTCTTCCATTCATCTGCTCCGCACCTTCATCGAGGCCGGCGCGCTCTCGTCGGGCAAGTCGAACTACACCGAGACCGGCGTGATGTGGCAGACGATCATCCACACGGTCTTCATCCTCTCCGCGATCGGCATCGCCGTGGTCGACAAATT
Organism: Bradyrhizobium sp. SZCCHNRI20481; assembly: GCF_032485055.1. Lineage (NCBI taxonomy): Bacteria > Pseudomonadati > Pseudomonadota > Alphaproteobacteria > Hyphomicrobiales > Nitrobacteraceae > Bradyrhizobium > Bradyrhizobium sp. SZCCHNRI20481. Next base: position 152,510 of record NZ_JAUEUE010000003.1, read on the forward strand.
GTCGAATGCCGCGATCGAAGAGGCGAAGCAGGCGGGGCATTGAGCGGCAACCTCGAGTTCCGCCGCGCGGTCTGCTGACGTTCACAACGGCCGCGGGCTGTGCTAGCCCTATCGGATGGCTCGGCAGCTGCTACTCCGTTTGCGCAGGCTCGTTCTCGTCGGTCTGGTGCTCTGCATGTTTGGCGATGGCCAAGCGAGCGCGACCGACGCCGCCTTCACGGAGTTCGTCAACTCGCTCTGGCCCGAAGCCAAGGAGCAGGGCGTCTCCCGCGCGACATTCGAGGCCGAGACGCGGGGGTTGGAGCCTGACTACAAGCTTCCCGATCTGCTGCTGCCCGGCCGGCCCGCGACGGGGGCGCCGGCGCAGGCCGAGTTCGTGCAGGTGCCAGCCGACTACATCAAGGAAGCGTCGATCGCGCGGCTGGCCGCGCATGGTGAGAAGCTGATCCAGCAATATCGTTCGGCGCTCGCCGAGATCGAACGCCGCTTCGGCGTGCCGGGGCCGGTTGTGCTCGCGATCTGGGGCCGCGAAACCGATTTCGGCCGTTATGCGCTGCCCTACGATGCGCTCCGCGTGCTGGCGACGCAGGCCTATGTCGGCCGGCGCAAGGACCAGTACCGCACCGAGTTCATCATGGCGCTGAAGATGCTGAGCGACGGTGTCGTGTCGCGCGGCGATCTCAGGGCCTCATGGGGTGGGGCGGTCGGGCTCACCCAGTTCCTGCCGTCGGAGTACTACAAGCACGGCGTCGATCTCGATGGCGACGGCAAGGTCGATCTCTGGCATTCGGTGCCGGACGCGCTGGGCTCGGCGGCGCTGCAGCTTGCGAACAAGGGCTGGCAGCGCGGCGTGCGCTGGGCCTACGAGGTCAAGCCGCCTGCCAATGTCGATTGCGCGATGGGTGTGCCGGAGGTGAAGAAGCCGATCGGCGAATGGCTGCGGGCCGGCTTCGTCCCGGTGCGTGGCCAGCGGCTGAGCGCCGCCGAGCAGCGGCAGCCGGCGTCGCTGCTGCAGCCTGAGGGCATCTATGGTCCGGCTTTCCTGACGACGGCGAACTACTTCGTCATCAAGGAGTACAATTTCTCCGATCTCTACGTGCTGTTCGTCGGCCACCTCGCGGACCGCATGACGAGCCCGGCCCCGTTCGCGACGCCGTGGGCGGCGTCGAAGCAGCTTCGGAGCAAGGACGTCGAGGCGATGCAGAAGGGCCTGACGCGGCTCGGTCTCTACGGCGACAAGCTGGACGGCAAGGCCGGCATGCAGACCCGCGCCGCGCTCGGCGCATTTCAGAAGAAGGCGGGCCTGAAGGTCGACTGCTGGCCGAGCGAGTCGGTGCTGCAGGCGATCGACGCCGCGCGCTGATCGACCGAATTCAGCGGGTTGGCCGGCAGCAAAAAGCCCGGCCGCAGGGCCGGGCTTGCTGCAACGCTATGCGTCGTCAGGATCAGTAGCAGACGCGAACCGGGCGCGACACCCAGCCGTAGCCGTCCCAATAGCGCTCACGGCGCCACACGCACGGCGGCGGGCCCGGCGGAGGGGCTTCGACATAGACCGGACCACCATAGGCCGGGCGGCTGGACGCGATCGCGCCGCCGATCAGGGCGCCGCCGATCAGGCCGGCAGCCACGCCGGCACCCACGTCGCCAGCCTTGGCGGCTGGTGCCGTCACGCTCAGCGAACCGGCGATGGTCGCAACCGCAAGCACTGCGGTCAGGATCTTCTTCATGTTCCGAGATCTCCTGGAAGGCGCCCTCGCGGGCACCAGGTTGGTGATTCACGCACGATCAGGGGCCGTCAGCATCGTGAGAAAACACGACAATCCGTCAACCCTTCGTAAACTCTGTCCGACCTGATGCGACGGAAAAACGGTTTTTTCTGGCCGTGGAGGCCGCCGTTCTCGAAATTCCGGTGCAAGGTCATGGAATTAATGAAGGTGAACGATCACTCGCAAACGCGGACGCGGCGAAGCCGCCAGCCGTAGCCGTCCCAGAAGCGCTGGCGTTGCCAATAGCAGGCATAGCCGGGATCGGCGACGTAGGCAGGCCCGCCGTAATAGGAGTAGCCCGGCCCGTAGGAATATCCTGGCGAGTAGGAGTAACCCGGCCCGTAATAATAGGGATTGCTGCCCGCAGCGATGGCGCCACCGATGAGGGCGCCGCCGAGCAGGCCGGCAGCGACACCGGCGGCGACACGACCATTGCGCGCTTCAGCAGGAGCAGGGGCCAGCGCTGCGGTCGACAGCGTCGCGACGGCGGCCAGGGCCGCAAGAGTCTTCTTCATGACCTTAACCTCTCTCACTCCAAGTCGGCGGATCGCGCATCAAGCGATACGGCAGGTTCACATATCCCGCTTGAATGATCAATGAACGGGCGCGTTCCATTGGACGACCCATCTCCAGGATGCGTTCAATGTTGCAGTGCACAAAATTTGGCCTCGGTTCGGAGCAGGCGTGACTCCCACGATGACGATCGTCGTGGCGATCGGACTGACCTCGGCCATCTGCTACGCGCTGCTGGTTCGCGCCGACCGCGGGCCCAACCGCCGCCGCTCTTCCACCGACACCACCATCAGCAATTCCGGCAGCTCATCGCACGACGGCCAGGGGATCGGACTTGCGAGTTGGTTTTCCAATACCTCGTCAGACGTCGTGGGAAACCCGATCGATGGCGGGGATGACGGTGGCGACAGTGGTGGAGGCGACGGGGGTGGTGGCGACTGAGTTCCGGCTGCTCGATCGCCACTCGATGGTCGTCCGGCGACGACTTTGATCTGCGGCAAGCTCGCATAGTTGGAGTCGTTCTAGATTGATCTGGAAATTGGAATCGCTTCAAAAGCGCCGTTTTCCCTTTGCGCGGGTAGCTGCGGATGACTATCGATACCTGACCAAGGACGATTGGCCGGTTTCTCATGATTGTTTGTTCCTGCAACGTCATCAGCGATCACGACATCCGCAACGCGGTGAAGTCTGCGGACGAACTGCCGCGGAACCCCAAGCAGGTCTACGGTTGCCTGGGGTGCAGCGCGGAATGCGGCCGCTGTGCGCGCACGATCAAGACGATCATCGACGAGGCGCTGGGTCCCTGCGCCCGCTCCTGCCAGGTTGGCTGTCAACACGGCCACCATCATGGGGCGGCGTCGGTGCAGGCGATCGATGACGACCTTCAGAGCCGGTTCGCGCTCGCCGCCTGCTGACAGGCGTTTGCCCTCGGTCGCGTGCTTTCCGCCCTAAAAATGCACATGAACGGGGGTCGTCTCCGCACTTCGAACCTGTTATTGAGCGCCTGCGGCCTCTAACTTTTTCGGAGCTTATCCATGCAGGGCGACCCCAAGGTCATCGAATATCTCAACAAGGGATTGCGCAGCGAGCTGACTGCCATCAACCAATATTGGCTGCACTATCGCCTGTTGAACAATTGGGGCCTTCTCGACATGGCGAAGGTCTGGCGCAAGGAATCCATCGAGGAGATGGAGCACGCCGACAAGTTCACCGACCGCATTCTCTTCCTCGACGGCTTCCCCAACATGCAGGTGCTCGATCCGCTGCGCATCGGCCAGAACGTCAAGGAGATCATCGAGTGCGATCTCGCCGCCGAGATCGGCGCGCGGACGCTGTATCAGGAAGCCGCAACCTATTGCCATGGCGTGAAGGACTACGTGTCGCGCGACCTGTTCGAGCAACTGATGAAGGACGAGGAGCATCACATCGATTTCCTCGAGACCCAGCTCGACCTGATCAACCGGATCGGTCTCGAGCTTTACACGCAGAAGCACGTCGGCGGCCTCGTGAGCGAGCATTGACGTCGACGGCGAGGCGGCAGTCCGCTTCGGAACAAGGTCGATTCAGGGCTGGTGTTTCATGCCTTGAATCGACCGCCCCTGTGACGTGAGGGGCGCCCAGAGTCGTGCTCAGTCGATAATGCCGAAGTCCGTCACGGGCACGACCCAATAGACGAGCTTCGTCCCTGCAAATGCGTTCCTGAGCCGGTCCAGCAGGTGCTCGAGATCCTGTCCCTGCAGCACGACCCGCACGACGACCTCGTCGGCATGTCCCTTGACCCGCTCCGCCGCGCTGCGCAGCCGGACGCGGACGCCATGTCCGGACGCATCAGAGGCCGTAAAGCCGCTCACCAGATCGGTCTGCTCGCTCAGATGGTCGAGTACCTCGGCACGAAGCGCATCCGGCACGATCAATGTCAGGCAGACGGCTTGGCTGGTCATGTCGCGTCCTTCGCAGCGGCGCCGTAGCGGCGATACAGGATCGGCAACAGGATCAGCGTCAGCAGCGTAGACGACAACAGGCCGCCGATTACGACGATCGCAAGCGGGCGCTGGACCTCCGATCCAGGTCCGGATGCAAACAGCAGTGGGATCAATCCGAGCGCCGTGATGCTCGCCGTCATCAGCACCGGCCGCAGCCTGCGCTTTGCGCCTTCGACCACGATGCGCTGCTCGGAGAGCCCGTGAGCGCGCAACTGGTTGAAATGAGACACCAGCACGACGCCGTTGAGCACGGCGATTCCAAGCAGTGCGATGAAGCCGACGGAGGCCGGGACGGAGAGGTATTCGCTGGTCGAGACCAGCGCGAACACGCCGCCGATCAGCGCAAAGGGAATGTTGACGAGGACGAGCAGGGCCTGGCGCACCGAGCCGAACGTCGTGAAGAGCAGCACGAAGATCAGGCCGATCGCGACCGGCACCACGACGGACAGACGCGCGGCTGCACGCTGCTGGTTCTCGAACTGCCCGCCCCATGTCAGCCGATAGCCGGACGGCAGCGGCAGCTCGGCTGCGACCCTTTGCTGGGCCGCCTGGACGAAGCCGACCATGTCACGGCCGCGGACGTTGCTGCGAACCACGCTCATGCGGTTGCCGTCCTCACGATCGATCTTCACCGGGCCGTCGACCCTCTGGATGCGGGCGACCTGCGAGAGCGCAACATGCTGGCCTGACGCAAGCGTCAGCGGCAGCGCCGCCAGCATCGTCGGAGCCTGCCGCGTGGCCTCGCCGCCGCGGACTAGGATCGGCGTCCGGCGTCCCTCCTCGAGCGCGGTGCCGATCGTTCGGCCTTCGATCTGCGTGCGCAAGGCGGCCGAGATCGAGTCCACGGTGAGCCCAAGGCGGCCCGCCTCCATCCGGTTGACGGCGATCGTGTAGTATTGCGCGCCCTCGTTGAGCGTCGTGTAGACGTCTTGGGCCCCATCGATGTCGGACATGATCGCCGACAGCTTCGCTGCGATCTCGTTGAGCTTGGTGATGTCCGGGCCGAAGATCTTGACCGCGACGTCGCCGCGCACGCCGCTGATCATTTCCTGCACGCGCATGTCGATGGGTTGCGTGAAGCTGAGCGAGACGCCGGGAAAGCCGGTCAGGACCTCGCGAAGCTTCTCGAGCAGGACATCGCGGTCGCTGGTCTGCCGCTGGTCTGCCGGCTTGAGCACCAGGAACGTGTCGGTCTGATTGGGTCCCATCGGATCGAGCCCGAGCTCGTCCGAGCCGGTGCGCGCGATGATGCCGGCGACGTCTGGCACCTTCATCAACGCCGTCTGCAGCCGGGCATTGATGGCGAGGGACTCGTCGAGATTGACGGACGGCAGCGTTTCCACGCTGACGATGACGTCGCCTTCGTCCATCGTCGGCATGAAGGTCTTGCCCAGCTGGGTGTAGCCGTATCCCGCGGCAACGAGGCTGACCAGCGCCGCGATGATCACCTTGCGCTCGTTCCCGAGCGCCCAGTCGAGCGCGGGCGCGTAGACGCGCTGCGCTGCCCGGATCAGCATTGGATCGTCATGCGACGCGGATGTGAGCACGAAGGACGTCGCGACCGGAAGCACCGTCAGCGCAAGCAGCAGCGATGCGGCCAGAGCGAAAATGATCGCCAGCGCGACCGGAATGAAGAGCTTTCCCTCCAGCCCCTGCAAGGTCAGCAGCGGAACGAACACGATGATGATGATCAGGACGCCCGAGGCGACCGGCTGCAGGACTTCGCAAACCGAGCGGTAGACGACGTGGATCAGCGGCGTGGCGCTTCCGTGATCGTGCTTGGCGAGATTGCCGACGATGTTCTCGACCACCACGACCAGCGCGTCGATCAGCATGCCGATCGCGATCGCAAGGCCGCCCAGACTCATCAGGTTCGCGGACATGCCGACAGCCCGCATCACGATCAGCGCCATCACGATCGCCAGCGGCAGGCTGAGCGCGATCACCAGCGAGGCGCGCCAATTGCCGAGGAACAGCAGCAGCAGCACGACGACGAGCACCGTGGCTTCGCCCAGCGCCCGGACCACCGTGCCGACGGCGCGGTTGACCAGCCGGCTGCGGTCGTAGAACACGTTGATGGAGACGCTGCTCGGCAGCGACGGCTTCAGTTCGTCCAGCCGGGCCCGAACGTCGCGCACCAATTGTCCGGCGTTGGCGCCGCGCAGACCGAGCACGAGCCCCTCGACCGTCTCGCCCTTGCCGTCCGTCGTGACGGCGCCATAGCGGGTGAGTGCGCCGATCTTGACCCTTGCGACGTCGCTGACCCGGATCGGGATTCCGTCGCGGGTGTCGACGATGATCGCCCGGATGTCGTCGATGCCGCGGATGCTGCCTTCGATGCGGACCAGCGCGCTGTCTTCGCCCTGGTTGACCCGCCCGGCACCGTCGTTGCGGCTGTTGGCCTCGATGGCCTTGCGAAACAGCTCGGACGAGATGCCGCGCGCCGCCAGCGCGTCGTTCCTCGGCACGATTTCGAAGGCGCGGACATAGCCGCCGAGCGCGTTGACGTCGGCTACTCCGGGCACCGTACGCAGCGCTGGGCGGATGACCCAGTCGAGCAAGGTCCGGCGTTCGGCCAGCGACAGTTCGGGACTGTCGATCGTGAACATGAACATCTCGCCCAGAGGGCTCGTGATCGGGGCGAGGCCCCCGTTCACGCCCTCGGGAAAGTCGCGCGAGATGTTGGACAGCCGCTCCGACACTTGATTGCGGGCCCAGTAGATGTCGGTGCCGTCCTCGAAATCGACGGTGATGTCGGCCAGCGCGTATTTCGTGGTCGAGCGAAGGATCTTCTTGTTCGGCAACCCGAGCAGCTCCAGCTCGATCGGTACCGTGATGCGCTGCTCGACCTCTTCCGGCGTCAGGCCGGGAGCCTTCATGATGATCTTCACCTGGACCGGCGAGACGTCTGGAAAGGCATCGATCGGCAGGCTCGGCAAGACAACGGCGCCTGCGCCGATCACCAGCAGCGTGCTGAGGATGACGAAGAGCCGCTGTGACAGCGCGAATGCGACCAGCCGTTGCAGCATCTACTGCCCCAGTCGCGAGAGGATGCCGCGCAACGCCGAGATGCCGCCGATGGCGATCTCGTTCTTGTCCGTGAGGGGGCCTGCGATGACGACGTGATCCTGATCCTCCGCGAGCAGGGTGACCGCAACGAGCCGGAAGCCGCCCTCCGTGGCAACGAACACCGCGGTCTGCTCACCGCGCCGGACGAGGCCGCTATAGGGAATTTCCCACGCGCTTTCTCCTGCCGAGACAAAGCCGATGCGGGCCGCCGCCATTTGTCCGGAATGCAGTTCGCCGTTGTTGGGAATCTCGGCGCGGACGAGAATTGTCTGCGTGGCGGCATCGGTCGTCTCGGACACCAGGATGACCTGGCCCGGTGTCGCATAGCCTTCGATGTCGACCTTGGCGCCGGTCTTGATGGCGCCGATGTTGGTTGCGGGAATCGCGATCTCGGCCCATAGCGGCGACAGCCGGGCGAGCTTCACCAGTGACGCGGCCTGTTCCAGGCGCTGGCCCGGCGATACCGCGAGCTCGACCACGGACGCCGTGCGCGGGGCCGTCACAGTGAGCGTCGCGCTGATCGCCGCCTCGCTGCTGAGCCGGGCGATGGCTTCGTCGGACAGCCCGCTGATGTGCAGCATCTGCCGACGTTCGGCGACGACGATGCTGGCCTGGCGCGCTTCGGTCTGGCTCGACTCCAGCACGCGTTGCGGGATGGCCTTGCCTTCGAACAGGTCGGCATTGCGCTTCAACTGCTGAACCGCGAGAACCTCCTGGGCCAGCGCATGCAGGTAATCGCGCTGGAGCGAGACGAAGCTCGGACTCTCCAGCGTGAGCAGCGGTTGTCCGACGGTCACGCGATCGCCGCGGGCAACGGCGAGGTTGGTAATCATCCCCGCGACCGGCGCGCTGACGACCCACAGTTGAGGCGTGGGAATGACGATCTGCGCGGGATAGGGCAGCGTTTTGTCCATCCGGCTGGAGATCGGATGCGTCACGCGCACGCCGAGGTTCTGCGCCTGGCTTGGCGTGAGCTTCAGCTCATCATCGGCCGACGCGGCGCAGGGCGCCACAACGAGAGCCAGCCCGAGAGACGCCCGGGCCAGGCGGCCTGCGGACCAGTGAAACAATCGCTTGGGCATCTCGATCAAGAATCTTCAGGTTCATGCATGACACATTCTGTACACTATTTCGGCCGGTTTCCGCGACTGTTGACTTAGGTCAATCGGAGCTAGTCACGAAACCGGAGGTCACTTCTCGTGCCGCCAACGAGTCGCATGAGTGGAGGCCGCACGCGCCAGCGCCTCATACGGCATCGGCGGGAACGAAACAGCTGATGATGATGTCGCCGCGGTGATGGACGTACCACACCACGGCTTCGCCGATCGGGTTGCCGCGGTCGCGGATGATGGCGCGTTCCGGCACCGCCATCCACCGGCCTTCGATCGGTACCCAATAGGTGCCGTCGCGCACGTCATAGGTGGTGCGGTGGCCGTCGGAGACATCGCAGCATGGCACGCCGTTCGGGGCGACCACGCTCTTGAACCACGCGCGGATATCGGGCGGGACGTTGTCGAACTGCCCGTTGTCGAAGGCGGCGGCGACGGTCGCGCAGGCGAGCGAGCCCATCGTGAGACCGGCCAGCACCATCCTGCGCATTCAACGCTCCCTTCTGCGGACCTACATGCCGCGCTGCGGCGCCGTCGCCAGCAATTCGCGCAGCGGCTCGACGTAGAACTTCGCATTTCCGGTGGTCAGGTGGCCGCGCGTCTCGGCCGAGGTCGGGATGAGCAGGAGCTTGCCGTTGGCGACGCGCTTCATCGCGTCGACCGTCACGCCGGTCTCGGGCGGGTTGCGCTCGTCGTCGGCCGAGTTGATCAGCATCACGGTCGCCTTGATCTTGTCGAGATAGGCAGACGGATTGTAGTCGTGCGACGAGTCCCACTGATAGATGAAGTCGTTGGCGTCGGTGGGAATGGGCGTGGCGAGCCGCTCCTCGACCAGCTTGTCGGCCTTGGCCGCGGTCGGTGCCGCGAGCTGATAGGCGATGGTGCCGCCGGCCGTGGCGGTGGCATAGGCCGTGACGGCATATTTCATCATGCGCGGCTGTGCGGTGTAGTTGCCGCCATTGTAGTCGGGATCGTTGCGGATCGTCTCCAGCATCAGCCGGCGCAGCATCCAGTTGCGGGCCGCCATTTCGGTCGGCTGCGAGGCCATCGGCACCGCGGCGTCCATGAAGTCCGGATAGCGCGTGGCCCACACCCAGCTGTGCATCCCGCCCATGGAATTGCCGATCACGAGCCGGACGTGCTTGATGCCGAGGCCCTCGGTCAGCAGGCGATGCTGCGCATCGACCATGTCGGCATAGTCATAGGCGGGAAACCTGGTCTTCAGCCCGTCGGAGGGCTTCGACGATTTGCCGTGGCCGATGCTGTCGGGAATGATGATGTAGTACCTGGTCGCATCGAGCGGCTGGCCCTTGCCGAACAATTCGCCGGCGAAGGTCGGCACCAACATGCTTCCGCCTGAGCCGCCGGTGCCATGCAGCACCAGCACCGGCTGCCCGGTCGGCTCGCCGACGGTCGTATAGTGCAGCCTCAGCTCCGGCAGCGTCTCGCCGGTGTGAAACTTGAAATCCTTGACGACGAAGTCGCCCTGCTTCGGGGCGGGATAGTCGGCGGCGCGGGCCGGCGCGCAAAAAACGACGACGGCGGCAATAACGGCGGCAAGCGGTCGAACCATGGACTCCCCCTGATCATGCGCGACTCTTCCGGCCGCGTCGGGGACATGATAGCACGATCTGCGACCTGGTTCAGTACCGGATTGATGAGACTCATCATGTGCCGCAACATCAAGACGCTGTTCAATTTCGAGCCGCCGGCGACGGAGGCTGAAATTCAGGCCTCGGCCCTGCAATTCGTGCGCAAGCTGTCCGGCTTCAACGCGCCGTCGCAGGCCAACGAGGCCGCCTTCGCCCGCGCGGTCGAGGAGGTGGCCGACGCCGCGCGGCGGCTCTTGACCTCGCTGCAGACCCAGGCCCCGCCGCGCGACCGCGAGATCGAGGCGGCCAAGGCGCGGGAGCGTTCGGCGGCCAGGTTCGGGCCGCGCTGAGGCCCATCGTGCCCTGACAGAAGGCGAAGCTCAGACCCCCTCGTCGTCGTGGTCGTGGCGGTCCTGGGCCCGCTTGTCGTGCTTCTTCTTTTTCTTGCCCTTCTTCTTTTTCTTCTTCTTCGGGATGTCGATGTCGTGCGGATCGTCGTCCTCGAAGGCCTCGTCCAGCGCATCGTCATGGGTCGTCGCGGCGAAGATGTCGCGCACCGCGACCAGCTCGGCCTCGCGCTCATGCGCCTCGCGATCGCGCGCGCGCTTGTAGTCGTCATAGGCCGCGAAGATCTGCTCGAGCCACGGCATCAGCTGATCGATCGTCGGCAGCGTGCCCGGCGGTCCCGGTTCACCCTGCGGACCTTGAGGCCCCTGCGGTCCCGGCTTGCCGGGCGGGCCTTGCTCGCCGCGCGGCCCTTGCGGGCCGGGCTTGCCTTGCGCACCTGCCTTGCCGTCGGAACCCGGCTTGCCGCGCTGACCATCTGGCCCGCGCCGCCCGGGCTGCCCCTGCGGGCCACGTGGACCCACGGGGCCCTGCAGGCCGCGTCCGGCCGGATTCTTTGCCACTACCGCAACTCCGCTACACACCTTTGATTCGCGGCGAAGCGTAACAGAGCCGCGATGATGGCAGCAATTGCAGCAGGGCTGCGAGGCCGATTGATCAACATCAATCGGCGTCGCATCCTGATGAGTTCCACGCGATGGGATATCGCGTGGCCGCCGTTGGATCAGGCCGAATAGGCCGGCACCGCGATGCCGTCGGCCGTGTAGATGCGGATCTTGTTGCGCAAAGTGCGCACGGGCATGCCGAGCAGCCTTGCAGCGTGGGTACGGTTGCCGTTGCAGCGCGCCAGGGTCTGCACGATGAGCTCGCGCTCGATCTCGGACAACGGCGTGCCGATCAACAGCGGCAGGATCTCCGCCGCGGAGCGCGACGGTGGCATGGCAAGCGGCACGAGTGACGGACTTGCGGCTTCGGATGACAATTCTTGCGACATAACTCCTCCCGATCAACGCCCACGCCGACACTGAAACGACGCGCAAACATCGAGACCAACTAAACATCCAGCCCGTAGATCACCGTGGTCCGACAAGGTTAATGGGGCCTTAACGCGGGCGTCCTGTTGTCGCACCGGTGCCGAATACCCCGAAATGGCCTTGGTTTCGCGCGGGTCTCGACCCATTTGGCCGGCGTCGACGCGCGTCCACGATGGGGGTGCAGAGGACTAATCGTCGGACCGCCACAGTTCCTGCGCTGCGAGCGCATCATATCGAACACACCGGTGGCTGCGCATGCACGGTGCCGTGCAAAGGGCTAAATTCGGCCCGATCGATTCGCTTAGTGGGGCACGATCGTCGCACACGGCCATCGAATTACCTCAAGCCCAAATTCACTTCGCTGGAGACTTCATCCATGACAATTGCATCCTCGCTTCGCGGTCTGCTGGTGGCACTGACAGCTGCTTGCGGCGCTGTCATTCCGGCCACGGCGCACGCAGATGGCGGCTTCATCACGCTGACCATCTACAAAGCGGGGTGGATCATCGGCGGCTCCGGCGGCAGCGGCGTGTTGAACTTTCATGGCCGCGCCTATCCGCTGTCGACCGGCGGCCTCGACTGGGGTCTGGTGTTCGGCGGCTCGCGCACGGTGCTGCGCGGCCGCGTCAGCAACATCTGGCGTCCGTCCGACGTCGAGGGCGTCTATGGCGCCGCCGGCGCGGGCCTTGCCGTCGGCCGCGGCGTGCGCGGCATCGTGCTGACCAACCAGAAGGGCGCGGTGCTGGAGCTCTCGGGTGAGCAGATCGGCCTCTTGGCGAACGTCGATCTGTCGGGGCTTGCGATCACGATCAGGTAGTTGCGTCGTCGTCGTCATCGTGGACGCCTAGCAACTCACAACAGGTGTCATCGCCCGCTTGCGTGGGCGACGACCGTTGTTGCGTGCTGAGCATTGCCAACACCGTCTCTCTCCCTCTCTTCTGCTCATAAGCCCGTGCTCTCGCCGCACCGCGTGCGCGAGGGATGCATCGTGAGAGCCCCGTCGAAAATCGAGAGGGGCAGGGAAGGCCGGGAGCTCGCCGCTCCCATGGTCCGCGTGCAACAAAAAAGCACGCGGCAGAACCACAGGTTCGGCGGAGACATCCCGGCCTTCCCTGCGCGCATGGTTTGACGGCTTATACGTGGTCTCCCTGGTGCGCCGGGCTTGTTGGCCACCATTGCGCGCGCTACGCTTTCGCATGAGCACGCACGTGACACCAGCTTCGGGGTGTCAGGACATCACGACTTCACCGTACGTGACAGCCGGCGCTCGTCGGGCGCAGCCACCACGTCCACCGCGGCCCACCTCCACGTATCGTGACGACGCGTACGTCCCTCTGCATGAGGCGGGTTGAGCGAAAACATCGTCCTGATTTGCCCGACGTGGCAAGCGCGCGTGGGTGCGACAAACTAACACGACGGGCAGTTTGCGCATGATGCGCATGCGCGGATTGCCCGTCGGGCAGAGATAGGATGCTTCACCTCGGTGACGTGGATAGCCACAACCGCGCGTCGGATCGCCAGCATTGCGCTCTGCGATGCAGCGCCCTCTCCCCTTGTGGGAGAGGGCATCTCCGGCCTATCAGCCCGCTCGCTTGGGTGAGGGGTCTCTCTCAGCAAACTACTCTCGGAGAGAGACCCCTCACCCGAGCGCATTTGCCGCTCTATACGACATGCCCTCTCCCACAAGGGGAGAGGGCGTAGTCATCGGCATTGCGCGGATCGTCGTCAGCGAGTCGCTTGCCGCAATGATGATGGGCTTACTACCCATCATCACCGCACGCGAGTCGGCTGCGCGTCTGAGGTCTGGGCCAAATGCATCGCCAGCTCGCGCCATGGCGCCAATGTCCACGCACCCGACGCCGCGCCGGAGGGCGAGGCGAGCACGAACGTGGTCGGGAAGTCGGCCTGCTCCGGCTGCCGCCCGAGCGCGGTCGCGCCGGTCGGCTGGCCATAGAACAGGCTCGCGGCCTTCTTGCTGGTGAAGGCGACCGTGGCTGGTCGATGCTGCCGGATCTTCGCAATGAAACCGGCGACGTCGACGCCGGCCTTCAGCGCGACATGGTCCATGCCCGCGCCCTGCTTGCACAGATCGGTGAAGCCGATGCCGAGCACGCGCAGCGCTGGAAACTCGTGCGGCTGGTACAGCCGCGGCGTCAGGCCGACGGCGAACAGCGTCGGCCAGAAACGGTTGCCGGGGTGGGCGTAATAGTGCCCGGTCGCCGCCGAGCGCTCGCTCGCGGCGGTGCCGACGAAGACGAGGCGCAGGCCGGGCTGGAGCTGGTCGGGCAGGCGGTCCATGGCGCCGTTGTCGCATTGTTGCAGTCGTTGCAACAGGCTGTTGACGCGATGCTGCATTGTTGCTGCGGCGGCCGTGGTCTAGGTGACGGCGAGCAACAGGAGCACAGCATGTCGCAACGTCGTCTGTATCATTTCGTCCTTTCCGGCCACGCGCATCGCGTGCGGCTCATGTTGAGCCTGCTTGACCTGCCTTGCGAGCTCGTCGAGGTCGACCTCAAGGGCGGCGCGCACAAGCGGCCGGACTTTCTCGCGCTCAATCCGTTCGGCCAGGTGCCGGTACTGGTCGACGGCGACGCCGTCATCCCGGACTCCAATGCGATCCTGGTCTATCTCGCCGGCCGCTATGATGGCTCGGGCAAATGGCTGCCGCGCGATCCGCTCGGCCAGGCGCAGGTCCAGCGCTGGCTGTCGGCCGCGGCCGGTCCGCTCGCGTTCGGCCCGGCAGCGGCGCGGGTGGCGACCTTGTTCGGCGCCCCGCTGGACATGGTGAGGGCGCATCAGCTCGCCAACAGCCTGTTCACGGTGATGGAGCGCGAACTCGCCGCGCGGCCGTTCCTCACCGGCGCGGCGCCGACCATCGCCGACGTCGCGCTCTACAGCTACACCGCGCACGCGCCCGAAGGCGGCGTGTCGCTGACGCCGTACCCGAGCGTGCAGGCGTGGCTGGCGCGGATCACTGATCTGCCCGGATTCGTGCCGATGCAGGCGAGCGCGGTCAGCGCCGCCTGACCGCCGCCATGCATGAATGCGTGCGAACGCCGCTTACAGGAAGCAGCGGCGCTCGTCGCGCAGCTTGAGCTGGATGTTGGTCGCCTCGACGAACGTCGGCACCGGCTTGGAAACGATCTTGTAGGTCGACGGCCACTCCACCGGCTTCGACTGCAACTCGGTGTTCCAGATCTGGCAGATGCCGGTGTTGTCCCAGCGGATCACGTAGTAGCCGGACTTGGGCGCAGGCGCGGCGAAGGCGGTGGGCACGATCGAGGCGGCTGCAATGGCCGTGGCGGCAGCGAACGTGGTCAGGCGACGCATCATCAATCTCCTCAAACGAAACAACGACAATCGCCCGCCCGCGCGGGCCACCGGCCTTGCGGCCGGACCAAGGCCCAAGTGGTGCGACAAAAGCGCGCGCAACGCAAGCCGCCCGTGCCGTCGTTCACAGCGATGTCCGGGATGTGAATGACGACATGCAGCCGTCACATGGACGCGCGTCAGGCGCGCGCCGGCTTACAGCGTGCAGCGGCCCTGCTGGCGCAGCCTGATCTGGCGGGTCACGGCGTCGTTGAACGTCGGCACCGGCCGGCTGATGACCTGATAGCCGGACGGCCATGCGATCGGCTTGAAGGCGAAGGCCTCGCTCCAGACCTGGCAGATGCCGGTGTTGTCCCAGCGGATGATGTAGTAGCCGGCCTGCGCCGGCGCAGCGGCGAGCAGCGCGGCCGCGGCGAGGCCTGCGGCAAGACAGACTGTGGTGAAACGAGGCATCGTGAAAACTCCGGCAACAAACTGGCCCAGCCCGCGGCCGGCCCTATGTCGGAGCGGTCTCGATCAATTTGAAGGCAGCCGCGCGCGAATCGTGCGGCAAAAGCGCGCGATGCCCCTGGCCGATGATGAGGCGCGATGAGGTGGCGGAGCGAGAGGCCTCTCGGCGTGCGTAGCGCGTCGCGCAGGCCTCAGGAGTGGGTGCCTCCGGCGCTCGGTCGGGACGAGAACCGGAGATCGCCGCTGAAGCTCGCGGTCGGAACCAGCGCCGGACCCGCGCCGGCGAGGAGCGGCTGCGAGGCCACCGGCCCCGCGCGCCGGCGCAGGAAGTGGCGCTCGAGATAGGCGTAGGACAGCGTGGCCGCCACGACCGACAGCGGCAGCCCGATCGCGAGCCGCAGCGGCCACCAGACGCCGTAGCTGTCCAGGAAATTCAGGACCGGCAGGTGCCAGAGATAGATGCCGTAGAAGATCCGGCCGAGGAAGATCGCGACCGGCCATTCGAAGATGCGGTGGCAGATCGTGCCGTGGCTGCGCATCAGCATGGTCAACGCGAGGATGCCGGGAAGCACGCCGCACACCATGCTGCCGAACAGATAGTAGTTCATGCTCGGCCCGTCCGCCGGCCAGAACAGGAAGGTGACCGTGCCCCAATAGATCAGGAGCGGCCACGCCAGCTTCGGCCAGAGCCGGTCGAGCGCGGGTGAGGTGCCGTGCGGCACCAGCCTGAGCACGACGGCCATCGCGCATCCCGCCATCAGTGCATCGGCGCGGGTGTCGAACGCGGTATAGAGCCGCCGCCACTCGGCCCCATCGAGCACCAGCGCTACGCGCCAGGCCCAGATCGCGGCCGCAATGGCGCAGATGGCGCCGACCAATCGCCAGGTGACGCCGAGGCGCTTGACCAGGACTGCGAAGGTCAGCGGCCACAGCAGATAGAACTGCTCCTCGGTCGACAGCGTCCAGGTGTGGCCGATGTCCTCGATCGTCTTCGGGTCGAACACATACCAGTAGTTGGCGATGTAGGAGAGCGCGATCGCGGCGCGTTCCAGCGCCGGCAGGAACGGCGGCCGCAGCAGCCAGGTGAACAGCAGATAGGCGGCGAGCATCAGCAGCAGCGGCGGCACGATCCGGGCGAAGCGCCGCGCATAGAACTGCCGGAACCTGATGTGGCCGTGCTTATCGATGTCCCGCAGCAGCAGGCCGGTGATGTAATAGGCGCTCGCCACGAAGAACAGGTCGATATAGAGCACCGCGCCCGGCACGAGCGTGTGCGAGACATGGGCCGTAACGACGCCCAGGGTCATCAGCCCGCGCATGCCGTCATGCGAGGGAACGTAGCCGAGCGGATAGACCTGGGCCTGGAAGGCCTCCCGGATCGCCTCCCGCAATGGCGCCGTGGCGGCGCCGACGAGGCGGAACAGGGCATGGAACGGCCATGAATAAAACATCTATCGTGAAATTTTCGGAGATAATGTTTCGGACTATTAAATCCTATTTAAAATTTAAATCGTCCGCAAGAGACGAAAACAGCGGAGCGGGGGCCATCACGACGCAGGGTTGCAGAAGAATGCGGCAGGCCGCTCGCTGCGGTGGCAAACGGCGGCGCGGCTCGGCATCATTGCAGTGGATGAAGGGGGCCCCGCGGTTGAACTGCGCTTGGGCGACGGCGAGTAGCTGAGGCCGGCGAATTCTGCAGGCGGAGCGGTTGCTTCCTGCACGGAGAACGTAGGGCGGGTTAGCGCCCGCGGGACGATTTCACCGCGGAGGGAATGTTTGCCAGGGCGCGTAACCCGCCGCCTGCGCGGAATGGTGGGTTACGCGAACGGCTTTCAGCCATGTGCGAGCGTGGAGAGATCCGTCGGTTGCCGTCCGCTAACCCACCCTACCGTTTCACGGCCGCGACGCCCTCGATCTCGATCAGCATCTTCGGATCAGGCAGCGCCACCACCACGCAGGTGGTGCGCGCCGGATACGGCGCCGGCCCGAACGCCGCGGCGTAGAGCCGGTTCATGGTCGCAACATCAGCGGCGCGCGTCAGCAGCACGTTGACCTTGACGAGGTCGCGAATATCAGCGCCGCCTTCGGTCAGGACGCGGGTGAAGTTGGTCACGACATTGGCGAACTGCGCGTCGAAGTCGTCGGGCAGGTTGCCGTGGGCGTCGAAGCCGGGAATGCCGGAGATGAACAGGAGATCGCCGATCCGGGTGCCGAAGGAGAGCGGCGGGGCCTTGATGTGAGGTGGGGCGGGGATGTGGTGGATGGGCATGGGGACACTGAGTTCTGAGGAAATTTTAAAGTGTTGTCCGCGGTCCCGCGAGCGAAGTCGACCGATGACCACGTACCCGCTCATAATCAGATTTCGATTTCTTCTTCACCGGTGCGGTCATCGTAACGATTGTATCGATCTGGTATGGCACGCCTGCCTTCCTCAGAATCGAGATCCAAAAGAAAGTTCGGATTGAGGAACGAGATGTCCTTTCCAACAACGATTTTGCGATGCCTAGCGATCCGATCGCGTGCCGCTTTGGTTACCCACGCATTTGAGATGACCTCGTTGCAAAGTAGCCAGTTTGAGTTGACTTCGGAGTTTGGTGCGACTTCGTCGATAAATGAATTCCCATCAAACTCGACCAATCCGGAGTCAAGGCAGTGAAGTAAAAGAGTGTTTGTTATCTGTCTGTTGGGGTCCGGTGTGAGGCTTAATTTCCCTACCTTTATCTCCGCGCCAACTATTGCCGTGAGAAGCCATGAGGCTTCGTGATCATGTGACGACGATAAGTGACGAGTTAGCTCGCGGCAAATAACGTCGCGCCAAAGCTTGGTGTTTGCATTGCCAAGAGCGTGCTGCTTGAGGAAGAGGAGAATGCAATAATCGACACAGTGCGGATAACTAACTAGTGATCGAACTAGGCTGTGTTCTACTTCGTCGAATTCGAGATCGTCTGAGGACGTTAGGGTGTCGACGGTTCTGACGAGGTATTTCAATGCGCTGTCTGATCCTACGTTGCTTGCGTAATAAAATGCTCTGTCAAAGGCTCTATTAATTCCCTTTGAAGTTTCACTCGGCGTGCTATTCAGCAAGAGGTCGAGTTCATGTATCCATGAGTCGTCAATTAGAGTTGAAGCCTCTTTTATGCTGGTCTTGTCGTCGTTGAGTTCAAGCTCGTAAGCGCGAAGCGACTCTTGCAGTGCGTGAAGAATTGCTTCGGCAGATGCGAGGTCGTGGGCTCCGATATAAAAGTCGTCGATGTTCCGGACGTAGCCTATGTGCCGACTGTCGATCTTTTCAAGTACGAGCTTGTCGATCGCTGTGCCAACCACTTCGCCAGCTGCGCGACTGAAGTCTGGACCGACCGGAATGCCTTTCGTTTGATTTCCCTGCCCAATTCGAATGGCCCAATCGAACTCGTTGCCAAAAACCTTTTTCGAGTAGGTGCCTCTGTCTTGTTTCGCGGCATCTTTTCCATTTAATGCCCAAGAAATCGCGTGAGTGTATATAGACGAATAGTATTTTGCGACGTCCGCACGTACTATGTAGCGAGCGCCCGCGAGGCGTTCTTTTGCTTCCTTCAGCACTCGGTCGAATGAGCAGCTGACAATGCAGCGATTGTCTTTGCTTTCTTCAAGTGCTGTTTGAGTTGGGGCAGTTTGCGTTGAGCTGCAGAAGCTTTCGATGTCTTTCCAATGCCGAGACATCCAGGCCGATGTTGATACAGCTGACGCCGGATGTACGAAGTCAAAATAGCGCCTGCCATACCCCCGCTTGGTGCAGCTATAGGAGATTTTCTGTAGTTCAACTTCTTTCGGCAGATCGATAGCAATCTCCTTGCCTGCCAAGCCGGTGGCCCACTTTTTGGACGTAAATATCGGCGGAAGCACCTCAGGCAAGTAGCCTCGTTGCAGAAAAGATTGAAAAATCTTCTCGTCCGAAACCTGAGCCACTTGTGATGTCTCTGCCTCTTGAAGAACGAAAAATGAATGCTCTCGTTTTAGTTGAATGGAATTGGAAATGCAAATAGCTGGATCTGTGCCGGGACTTTTCAGGCACAGATCCAGATAACTAGGCGTCTCACAACGCCTTGTTGCTCTCCTTGACCTTCTCCGCATCGAGATACACGCTGCCGCCCATTTCCTTGAACTTGGCGCTCATCTGGGCCATGCCGTCCTCGATGGTGCCGCTGATGGTCATGCCAACGGTGGTCGGATCATTCAGCGTGGCGGCGTAGTCGCGGACGTCCTGGGTGATCTTCATCGAGCAGAATTTCGGGCCGCACATCGAGCAGAAATGCGCGACCTTGTGGGCTTCCTTCGGCAGGGTCTCGTCGTGGAAGTGCTTTGCGGTCTCCGGATCGAGGCCGAGGTTGAACTGGTCGGTCCAGCGGAAGTCGAAGCGGGCGCGGGACAGCGCGTCGTCGCGGAGCTGCGCGGCCGGGTGGCCCTTGGCGAGGTCGGCGGCGTGGGCGGCGATCTTGTAGGTGATGACGCCGGTCTTGACGTCGTTGCGGTCGGGGAGACCGAGATGCTCCTTCGGCGTCACGTAGCACAGCATGGCGCAGCCGAACCAGCCGATCATGGCGGCACCGATGCCCGACGTGATGTGGTCGTAGCCCGGCGCGATGTCGGTGGTCAGCGGCCCCAAGGTGTAGAACGGCGCCTCGCCGCACTCCTTGAGCTGCTTGTCCATGTTGATCTTGATCTTGTGCATCGGCACGTGGCCGGGGCCCTCGATCATGACCTGGCAGCCCTTGGCCCAGGCGATCTTGGTGAGTTCGCCAAGTGTTTCCAGCTCGGCGAACTGGGCGCGGTCGTTGGCGTCCGCGATCGAGCCCGGACGCAGGCCGTCGCCGAGCGAGAACGAGACGTCATACTTGCGCATGATGTCGCAGATCTCCTCGAAATGCGTGTAGAGGAAGCTCTCCTTGTGATGCGCGAGGCACCACTTCGCCATGATCGAGCCGCCGCGCGAGACGATGCCGGTGACGCGGTTCGCGGTGAGGTGGATGTAGGCGAGGCGCACGCCGGCGTGGATGGTGAAGTAGTCGACGCCCTGCTCGCACTGCTCGATCAGGGTGTCCTTGTAGAGCTCCCAGGTCAGCTGCACCGGGTCGCCGTTGCACTTCTCCAGCGCCTGGTAGATCGGCACGGTGCCGATCGGCACCGGCGAATTGCGCAGGATCCACTCGCGCGTGGTGTGGATGTTGCGGCCCGTGGAGAGGTCCATCACGGTGTCGGCGCCCCAGCGGATCGCCCACACCATCTTGTCGACTTCTTCTTCAACCGAGGAGGTCACCGCCGAGTTGCCGATATTGGCGTTGATCTTGGTGAGGAAGTTGCGGCCGATGATCATCGGCTCCAGCTCGGCATGGTTGATGTTGCAGGGGATGATGGCGCGTCCCCGCGCGATCTCCGAGCGCACGAACTCCGGGGTGATGAAGGCCGGGACCTCGGCGCCGAAGCTTTCGCCGTCGGCGAGCGCGGCCTCGGCGCGCTCGAGCTGGGCCTTGCGGCCGAGATTCTCGCGCTCGGCGACGTAGATCATCTCCTTGGTGATGATGTCGGCGCGGGCGAATTCGAGCTGGGTGATCTTGTGGCCGTCGAGGCCACGCAACGGCTTGTGGTGCGCGGTGAACGCTTTTGCGGCCTTGTCGGCGCCGACATTGCCGTTGTCCTCGGGCTTGATGTCGCGGCCCACATATTCCTCGACGCCGCCGCGCTCGCGCACCCAGGCAATGCGGACGCGCGACAGACCGGCGTTGACGTCGATCGTTACGGTCGGATCGGTGTAGGGACCGGAGGTGTCGTAGACCGGCAGGTTCGGCTCACCGGCGCCTTCGGAGAGGATGATCTCGCGCAGCGGCACGCGCAGGTCGGGCGCGGACTCCGGGGTCGCGTAGATCTTGCGCGAGGAGGGCAGCGGGCCGGTGGTGATGGCGGGAAGCGTCGTGTCGGGATTGGAGCGGATGTTCATGGGATCTTCCTTCTCAATCGTTGTTGTCGGAGTGAATGGGGGACGTCACTGCGAGGAGCACTTGCGACGAAGCAATCCAGGGCTGCTCACGTCGCTCTGGATTGCGTCGCTTCGCTCGCAATGACGGTGGAGAGAGTTGAGCCTCATGCCAGTTGCTCGCTCGTACCGAGCCGAGGGCGAAAATGAGTTGTCGACGTAAGGGGCGGATGCTGTTCAGGCTCCCTCCCCCCTTGTGGGGGAGGGGTGGGGAGGGGGGTAACCCCGCGTTCGGTGCTCGTGGCTCACCCCCCTCCCTAGCCCTCCCCCACAAGGGGGGAGGGAACGATCTCGTTTGGGGCGACGTCAGGGCCCACTCACTCTCAGACGCATTCGCAAGTGCGGCGCGCATCAGGCCGGCTCCTTCGTCGCATCGAGCCAGGCGCGGACGCGGGCGTCGGGGTCTACGTTCTGCGTGACGTCGCTGACGACCGCGATGGAATCGGCGCCGGCGGCAAAGATCTCCGCGGCCTGCTCCAGCTTGATGCCGCCGATCGCGACCAGCGGAATATTGCCGACGCGCTTCTTCCAGTCGCTGATCTTCGCGACGCCCTGCGGCGCGAAGCGCATCGCCTTCAACGTGGTCGGGAAGATCGGACCGAGTGCGACGTAGTCGGGCTTGGCGGCGAGCGCGGTCTCCAGCTCGGCATCGTCATGCGTCGAGAGGCCGAGCGTCAGGCCGGCCTCCTTGATCGCGGCGACGTCGGCGTCGGCGAGATCCTCCTGGCCGAGATGGACGTGCGCGGCGCCGGCGACGATCGCGGCGCGCCAGTAGTCGTTGACGATCAGCCTGGTCGCGGTGCCCTTGGTGATGGCGAGCGCGTCGGTGACGATCTGCAGCGCCTCGCCGTCATTAAGGTCTTTCGCGCGCAACTGCACCGTGCCGACGCCGAGCTTGGTGAGACGCTCGACCCAGGCGAGGCTGTCGACGACGGGATAGAAGCGGTCAGGATACGGCATGCCAGAACGGTGTCCCAACGACAGGGGTGGAGGGCGAGGCGAAATCACGGGCGTCCATCAGCCCGGCCTCAAAGGCGGTGCGGCCGGCCTCGCAGCCGAGCCGGAAGGCGCGCGCCATCGCGACCGGGTCGGCGGCTTTTGCCACCGCGGTGTTGAGCAGCACGGCGTCGTAGCCGAGCTCGAGCGCCTCCGCCGCGTGCGAGGGCGCGCCGAGGCCGGCGTCGACGACGAGGGTGATGTCGGGCAGGCGGTCGCGTAGGAGCTTGAGCGCATCGCGATTGGTGATGCCCTTGGCCGAGCCGATCGGCGCCGCCCAGGGCATCACGACCTTGCAGCCGGCATCGACCAGGCGCATCGCGACCGTGAGATCCTCGGTGCAATAGGGGAAGACCTCGAAACCGTCCTTGATCAGGATGGTCGCGGCTTCGACGAGCCCGACCACGTCGGGCTGCAAGGTGTCGTTGTCGCCGATCACCTCGAGCTTGATCCAGCTCGTGCCGAACAATTCGCGCGCGAGCTTGGCGGTCGTCACCGCCTCGCGCACGCTGCGGCAGCCGGCGGTGTTCGGCAGCACCGTGACGCCGAGCTCGTTGATCAGCTTCCAGAACGCGTCGCCGGTCTTGCCGCCGGCCGCCTCGCGCCGCAGCGACACGGTGACGATCTGCGCGCCCGAGGCGCGGATCGCGTCCTGCATGATCGCGGGCGAGGGGTAGAGCGCGGTGCCGATGAGCAGGCGGGAGGTGAAGGTCTTGTCGTAGAAGGTGGGCATCAATGGTCTCCGCCATGTCGGACGGTGGTCGCCGCAATGAAGCCTGTCATCCCCGCGAAAGCGGGGATCCAGTATTCCAGAGGCGGCTCGGACACGCAGATAGGCCACGGCGTACTGGATCGCCCGGTCGTTTTCGCCGAGACGCGCTTCGCGCTTTCGCCGGGCGATGACAGGTGTGCGTGGGGCGCGACCTCCCTCCCCACGTCGTCCCGGCGAACGCCGGGACCCATACCGCGTGATCTGGCGTGGGACCTCAGTGGGAGAGATCGAGCTTCAACACAAAAGCCGGTGGCTATGGGTCCCGGCGTTCGCCGGGACGACAGCGGAGTGCGTGGCGCAAGCGAGCGCTCCATGAACTTCACCCTCCCTGCCGGGGCGTGATGATCTCGATCTCGTCGCCGGCCTTCAGCGCCGTCTCGGCCCAGCGGCTCTTCGGCACGACGTCGTAGTTCAGCGCGATCGCGAAATGGGTGCCCTCGTAGTCGAGCTCGGAGAGCAGCGCGGCGACGGAGGTCGCGGCGATGTCGCGGGCCTCGCCATTGACGGTCACGCGCATCGCATCACCTCGTTGTCGATCTGGCCGTGCGAGATGTAGTTCAGCGTCGCCTGCGCCAGCGCGGGCGCGATCAGGAAGCCGTGGCGATAGAGGCCGTTGACGCGGATCTCGCGCTCGCCCTTGATGGTGATGCGCGGCAGATTGTCGGGATAGGCCGGCCTGAGCCCTGAGCCGAATTCGAGGATGCGGGCCTCGCCGAATGCGGGATGCACGGAGTAGGCGGCACCGAGCAATTCCAGCGCCGAGCGCAAGCTGACGCCGGTGTCCTCGGCCTCGAGCGAGGTCGCCCCCAGCATGAACAAATTGTCCTCGCGCGGGATCAGATAGAGCGGGAAGCGCGGATGCATCAGCCGCACGGGCCGCGCGAGCTGCACCTCGGCGGTCTCGATCAGGATCATCTCGCCCTTGACGCCGCGCAGCTCGGGCTCGGCGTCGCGCGCCTCCAGCCCGCGGCAGTCGATCACGAGGCCGTCGAGATCATCAGCCGTGACGTCGCTGTTGAACAGCACCCGGCCGCCGGCCTCGACGATGCGCTGATGCAGCTTCGGTAGCACGCGGCGTGGCTCGACATGGCCCTCGGTCGGATAGAACAGGCCCTCGCGGAAGCGCCCCTCCAGCGACGGCTCCAACGCCGCAAGCTGCTGCGCGTCCAGCCGCTGATAGCCTGAGGTGCGGCGGGCGAAGCGGTCGTAGTCGGCGCGGTCGCGGGCATGCGCGATCACCAGCGAACCGTTGAACGGCGTGTCCGGCAGCTCGCGCCGCCAGATGTCGAGCGAGGCGAGCCCGAGCCGGCTGATGATCGGCTCGGCGACCTCGCTCTCGCAATAGGGCGCGAGCATGCCGCCTGCCCAATGGCTGGTGGAGAGCATCAGATCGGCGTCGCTGCGCTCGTGCAAGGTGACGTGATGGCCGGCCCGCGCGAACAGCAGGGCTTGCCAGGCACCCGCGATGCCTGCACCGATGATGGAAACGGGGACATCCCCGCGCGTGGTTGTCTGCTGCATCCCTGTCCCTTCGCCGGCATGACCCGGATCAGGTTCAAAGGGTCACCGCACATCGCTGCGGTATCTCAGCTCCCCTCGGAGCTCCCCTCGGAACGCGCTTAAAATAGACCGATATCCCCCCGTGTCAACGGAGTGTCACGGAAAGACAATGCCGACGGCCCTTGGAACCAATGGCGATCAGTGCGCCCGCGCGTGGCGGCCGGTTGCAATCTTCGGGGTGATGTCGAGCGGGGCGCTCGTCCGCTCGGAGCGGCCGGCGGGCCGCGCGTCAGCCAGGCGCTGCCGCTTGGCCTCCTCGTAATAGCCCCTGGCGAAGTAGAGCACGGCGCGGTCGTGGTCGCCGCGGGCGGCACGGTAGGCGCCGGCGAGATAGCGCACGCCATAGGTGAGGTTGGTGTTCGGATCGTGCAGGCCCTGCGCGTCGCCGGTGTAGCCGAGGCCGCGCGCGGTGCCGAGCTTGATCTGCATCAGGCCGATGCAGCCGCAGCGGCCGACCAGGTCCTTCTGGTATTTGCTCTCGCGCACGATGACGCGGTGGATCAGCGATTCCGGAATGTTGTTGGCGGCGGCGTGCACCGCCACCAGCGCGTCGATATGCGGATGGCCGCTGTCGATGTGGCGCGGCTTGGCTTCGGCCGCCTTGCGCTCGGCCTCGCGGGGCTCGGCCGCAGCGGCATCGGTGTCGGCTGGCGCTGAGGCATTGGCGTCCATCGGCGGCGAGGTGTCGGCGCTGCTGACGGCCTCGATCGCCTCGACCTCGCGCGCGGCCTTGGTCACCGCGCTGCGTACGGCCAGCTCCCTGGTGCCGTCAGAGCGGACATGGGCGAGCTTGACCTTGCCGGCCTTCGGTTTGGCTGCACTGTCCGATGCGGTGCTCGCATCATCGGCAGCCATGGCGAACGGCACGGGACCAGCCATCGCGAAGCCTGCAATGCAGGCCGTCAGCACGAGACGTCTCATGTGTCAGGATCCCCCGGGAACCACACGCATGCCGAGTAGCCCCCCAGCACGCGCTTTACACTTTGCACACCGTAATTGGCGCAAACGCCGGGCGATAATGTGGCAGGAATGGGGCGAAGATGCCGGGTCGAGTCCGGATGCGCCGGCGGTTTACCGCGAATTATACCGTGCATGCTTGGCTGGCGGAGCAATTCCGCCAATGGGGCCATGCCGCGATGACGCTGTCCGTCACCCACACCGAAGCGACCGCCGGGCGCGCGCAGGCGCTGCTGCCGCTGTGGGTCGGCGCCGGCGTCTATGCGCTGCTGCTGATCTCCGGCAACCGGCTGCTCAACGATCCCGACACGTTGTGGCAGATCACGGTGGGGCAGTGGATCATCGACCACCGCACGGTGCCCGAGGTCGACGTCTATTCCTTCACCATGCGCGGCGCGCCGTGGATCTCCACGCAGTGGCTGGCGCAGGTCGCCTATGCCGCCGCTTACAAGTTCGCCGGCTGGACCGGACCGGTGGTGCTGGCGGCGTCGGCGATTGCGCTGTCCTTTGCGCTGTTCGCGCGTGCGCTCGGCCGGCATCTGCGCGACAGCACGACATTGGTGTTCGTGGTCGCGGCGTTCCTGCTCTGCCTGCCGCATCTATTGGCGCGGCCGCATGTGCTGGCGTTTCCCATCCTGGTCGCCTGGATCGCCGGTCTGATCGACGCCGCCGATCGCAAGGCCGCGCCGCCATGGCCGCTGGCGCTGCTGATCGCGCTATGGGCCAATCTGCATGGCGGCTTCGTGTTCGGCCTGTTCTTCATCGCGCCCGCCGCGCTCGACTCGCTGGTCGATGCCGATGCCCCGGCCCGCCGCGGCCTGGCGCTGCGCTGGGCGGGGTTTGCGGCGCTCGCGCTGGCGGCGAGCTGCTGCACGCCCTATGGCTGGAACGCGCTGCTGGCGTCGCAGAAGATCCTGTCGCTGGGACAGGCGCTGCCGCTGATCGTGGAATGGAAGGCGACCGATTTCCAGGGCCTCGGCCCGTTCGAGATCTGCCTGCTGATCGCGATCGGGGTCGCGCTGTTCCACGGCCTCAGGCTGCCGCCGGTGCGCATCCTGATGCTGCTCGGCCTGCTGCACATGGCGCTGGCGCAGGCGCGCGCGGCGGAGATCCTGGCGCTGGTCGGCCCGCTGGTGCTCGCCGCGCCGCTGGCCCGGCAGGCGGGCGCGCTGCCCGTGCTGCCGCAGGCGCGCGCGTCGGGAGCCGCGCTGACGGCGGCGGTGATGCTCGCGCTCGGCGCCGGCACCATCGCATCGGCCGCGATCCTGAACTACACGCCGAACATGCGCGGCACCCCGGTCGCAGCCGTGACCGAGCTGAAGAAGCTCAACCTCACGCGGGTCCTCAACGACTATGATTTCGGCGGCTACCTGATCTCAGCCGGTGTCGCGCCGTTCATCGACGGCCGCACCGAGCTCTATGGCGAAAAGTTCTTCGTCGATCACAATGCCGCCTCCGGCCTGATGGAGCCGGACAATCTGTTCCGCCTGCTCAAGGACTACGACATCGAGGCGACCCTGCTGCGCACGCAGAGTGCGGCGACCAAGCTGCTCGATCACGTCGACGGCTGGCAGAAGGTTTATGCCGACGATATCGCCACCATTCATCTGCGTAATCCAGGCGCCCGCCATGTCGCGGAACCGGCGGTCACTTCCGGAGGCAATTGAATCAAACGCATTGATCCCATCCTCGGATCCCATCCTCGTGAGGTCGGATGTCGCGCGGCATCCCGGCGCGTGCAAATCAGCCGCTGCGCGGCTATGATCCCGCCCGTCAGTTCGACAGCATGCCTGACTCATTCAAGAAGACTGAACAGAGAGGGAGCGCGTCATGGCCGTGAAGGCAGCCGACATCCAGTTTCGCAATTTCGACAACGCGCAATCCGCGATGCGCGTCCTCGACCTGCCGCGCAACAATCCCTGCGCCCAATGTGGCGAGCCGATCGCGCTGCCGGCCTGGGTCGAGAAGGATGGGCGGCGCACCGCCTATCTCTGGCACTGCCGTCTCTGCGACTATCGCTACGAGACCATCGCGTTCTATGCCGAGGCCGTCGATGAGGACGGCGCGATGGCCGCGTAGCTGATTCAGAATGCGCCGCTCTCTCGGAAATATCGAAGCTCGGAGTTTTCGTCGATCGACCGACCAGTCGTCCCGAATGAGATGGCCCTGACGCAGTCGGCGGGCAGGGCAATCTCCTATGGGCTGAGCCGTCGTGGCCCCCTGGTTCGAGACGCTCACCACGAGGGCTTGGATTTATGAGGGCTTGGATCTTGCCAAGCAGCCCTCGTCCCGAGGAGCCCGCCGCAGGCGGGCGTATCGGGCGGCCAGCCTCTTCCAGATGCGATTGACCTGCGGGAGGTGAGCATCGAACCGCGTTGCGGGATCCGTGCTCGACGCGCGCAGCTCAACGAAGACCGCCGGCTCGCAGTCCTCTGCTGTGAGGGGCGGCTCTTCCGGTTGCACGGGCTTCCAGTCGAACGCTCTCCTCAAACGCGATTCCAGCTTTCGGCTCGCCGGCCCGGCGCGCTCCCGAGTGTCACAAAGCGACGTTGTCGCGCTGCACCGAGGCGGCTTGTCGCGCAAAATGACGAAATCGTAGTTCCCACGGAACGCTGGGGGGCGGCTGCAGTTCTCTCGTCACCATACACATTGAGAGGAGACACCACATGGTGATGAAAACTGTTGCGGCCGGCCTCGCCGGTTCCCTGTTGCTCGCGACGGCGGCTTTCGCTGCGGAGAGCACGACCTCGACCACGACGACCACGACCCATGCCAGCACCACGGCGGCATCGTATCAGGGCGACTGGCGCAGCTCGAAGCTCGTTGGCGTGAAGGTCTACAACAACAACAACGAGAATGTCGGCTCGATCGACGACCTGCTGGTCGACAAGAGCGGCGCGGTCAAGGGCGTCGTGATTGGCGTCGGCGGCTTCCTCGGAATGGGCGAGCACCTCGTCGCCGTCTCGTTCGATCAGATCAAGTTCTCGGATCAGCCGGTTCAGGCAAGCACTGCGTCGAATGCCCCGGCCTCCGGCACCACGTCCTCGACCACGCCGCCGGCCACGACCACGACTGGTGCGGCCACCGGCACTTCGTCCTCGTCGATGAGCTCCACGAAGAACCGCTGGTATCCCGATCACGCGATGATCAACGCGACCAAGGACCAGCTGAAGTCGATGCCCGAGTTCAAGTACTCCCAGTAACGGCATCGCCGACGAAAATAGCTGCTCGTCTCGATCGCGGCGCGCCCGGCTTGTCCGGGCGCGTTCGCGCGTCATGCTGCGGGGCGCAAGGTGGTCTGGCCGAGCGGCAGCTCGATGCGGGCGATCAGCCCGTGCGGCCTGCGATCGTGCAGCGACAGTTCGCCGCCATGAGCCTGGACGATCGCCTTTGCGATCGACAGGCCAAGCCCGAAGCCGGTGGCCTCGTCCATGTTGCGGGCATCGTCGCCGCGCACGAACGGCTCCAGCATGTCGGGCTTGCGCGCATCGGCGATCCCGGGTCCGTCGTCCTCCACATCGATCGTCAGGCGCTTCCCCGACGCAGTTAACCTGATGACCGTTTCCTTGCCGTACTTCACGGCGTTCTCGACCAGATTGGTGACCGAGCGCATCAGGTCGTCGGGCCGCACCGTCGCCATTGCGTGCGCCGGGCCGATATAGGTGACGCTGTGGCCGACGTCGGCGAACTGGTCGGCGACGAGCTGCAGGATGCTCGCGATATCGACCAGCGTCATCGGCTCGAGCTTGCGGCCGTTGCGCAGGAACGACAGCACCGAGCCCAGCATCGCATGCATCTGATCGAGATCGGCCAGCATGCGGCTGCGCTGCAGCTCGTCCTCGACGAACTCACAGCGCAGCCTCATGCGGGTCAGCGGTGTCCGCAGATCGTGGCTGATGGCCGCCAGCATCTTGGTGCGGTCGTTCATCAGCGCCGTGATGCGTTGGCGCATCCGGTTGAGAGCGCGCGCCAACGATCGGATCTCCTCCGGTCCGCGCTCGGGCAATTCCGGCGCATCGCCGTCGAGGCTGAAATTCTCGGCGGCCTTCGCGAAGCCCGACAGCGGCGATGTCAGTGCGCGCGCGGCCCACAGGCCGAGCAGCGTCATGCTGATCAGCGCGAACATGATCGTCGTCAGCCAGGGCGCACCCCAGAACGGCGGCCGGTGCGGCCGGTCGACCATTCGGGCCGAGACCATGTTGCCATCGGGTAGAGCGAAGATGACGGTGCGCGTCTGGGAGCCGGGCGGCGGCATGAAGATGCGATAGCCTGGGCCAAGGCCGCGAAAGCCGCCTGGACCGTGAGGCCGTCCGTCAGCCATCTCCGGAGGGGCTGGGCGGCGCTCGTCGCCACCGGTCCCGGCGCCGACGTCGGGGCCGGCCGGCTCGTGCAGGCGGCCGGGATCACCCGGCAGAGGTCCCGCGTGAGGCTTGAGCTCGAACTCAGGATAGGCACGAGCGATGTCGGAGATCAGCCGAGGTCGTTCGGCAGCAGGGGCGCGGCCAAGAATGCGGATGGCCGTCGCGAGCTGAAACGGCCCGACCTCGTTTTCGGGGTCGGGCTGCTCGGCACGATAGATCAGGAACGTCGCCGTGATGATGGCATGGAGCGCCACGATCGAAATGGCCACCAGCGCCGTGATCTGGCCGCGGATTCCCTTGAGGTTGAGAAAGCCGAACGACATCATGACATCGCCATTCGATCCGATGGTCAATGGCTTTGCGGGCCGGTCACCACCTCGACGACGGGCGTGAACATGTAGCCGCCGGAGCGCACGGTCTTGATCATGGTGGCCTCCTGCGGGTCTGGCTCGATCTTGCGGCGGATGCGGCTGACCAGCACGTCGATCGAGCGCTCGAACGAGCCGGCGCTGCGGCCCTGCGTCAGGTCGAGCAGGCTGTCGCGTGACAGCACGCGGCCCGGCCGCTCGCAGAAGGTGCGGAGCAGATCGAACTCGGCGCTGGTCATCGCCACGCGCGCGCCCTCGGGATTGCGCAGCTCGCGCAGCCGGAAGTCGATCGTCCAGCCGAGGAAGCTCAGCGCGGTCGCGCCTTCGGTTGCGCTCGCCGTCATCGCGGCCGCCTGCCGGCGCAGCACCGCGTTGATGCGGGCGAGCAGCTCGCGCGGATTGAACGGCTTCGGCAGATAGTCGTCGGCGCCCATCTCCAGTCCGAGGATGCGATCGACGTCCTCGCCGCGCGCGGTGAGCATGATGATCGGCACTTGCGACTCCGCGCGCAGCTTGCGGCACAAGGTCAGGCCGTCCTCGCCGGGCAGCATCACGTCGAGGATCAGGAGATCGACACGGTGGTCGCCCATGATGCGGGTCATCTCGCGGCCGTCGGTCGCGGTGGTCACGTTGCAGGCATTGTTGCGCAGATATTTTGCGATCAGCGTCCGCGTCTCGCGGTCGTCCTCGACGACAAGAATGTGTGGTTGTGTCTGGGCCATACCGACAAGTGACCTAGAATCGCGGCGTTTTGCGAAGAATTTTGTTACGGAATGTTTCCTGCGACGGGCGCGCGGAAAGGGCCCGACGACATCTCTCTGCGCCGTGTTGCGGCTTTCGTGAGAGCGCGTCAAGCCCGCGCAGTGGCGGGAGCGCTACGGTCCCGTCTCGCGTCCGCGCCGCGCATGACGGCCCGGCTATGCGCTTGCGGATGATAATACCAGATCGGTCGTGAATCGGAATGATGACGAAGCCGTCGATGCCCCGCGTCCGTCTATTTGTCGATCGCCAGACTAATGGCGCCATCCATTTGGCTTCCCATGTCCTGCTCCTGAAGTGGCCTCGGCCGTCGAGGATCACGAATTGCCGCCGGCTTCGGCAAGGCGTCGTCGTCCAGGCGTAGCAACGGGCCGCTACAGTCCTGGCAATGTATTGACTCGAACCGACATCGTGCCCTCCGCCGAGGCGATCACGCGCAGCACGGTGGCGTCGAAGGCGATGTCGGTCAAAGCGAGATTGTTGATGTCGGTATCGACGCGGATGCCGTTCTCGTTCTTCTGCAGCTCGGCGACCGCCGTGGCGATCTTGTCGCGGACGTTGTCGGCGAAAGGCTTGAGATCGACCACCGAACGTTCCAGCAGCGCGCGTTGCAGATGCGGCACCACGGCGCGAGCGGCGGCGCCGAGCAGGCCGAATGCCGCGTCGGATTCGACGGCGAGCTGCAGGTCGGACAGCCGCAGAATCTGCTGCGCCTGATCCACCATGGGGCGTCCCCAGATGTGCACGGTCGCATCGGCGCCGAAGCCGAAGAGGCTCTCCTTCTCCTTGCCCTTGACCTGCAGCGAGATCAGCAGCCGGTCGCCCGAGGGCACGACGGTCGCATGCTTGACGGTGACCGCGACCGGGCCGGAGCCGTCCTCGGGGAATGTCCGCCCCGCAAGTTGCGAATCGACGAGCTTGCTGAGCTCGGTGAAGGGGACGTCGATCGGAACCGCGACATTGATAGTTCCGGCGGTGGGCGGAATGATCGTAATCTTATCGGGGAACGGACACTCCGGCTTGGTCTCGGCCGCCGTGACCCGGGTCTCCGCTTCGATTCCCATGGTGACGCTGACTGCGTTGGTATCGATCGCGGGCTGCGCGGCCAACGCGCGCGTCGGCTTGATCTCGAGCCAGACGGCGGGCAGTCCGGGCGCGGTGCCCTGCAGCGGCACCGAGCGACAGGCGCGGGCCCATTGCGCCTGCGCCACGCGTCGGATGGTCGGGTCCTTGCGCAGCCTGTCGCTGAGCGCGCTGAGTTGCTCATTGACGGTCTTGTCGATGATCGGCTTCATCTGCGCCGGCACGTTGACGCGGGCACCCGCCACGGTCAGCGCGGTGTCGCCGAGATTGACCTGGGCGGCGAAATTCGGCTCGACATACCATGAGGCGGCGAGCCGCGGCCGCATCGCGATCAGGACGTTGCCCTTGATGTCGGCGGTGGCGTTCAGATTCTTGATGTTGATGCCGCCGATCTGCTTGGCGGCATCCGAGCCGAGCAGGCCGCCGATGGCATCGCCGAGCGCGCCGGTCGCCTTGGCGGACAGCGATCCGGTGACGTTCAGCCGGCCCGAGAGCGGCGTCGCCAGGGACAATGTGTCCTGGGTGCCGGTGGCGGCGATGACGCCGCGGGTGACGGTCCAGCCGATGTCGGCGTTCTGCAGGATCTGGTTGACGGGGTTGTCGGCCTTTCCGGAGAAGTTGCGCGGCGCGGCCTTTTCGGCGGCGTCACGAATCGCGCCGAGCGAGATCGACACAGGCGTCATGATGATCGAGTTGCGCGTGGCCGGCGGCAGCGGCGGCAGTTGGGTCAGTTGCGGCGCCGGCGTGCTGCCCGAGAACAGAAACACCTCCGCGATGATGATGCCGATCAGCACGACGGCGGCAAGGCCGGCGGCGCCGATCAGGATCATCCGCAGCCGGGGCGGCGAGCGCCGCCGTGGCTGCTGCGGTCTCGGAGCGAGCGGATGAGGTCTGCTTTGCCAATCCGGTCGCGGCGTCGGAAGATTCATGTCGGATCCACGGACTCCAGTTGCCACGGGCCGGCTCGTGCCGGAAGCGGCGAGATCGCGGTTAATGCAAGATTGCCGAGCTTACAGGGCCGGACGGAGGCGCGCCAGGGCAGCCGATGAAGCAGGCCACCATCAATCGGCCGTGATGGTGAATGGCGAAAGGTGCGCAAAGAAATGACCGCCGCGGCTTTCGGGCCTCGGCGGTCCAGTCAGGGAGGATCCGGGAGAAGGAACGAGCAGTGCGGCCCGCGCAGGTCAGCGGGTCATGCGGCCGAGATCGGCGCGGCGCTCCATCGGCAGCACGATCACCTTGGCGCCGACGCCGACGCGGGAATAGAGGTCGATCACGTCCTGATTGGTCAGGCGGATGCAGCCCGACGACACATGCGTGCCGATCGTCTCGGGCGCGTTGGTGCCGTGAATGCGGTAGACGGTGCCGCCGAGATACATCGCGCGGGCGCCGAGCGGATTGCCGGGACCGCCGGCCATCTGACGCGGCAGATAGGGCTGACGCGCGATCATCTCCGGCGGCGGCGTCCAGTCCGGCCATTCGGCCTTCCTGGTCACCGACTGCACGCCCGACCAGGTGAATCCGTCACGGCCGACGCCGATGCCGTAGCGCATCGCCTGGCCGTTGCCGAGAACGTAGTACAAATACTTGTTTGGTGTGTCGATGATGATCGTGCCGGGCGCTTCGCGGGCCGCGTAGCTCACGACCTGGCGGCGCAGGCGCGGCGGCAACTCATAGGCGGTCGCCTCGTCCTCGCGCGGCGTGATCAGTTGCGGCGTCGTTGCCGGCGGCTCGTAGGTCGCCACTGGCGGCTGCAGCAGGAAAGGGAAGGGGAGCGGGGCCGGGGGCGCGGCCAGCGTCGGCGTTGTGGCAACGATCGTGCCGACGATCAGCGCACCGAACAGGATGCGGGATGGCGAACGGACTGTGCCTGGCGTGAACATGGACGTCCCCTTGTTTGATCGCTTGGTGCGCGCCGCCATTGTCTCGGCCGGCGTCGTCAAAATCGGCTGCCTGTCATCATTCTTTGTGGCGCTTCGACCCACGCCTGATGCTGCAACTCATAGGGGAGAAAAGTTTCGTTGCGTTTGCGCGCTGCACGCAAAACGGTTTCGTCGGCTTAACCGTTTGTTTCATGACGGTTTCACGACAGTGCCTGTGCGACGCCGCCACGGATCGCGGGGAAAATAGCGGCGGGCGGGCAAAAAGACCCTTCGACAGTTCGATGACGTCACACGCCTGAAATAACAATGTCGGAATTTGCGGCCGTTCAGAATCGCTGCAACTTTCCGGATCGCCTTATGCGGATCTTAATCGCAACCGACGCCTGGCACCCGCAGGTCAATGGCGTGGTGCGCACGCTCACCTCGCTGGCGCGCGCGGCCGCCGGCCTCGGCGCCGACATCACCTTCCTTACGCCGGAAGGCTTTCCATCGTTCGGCGTGCCGACCTATCCGGGCCTTCGGCTCGCCGTGACCAACGGCCGCGAGATCGCTCGGCGCATCGAGGCCGCCGCGCCGGATGCGATTCATATCGCCACCGAAGGCACGATCGGCTGGGCGGTGCGCCGCTACTGTCTGCGCCACGGCCTGCCGTTCACGACGTCCTACACGACGCGCTTTCCGGAATATGTCTCGGTGCGCACCGGCATTCCCGATGCCGTCGGCTACTGGGTGATGCGCCGCTTCCATGATGCGGCTGCGATGACCATGGTGGCGACCAATTCGCTGAAGCAGGATCTCGCTTCGCGCGGCTTCAAGAAGCTGGGCTTCTGGACGCGGGGTGTCGATACGAGACTGTTCAATCCGGATGAGCCTGTCACGCTCGATCTGCCGCGTCCGGTGTTCATGACGGTCGGCCGCGTTGCGGTCGAGAAGAACCTCGAGGCGTTCCTGTCGCTCGATCTGCCCGGCTCGAAGGTCGTGATCGGCAACGGCCCGCAGAAGGCGGAGCTGGAGCGCCGGTTTCCGACGGCGCATTTCCTCGGCGAGAAGACCGGCAAGGATCTGACCGCGCACATGGCCGCCGCCGACGTGTTCGTGTTTCCGAGCCTGACCGATACGTTCGGCGTGGTGCAACTGGAGTCGCTGGCCTGCGGCACGCCGGTCGCGGCCTTCCCCGTGACCGGTCCGCTCGACGTCATCGCCGATCATCCGATCGGGGCGATCGACTGGGATCTGCGCGCAGCATGTTTGAAGGCGCTGACGATGTCGCGGGAGACCTGCCGCGCATTTGCGCTCGATCGCTCCTGGGAGAACAGCGCGCGCCAGTTCATCGGCAATCTCGCCGTGCTGCAGCCGTCCCGCGTCGTGCGTCCGACCCCGGTGCTGGCCGGTCAGAGCGCCGTGCGCGGCTGACGGCAGATGTTGCGTCACTCCATCAATTCCAAACCAAGTGAGATGTAACGATGGCAGAAACCATGAAGCTCGACGGCGCGCGGGAGCTCGACTTCGATCGCGAGCAGGTCGAGCAGGCCTACGACCGCTGGGCACCGATCTACGACCTCGTGTTCGGCGGCGTGTTCGAGAAGGGTCGCAAGGCTGCGATCAGCGCCACCAACAAGCTCGGCGGCCGCGTGCTCGAGGTCGGCGTCGGCACCGGCATCTCGCTGCCGCTCTATGCGCCCCATGTGCGCGTGTTCGGCACCGACATCTCCGAGGCGATGCTCGGCAAGGCGATGCGCCGCGTCGCCGACCAGCGGCTCAAGAACGTCGAGGGCCTCGCGGTGATGGACGCCGAGCAGCTCGACTTCCCCGACGACTCCTTCGACGTCGTGATGGCGCAATATGTCGTCACCGCCGTACCGAACCCGGAGGTCGCGCTCGACGAATTCGCGCGCGTGCTGCGCCCGGGCGGCGAGCTGATCATCCTGACCCGCGTCAGCGCCGACGACGGCCTGCGCCGCGTCATCGAGCAGGCGTTGCAGCCGGTGGTCCGCCGTCTCGGCTTCCGCACCGCCGAGTTCGGCTGGTCGCGCTATCTCCGCTGGCTCGCCGGCGCCGAGCGCATGGAGCTGGTCGAACGCCGCCTGATCCCGCCGCTCGGCCATTTCTCGCTGGTCCGTTTCCGCAAGCTGGAGCGTGCCGCCGCGGCCTGAGCCGCGGCAGCCCTCTGCCGCCGTTGCGGCGTTCTCCGTAGTCCCCAACGTCTCGCTGCGTCCGATCGTGTGACATCTTGATGATGTCACACGATCTACACCGAATCCCTGTACACGACCTGCAACTCATTCTTCGGAGCAACCATGATCAAGCATTTCCTGGAGCAGCTGCGGATCCAGCGCTGGGACGACCACCGCTATTATCATCACAGCCGCATCAACCAGAGCCTCCACTTCGTCAGCGCGCTCAGCTTCATGATCGCCTATGTCATGATGGTGTTCGATCCGCTGGTCTCGGCGCTGATCGGCTGGCTGGTGTCGATGACCTCGCGCCAGGCGGGCCACTTCTTCTTCGAGCCGAAGGGCTACGACCACGTCAACCAGGCGACCCACGAGCACAAGGAAGAGATCAAGGTCGGCTACAATCTGCAGCGCAAGGTCGTGCTGATGTCGATCTGGGCCGCGGCTCCCGTGGTGCTCTATCTGCAGCCGACCCTGTTCGGCCTGCTGTCGCCCTGGACCTCGGCGATGGATTTCGTGCGCGAGACCGCCAAGCTGTGGCTCGTGATCGGGATCGGCGGGCTGCTGTTCCGCACCGTGCACCTGTTCTTCATCCGTGACGTCGAGACCGGTCTCGTCTGGATGACCAAGATCATCACCGACCCGTTCAACGATTTCATGCAGTATCGCTCGGCCCCGCTGGCGCTGCTGCGCGGCGAGCTGATCGACCCCGGCCTGCACCTGATGGGCGAGAGCCTCGAGGAGCAGCACGCCTGAGCCGGACGCTGCGTTTGAGTTGCGCGATGCCCGGGCCGGTCCCGGGCATCGGTGTTTGTGGGAAGGCCAAAGTGAGATCGATCGCGCCCGAAGCCGAAGCGGCGGTGCCACCCTCCCCTGGAGGGGGAGGGTCGATGCGCGCGCAGCGGGCGTCGTGGTGGGGTGATCTCTCCACGAGCACTGAACTGCGTCGAGAGATCACCCCACCCCGCCTCACGCGCCGCTGCGCGCCCCGTGAGGCGACCCTCCCCCTCCAGGGGAGGGTGGCAGCGACCTCAGCGCCCGACCGCGGCGCCGAGCATCTCTTTCAGGATCTGGCGCTTGATCGTCTTGTTGGTGAGGGTGCCGTCGTTCCACCACCAGCCGTCCTGCTTCATCTTCTCGGCTGCCGTGACGAAGCGCCTGGTCACCTCGGCAAAATCGGCGTCGGTGTAGTTCAGGCTGAAGATCAAGCGGCCGGTACCGATCCAGCTCAGCGCCAGGCCCTCGGCACGCAGGTAGTATTGCAGCATCCAATTGTAGCGCGACGGCACGGTGTACTCGACCAGCCAGATCGAATGCATATTGGAGACGCGCACCGGCAGCTCGTGCTCGGCCAGTGCGGCGTTGAGTTGCGCTGCGCGGCCGTTCCAGGTCTCGTCGAGGCCATCGTAGATGGCACGGAAGTTCGGGCTGTCGAGCCGGCTCAGGAACTCGTCCATCGCCGCCATCACGTAAGGATGCGAGTTGAAGGTGCCGCGGGCGAAGCAGATGTCGGCTGGGCGGTCGTCGCGGAAGCGGCGCATCAGCTCGCGCTTGCCGCAGACCACGCCGATCGGCAGGCCGCCGCCGAGGCTCTTGCCGTAGGTCACCATGTCGGCTGCGACGCCGAAATACTCCTGGGCGCCGCCCGGCGCGAGCCGGAAGCCGAGGAACACCTCGTCGAACAGCAGCACGATGCCGCGCTCCGTGCAGACCTCGCGCAGCTGCTTCAGCCAGGCGGTGTAGGCCGCGCGGTCGTAGCGGCCCTTCCGCGAGGAGTCGACCAGCGCGGAATCGCCAGGCGCATTGCCGTTCGGGTGCAGCGCCTGCAGCGGGTTGACCAGCACGCAGGCGATGTCGCGCCGCGTGCGCAGGACGTGCAGGGTGCGCTCGGACATCTCGGCCAAGGTGTAGGTCTCGTGCGGCGCGATCGGATTGCCGACGCCGGGCTGCACGTCGCCCCACCAGCCGTGGTAGGCGCCGGCGAAGCGCACCAGATGGCTGCGGCCGGTGTGGTAGCGGGCGAGCCGCACCGCCTGCATCACGGCCTCGGTGCCGGACATGTGGAACGAGACCTCGTCCATGCCGGACAGCTCGGTCAGGCGCTTCACGTTGTCGGCGACGACCGGATGATAGAGCCCGAGCACCGGGCCGAGCGCGCTCGCGCGCCGCTCGGCGGCCGCGATGCACTCCTTGTAGAAGTCGTAGCCGAAGATGTTGACGCCGTAGGAGCCGGTGAGATCGTAGAACCGGTTGCCGTCGAGATCGGTCAGGGTCACGCCGGAGGAGGCCTGCATGAACGAGCCGGCGCCGAGCTGCTCCTTGACCAGCCGGCTGTACTGGAACGGCACGCGGTAGGACTGCGTGAACTGCAGATCGGAGATGCGGCTCGCGGCTTCCGCCGTCAGCGCGCGGCTCTTGGCGAACTTCTCCTGGAACAGCGTGCCGAGCCGGAAGAAGCTATCCTGCCGCCGGGTCGCGACATCCGGCGGAGCGCCGTCGGAGCGGAAGAAGTCGTCGATGTCGAACTCATAGCGCGGGATCAGCTTCGAGATCCGGCGCGACATCTTGGAATGGCCGGCCAGCGAGCGGTGCTTGGCGCGCGACAATTCGATGCGGGCCTTGACCTTCGGGGCGACGGCGGCCGTCACGGCAGCGCCAACGGCGAGCGATACATAAGGAATCGAGTTTTCCATCATGTCCACCAGCGCTAACCCCTCCTGCTGACAGATTCATGACAGTCAAAAGCCTGATCGCCTCCGTTACCCAACAGGAAGATCTCAACTTCCTGCTCACCAACCGCGTGCCGCGCGCCGCGCTGACCCGCTTCATGGGCTGGTTCTCCAAAATCGAGAACCCGCTCGTCCGGGACGCGTCGATCGCGCTGTGGAAGCTGTTCTCCGACCTCGATCTCTCCGAGGCCAAGGAAAGCCGCTTCAAGAGCCTGCACGCCTGCTTCACGCGCGAGCTGAAGCCCGGCCTGCGGCCGTTCGATCCCGATTCCACGATCGTCACCAGCCCGTCGGACGGCATCATCGGTGCCCACGGCCTGATCCGCGACGGCGAGCTCTACCAGATCAAGGGTGCGCCTTATTCCTTGCGCGATCTGGTTGCCGATCCCGCCGTGGTCGAGACCCATCGCAACGGCTGCTTCGTCACCTTGCGTCTCACCTCGAGCATGTATCACCGCTTCCACGCGCCGGCCAACATGACGATCGAGCATGTCAGCCTGATCCATGGCGACGTCTGGAACGTCAATCCGATCGCGCTGAAGCGGGTCGAGCGGCTGTTCTGCAAGAACGAGCGCGCGGTGATCCGTACGCATCTCGCTTCCGGCGAGCCGCTCACGATCGTGCCGGTCGCAGCGATTCTGGTCGCGAGCATCCGCCTGCACGCGC
This sequence comes from Bradyrhizobium sp. SZCCHNRI20481, assembly GCF_032485055.1. Lineage (NCBI taxonomy): Bacteria > Pseudomonadati > Pseudomonadota > Alphaproteobacteria > Hyphomicrobiales > Nitrobacteraceae > Bradyrhizobium > Bradyrhizobium sp. SZCCHNRI20481. Next base: position 192,015 of record NZ_JAUEUE010000003.1, read on the forward strand.
TCGACCGCGTATTGAACGCGCAGACCGAGCGGCCGCTCGCCTACACCTGTAACAACAATGTGCGCAAGGGCGACGAGCTCGGCTGGTTCGAGCATGGCTCGACGATCATTCTGCTCGCGCCCGGCGACTTCATGTTCTGCCCCAATGTGACGGAAGGCGCCCGCATCCGCGCCGGACAGCCACTGTGGCGCAGGCGCGTCGCCGCCGGATGAATGTCAGGTCCACGCTTGCGGAATCTCGATTTCGTCGTTGCGCAGTCCTATATCGGAGCGTTCAACTGACGAATCAGACCGCGGGAGTTGCGGTCGTTGCGGCTCGGGAGAGGCGATGGCGAGAGCGCCGATCATGGCGGCAGGTGGCATCGTGCTGCGGCGGGAACAGCCGCCGCGCATCGCGGTCGTGCGCCTGCGCAAGCGCGACGAATGGGTGCTGCCCAAGGGCAAGCTCGACGACGGCGAGACGCCGCGCGACGCCGCCAAGCGCGAGGTGCTGGAGGAGACCGGCCACAAGGTGACCGTGCACGAATTCCTTGGCACGTTGGTCGTCGACACCGGCACGCGCTCCAAGGTCGTGCATTACTGGCGCATGGAAGCGGCCGATGAGCCGTCGCAGCCGCTGATGGACGACGTCCGCGCCGTCGACTGGCTGCTGCTCGATGCCGCGGTCGCGCGGCTGTCACGCGATCATGAAAGGACGTTCCTGGAGATGGTCGGGCCCTACGCGCTGGCCGGACTGATCCGCAAGACCAGGGCGAAGCCGGCGCCGGAGGTGGCCAGAACGGTGGAAAAGACCCCGGCGGCAGCTGAAAAGATCGTGGCGGAGAAGGCCGCCGTCGCCGAAAAGTCTGCCGTGGCGAAGAAGCGCCGCAGCCGCGTCAGCGAGCCGCCTGCGCCGCCTGCAGAGATCGCCGTCGTCACCGCAGCCGAGCACGACGCGCCCGCGCCGGAGATCGCACCAACGCCGGCAGTGGCGGCCACAGCAGCGGCGCCGGAGGCTCGGCCGGACCGGTCGGAGACGGAGGCACTGTCCGAGGTCGGCGCGACGATCGCGCCGCAGCCCGCCGAGGCGGAGCGCGTGCCCGAGGATGTCGAGCGGGTGGAAGCTGTCGTGGCCGCGATCAAATCGCTCGTTCCGGACCATCCGGCGACGCGTGGCGGCGCAGCCGGCGCCGTGCCGACACGAGAGACGGGCAGCTCCGAGCCGCAGCCTTCCGATGCGGATCGCGAAGCTGCCGATGATCCGGTCGGCAACGGGACATCGGCGGGAGAGCCGCGCCTCACCTTGGCCCAGAAGATGCGCGCCTGGCTTGGCCGTGCCGCGTGAGGTGTTCGGCCGACCGGCGTGCCGCCGATGATGCTTCACGATCTGGCCGCGCTGGCGGCCGCTTTCAGCATCGCCGTCAGCAACATCATCGCGCCGTCGGCCGTCCGCCAACTCGGTCCCGTCAGGTTCAATGCGATCCGCCTTGCGGCGGCGCTCTTGAGCATGCTGGCCTTGGTGACGCTGCGAGGCCACTGGGCCGCGCCGTCCGGTGATCAGCTGCTGATGCTGGCAGCATCGAGCCTGCTCGGCGTCGTCGTCGCGGATTCCTGTTTCTATGCGGCGCTGGCCCGGCTGGGGCCGCGCCTGACCGCCGTCGTCTACGCCAGCTGGGCCGCATTCGCGGCCGTGCTCGGCTATCTCCTGCTCGGTGAGACGCTGTCCACGATCAAGATGACGGGCGTGGGGTGTATCGTGAGCGGCGTGTGGGTCGCGATCGTCTTTCGACAGCCTGTCGCGGTCGCTCAGGAAGCGCACGGCTCGGTCGGAGCAGGTTTGTTGTTCGGTCTGGCGGCCGCGCTGTTCGCGGCGGCCGCTGTCCTGATGGCGCGTCCTGTGATGGCCGCGGGTCTGGATCCGGCATTGGCCACGTCAATTCGCGCTGCGATCGGATTGGCTGCTTTGGTCGCCTTGTCCGTCATGCCGCGTTTCCGCAGCTCGTTCGCAGTGGATCGATCGGTCGTCATGCGGTCCGCGCTGAGCGGTGTGCTCGGGATGGGCGTCGGCATGACACTCGTCTTGTTTGCGCTGACCAGCCGGCCCGTCGGGATCGTCTCCAGCCTGTCGTCGACGACCCCTGTCATGATCCTGCCGCTGCTGTGGTGGAGCACCGGGCTCAGGCCCGCGCCGGCCGCCTGGCTGGGCGCCGTCCTGGCGGTGTCGGGCGTCGTCGCCATCACCAGCGGATTTTGAGTCCGCCGGCGCAGGTGGCGGACCGCGGACGCGCTTGCCGCACTCTCTCCTTGGTTGGTGGCGTTGCGTAACATCTCTCCATGCTTCCGCCCCACGCTGTCCGGATTTTCCTAGGAGAAACATGGCGCCGCTCGTGAGGGGCGCGCAGATTGGTCGGCGTGAGGCGGTCCGGGCATGGTCGAAATCGACGTCGCGGCTTTCGTGAGATCATGTACCCCGGCCACCATCCGCCTGGCGATGCTGTGCGCGGCCCTCGGCCTGTCGGGCTGCGCCACGGCGCCGATGACGCAGAGCGGCGCGCTCGCATCCTATCAGTCGCTGGCGGAATCGAACGGCGTGCTCGCCAAGTCGCTGCTCAACGTCGACAAGGACAATGTGCTCGCGGCGCAGACCGTGCGTATCATGCCGACAACCTTCTCGGGCCAGGCCGGCGCGGTGCTGACGGACCAGCAGCGGCAGCTCGTCGCCAACGCCGTCGACCGCGCGCTGTGTCTCAACCTGAGCGAACGCTTCACGGTCGTGGCGCCCAATCAGAGGGCCGATTTGACGACGCGCACCTTCATCACCCAGGCGACGCCGACCGATCCGGTTGCCGCCGGGGCCTCCAAGGTCGTGTCGGCCGTGCCGGGCGCGCTCGGCGTTCCCGTTCCGGTGCCGCGGCTGCCGATCGGGCTCGGCAGTCTCACGATCGAGGCTGAGGCGCTCGACCGCAAGGGCCGGCAGCAGGCCGCAATGGTATGGGCGCGCGGCGCCAATTCGTTCACCAACTCGCCGGTGCTGTCGCAGGCCGGCGATGCCTACGATTTGGCAGGTTCGTTCAGCGCCGATTTCGGCCAGATGCTGGTGACCGGCGAGACCCCGTTCGGCAAGGTGCCGAAGCTGCCGTCGATCGAACGGATCGGCGCGGCGCTCGGCGGCAAGCCGAAGAATGCGGCATGTGAGGCGTTCGGCAGGGATCCTGGAGTCATCGGCATGGTCGCCAACCGTCTGGGCGCACCGCCGGAATGGGTCGACAAGGGTGCTGTGCAAAGGGACGCGCAGGCGAGCACACAGATGGCGAAGCAGTAGCGGCCATCTGCATCCGCATGCCATGGGAATGCGAGACGCGGCCGCGTAGGAAAGCATAGGCGCGGTGCGGTGCTGGCACACCTCGGATCGGCGCGGCCGGCGCGCGCTACTCCGCCGCCTCGCTCTTGCCCTCGATCAGCAGCACGTCGAGGCTCTCGATCTCCTGCATCGCCCGGCCGGCGATGCCCTGCAGGTCGCCATACAGTCCCGCCGTCGAATCCAGCACGCCGCGCAGTTGCTCCTCGCGCTTGGCCCACAGCCGCATCATCGTCTTGCGTTCGCGGTCGAGGTCCGACTGCATCTCGGTGAAGCGCTCGACGATGGCGTCGATGCGGTGGCGGAAACGGGGCCCGGTGAGGTAGGCGTAGACCATCTCCATCTTGGTCTGCTGGCCCTCCTGCGCGAGCTTGCTGCAGGCGACGTCGATCAGCGACTGCCGCAGTGCCAGCGACAGTGGCAGCGCGAAGCGCGGCTCGGCGACCCAGACGCCGTCGATCAGGTCGAAGCCGTCGACCCCCTTGGGCAGCGCGCTCGAGACGATCAGCGCGATGTCGGCCTTGGCGGCGCGCAGGTCGTCGCGCAGCTTCACCAGCCAGCCATCGCTCCAGTTCTTGGTGCGCTTGGACTCCCACAGGATCGCACCGCAGACCTGCCCGCTGGGGGCCACGACCCGATGGATCACGTCGCCGCCGAACTCGCCCTTCGGCACCGGCTCGACAAGGTCGCGGGGGAAGCGCGCACGCAATTGCGATTCCAGCTCGATCTCGAGCGCCTCGCCCTGCAGTTGCTGCGAGCCTTGCTCGGCCTTGCGGCGGAGTTCCTCGATCTGGCGCTGCATGCCGGCGATCTGGGTTTCCTTCTCGGCGACCTTGGCCTTCAGCGACTCCTCGGCCTCCAGCCGCGCCTTGTCGCGCACGGCAACAAGGCTCTCCTGCACCTTGGTCTCGATGGTGAGATCGAGCTCGCGGCGGGCCTCGTCGAGTTCGCGCTGCTTGCGCATCATCTCGGCCTGCGCCTTCTGGGCGTCGGCGAGCTTGGCGTCCTTGCTGAGGATGGTCTCGTGCAACTCGGCGAGCTGGCGGTCGCGGTTGCCCATTTCGTCCGCAACGGCCTGGCGGGCCTTCGCCGCCTCGGCCTGCGCGATCGCGGCGCGCTCGGCCTTCAGCTTGGCGGCGACCTGCTGATCGATCGCGGCCTTGGCCTGGGCGATCTGCTCCTGCGCCGCTTTGAGCTGCGCCTCGCGGCGGCCGAAATCGGCTTCCTTCGCCTGGAGCTGCTTCTCGAACTGCCGGCGCGTCTCCGCGATCAAGGGCGCTGCGAGCTGCTCGGTCAGCCTGATCTCGGTACGGCAGGAGGGGCAGACGATCTGAGGATCGGTCATGATTCGCATCCTTCCATGAAGACCGAATCTAACCGGCCGCCGCGTGGCGTTTAACCCACGCGGACGGCTTATCCCATGCAATTATCTGCGATTCCCCGCCCTTCGTCGTCTTACGCGCCGTGCGGCGTGGCCTCCGGAGCCGCGGTGTTATCCGGCGACTTGATGCGGAACCAGGCGACGTACAGCGCCGGCAGGAACAGCAAGGTCAGCACTGTGCCGACGATGATGCCGCCCATCATCGCATAGGCCATCGGGCCCCAGAACACCTCGCGCGCGATCGGGATCAGCGCCAGCGAGGCTGCGGCCGCCGTCAGCATGATCGGCCGCATGCGGTGCTCGGTCGCCTCCATCACGGCCTCCCACGGCGGCCGTCCTTCTTCGCGCAGATGCTCGATCTGCACGATCAGGATCACCGAGTTTCTGATCAGGATGCCGATCAGCGCGAGCACGCCGAGGATGGCGACGAAGCCGAGCGGCGCGCCGCTCGGCAGCAGCGCCGCGACGACGCCGATCAGGGCCAGCGGCGCCACCGCGAACACCAGGAACAGACGCTGGAAGCTCTGCAGCTGCAGCATCAGGATGGTGGCCATCGTGAACAGCATGATCGGGACGACCGCGATGATCGGCGCCTGGCTCTTGGCGCTCTCCTCGACGCTGCCGCCGGTGACGACCTTGTAGCCGGCCGGAAGCTTGGCGTCGAAGGCCGCGATCGCCGGCTTGAGCTGATCGACGACTGTGTTGGGCTGCACCTGATCGATCACGCTGGCCTTCAGGGTCAGCGTCGGCTGCCGCGAGCGGCGCCAGATCTCCGGCTGCTCGATCTGGTAGCGCAGGGTCGCCAGCGCCGCGAGCGGGATCGACTGGCCGTTCGATCCGGACAGCTGCAGATCGCGCAGCGTCTCCAGCGACTGTCGTTCCTTGGCCTGGGCGCGGCCGCGAACGTCGATCAGATAGATGTCGTCGCGCACCTGGGTGATCGAGGTGCCGTCGAGCACGCCGTTCAGCGCGTTGGCGATGTCCTCCGAGGTGACGCCGAGCTGGCGCGCCTTGTCCTGCAGCACGTCGACTTTCACGACGCGCGCCGGCTCCATCCAGTCGAAGATGACGGCCCCGAGATGGCTGTTGCCGCGCAGGACGCCGGCCAATTCCTGCGCGATCTCGCGCACCTTGGCCACATCGGGCCCGCTGACGCGATACTGCACCGGGCGGCCGACCGGCGGGCCGATGTCGAGCAGATGCACATAGGCGTCGGTGCCGGGGAACGTCTTGGTCAGATAGGCCTGCAGCTTGGCGCGGGCACGGTCGCGCGCCTCGAGGCTCTTGGTGACGATGATGATCTGGCCGAACGACACGTCGGCCGGCTGCACGTCGAACGACAGCACGAAGCGCTGCGCGCCGGAGCCGACATAGGTCGACCAATGGTCGATGTCGGGATCGCCCTTCAGCGCCTCCTGCTCGAACTGCGCCATCTGCGCATTGGTCTCGGCGATCGAGGAGTTCTGCGGCAGGTTGAAGTCGATGACGAGCTCATTGCGGTCGGAGGAGGGGAAGAACTGCTGCTGCACGAAGCGCATGCCGAACACGGAGAGGCCGAAGATCAGCACCGTGGCGATGATCGTGGTCCAGCGGTGCCGCATGCAGGCATTGAGCATGGCGCGGAAGATCCGCGTCAGCCGGCCGCCTTCGGCATGATGACTCGGCAAGGTCGCGGGCAGAATGGAGACGCCGAGCAGCGGCGTGAACAGCACGGCGACGATCCACGACACGACCAGCGACACCGCGATCACGACGAACAGCGTGAAGGTGAACTCGCCGGCGGCGCTGTTGTTGAGGCCGATCGGAATGAAGCCGGCGACCGTGACCAGCGTTCCCGTCAGCATCGGGAACGCGGTCGAGGTGTAGACATAGGTCGCTGCCTTGCGCAGGCTGTCGCCCACTTCGAGCCTCGCCACCATCATCTCGACCGCGATCATGGCGTCGTCGACCAGGAGGCCGAGCGCAATGATCAGCGCGCCCAGCGAGATGCGCTGCAGGGATATGCCCGTGTAGTTCATGAACAGGAAGGTGATCGCGAGCACCAGCGGGATCGAGATCGCGACGACGAGGCCCGCGCGCACGCCGAGGCTGACGAAGCTGATCGCCAGCACGATGATGACGGCTTCGTACAGTGCCTTGGTGAAGCCGCCGACGGCTTCCTCGACGATCTTGGGCTGGTCCGAGACGAGATGCACGCCGACGCCGACCGGCAGGTCGGCCACGACCTTCGCCATCTCCTCCTTCAGCGCCTCGCCGAAGTCGAGCAGGTTGGCGCCCGCCTTCATGCCGATGGCAAGCCCGATCGCCGGCTGGCCGTTGAAGCGGAACAGCGACGTCGGCGGGTCCTCATAGCCGCGGGTGATGGTGGCGACGTCGGTGAGCGGAAAGAAGCGGTCGTTGATGCGCAGGTTGATCGCCTTGAGGCTCTCCTCGGAGGTGAACTGGCCGGAGACGCGCACGGCGACGCGCTCGGGGCCGGCCTGCAGCACGCCGGACGGCGACACCGCGTTCTGCGCCTGCAGCGCGGTCAGGATGGTGCGCTGGTCGATGCCGAGCGCGGCCACCTTGCGCGGCGAGAATTCGAGATAGATCACCTCGTTCTGCGCGCCGACGATGTCGACGCGGCCGACATTGGGCACGGTCAGCACCTTGGCGCGGACCTCTTCGACGCGGTCACGGAGCTGGCGCTGGCTCAGCCCGTCGCTGGTGAAGGCGTAGATGTTGCCGAACACGTCGCCGAAGCGGTCGTTGAATCCCGGCCCGATCACACCCGACGGAAAGTCGCCCTTGATGTCGTTGATCAGGTTGCGCACCTGCAGCCAGGTCGGAACGACATCGCGCGCCTTGGTCGTGTCGCGCAGGTTGACGAACACGGTGGTTTGGCCGGGCACGGTCAGGCTCTTGGTATAGTCGAGCGCCGGCAGCTCCTCGAGCTTCTTCTCGATGCGGTCGGTGACCTGGCGTGTCATCTCCTCGGCGGAGGCGCCGGGCCACTTGGCCTGGATCAGCATCGTCTTGATGGTGAATGACGGATCCTCCTCACGGCCGAGATGCAGGTAGGAGTAGAGACCCGCGGCCATGAACGCGATCATGAAATACCAGACGAGCGAGCGGTGCTCGAGCGCCCAGTCGGAGAGGTTGAAGGACTTCACGGCTGAGATTCCTGATCGATGCGGACGGACTGGCCATCCTTGAGACTGTGCACGCCGGCGGTGACGACGCGCTGCCCGGCGTCGAGGCCGCCGGTGACGCGGACGCTGCCGTCCTCGTTCCTGGCGATCGTGATTTCCTGTCGCTTGACCGTCTTGCTGGCCGCATCGACCAGCCAGACGAAGCTCTTGTCGTTCTGCTCCAGCACGGCCGAGCGCGGCAGCCGGATGACGGTCTTCTGCTCGGTGTCCAGCGTGGCGGTCACGGTGGTGCCGAGGCGCATGATCTCCGGCGGGCTGTCGAGCGTGATGCGGATGCGGCGCGTGCGCGTCGTGGCATCGGCGCGCGGCGCGATCTCGCGGACCTTGCCTGCCGCGCTGACGCCGGGATCGACCTGGAGCCGCACGGTGAACGGCGTGCCGGCCTGCAGGCCGCCGGCGATGTCGTCGCCGACATCGATGACGGCTTCGCGGACGTCGGGCCGCGCGATGGTGACGACGCTCACGCCCGGCGAGACGACCTGTCCGACTTCCGCGCCGACCGCGGTGACGATGCCGGCGAAATCAGCCTTGAGCTGCGCGTAGCCGAGCTGCTCGCGCGCCTTGGCGAGGTTGGACTGCGCCTTGACGACGGAGGCCTGGGCGGCTGCACGCGACTGCTCCGCGCTCTCCAAGGTCGCCTTGGTGGTCGCGTCGGTTTCCAGCAGGGTGCGCTGCCGGCCTTCGGTGCCGGTCGCATTGGTCAGTTGCGCCTGGCTGCGCGAGACCTCGGCGGCCGAGGCACGCACGGCGAGCTCGAGCGCGGCGGGATCGATCGCCGCGACGACCTGGTCCTGCTTGACCATGTCGCCGACATAGACGGGCCGTGCGATCAGCCGTCCGAGCACGCGGAAACTGAGATCGGCCTTGTAGCGCGGCTCGATCGTGCCGGTGACGGCCGAGCCGTTGGCCGCCTGCGGCTCGATCTTCATCGACAGCACCGGCCGGACCGGCTCGGGGGCGGCGGCCTGTTCGTTGCAGCCGGCGAGCAGAGCGAGCGCGCCGAGCGGAAGAACACAACGCATCGGCGTCATCACGACCGCTTCTCCTCGTTGAATGTGATCTGTTGTCCGACGCTGAGCAGCTTGCCGCCATCGGTCACGACGCGATCGCCGGGCTTCAATCCGGCCGAGACGACGATCGCGCCGGTCTCGTAGTCCTCGATCGTGATCGGCTTCAGCGACACGGACTTGTCGGCGGCATTGACCAGCCAGACCGCCGGCGTCTTGCCTGCGGCCGTCAGCGCGCTCCATGGCAGCACGATGCGCTGCTCCGGCTTGATGAAGCCGGTGGCGCTGACGGCGCTGCCGAGGGTCATCTCAGGTGGCGGAGTCTCGATCGCGATCTTGACGCGGACCGTGCCGGACTTCGGATCGATGGTCGGCGAGACCTCGCGCACCGTGCCCTTGGCGGTGACCGAGGGATCCGACAGCAGCGAAAGCGCCACCTTGCTGTCATCGAACTTGAGCGACAGCGCAGCCTCGTAGACGTCGATCACGGCGTCGCGGGCGCCGTCATGGGCCAGCGTGAACACCGACTGCGCGGCTTGGGCAACCTGGCCGACCTCGATGTTGCGCGCGGTGATGGTGCCGTCGGCATCGGCGCGCAGCTCGGTATAGGTCAGGGCGTCCTTGGCCGTGCCCAGCTGCGCCTTGGCGGACTCCAGCGAACCCTCCGCCGTGCGCAGCGTCTCCTGGGCCTGGTCGAAGGTCGCCCGTGTCGTGAAGCCGCTCGACAACAAGGTCTGCTGCCGGTTGAAGTTGGAGGTCGCGACCTTGACCTGCGACTCCGCAGCCGTCACGGCGGCCTCCGCGGAATCGAGATCGGCCTGCTGCTCGGCCGGGTCGATCTTGGCCAGCAACTGGCCGGCCTTAACGTGTGCGCCGACCTCGACCAGCCGCTCGGTGACGCGGCCACTGACCCGGAACGACAGGTCCGCGAGCACGCGCGCCTGGACGTCGCCGGTCAGCGTGATCGATTGCCGCCGCTCCGACAGCTTGACCACCTCGGTCCGCACCAGCCGGGATGGCGGCGCCGTTGCGGCCGTCTTCTGCTCGCAGCCGGCCAGCAGCAGGCCAATGGCAGCACAGCCGGCCACGGCCAGCAGGCGTGAGCCCGACGTCCGAAGGAAGGGGAATCCTGCGAATGGAGACATGGTCGTATCTTCGGCTCGGTTGGGTGGTGACGGTCGTCCCTGTCCCGCCGCGCATGCACGCCGGATCAGAAGCGCCTGTTGGTCGTAAGCAGCCCGCAGAATTCGCTCAGCCGCCCGCCGTTGCAAGGAAGCAGGTTCACGCGAGAGTTGAACACCATCCTCTTGACAGTGCGTGAATTAGACAATCAAATCTAGAATATATCGTCTAGTAACATTCTCGTGGCGGTTTCCAATTACCCCTATGCGGCTTGCCGGGCGCTCCCGTTGGGACATCGGCATCGCTGCCGCCGCGATGAACGAAGGCATGACGCGAACGTGCGACGGAAAGCTGCGACCGACCTGAATGACCCCGCGCGCACGGCGGCTCGTGCGCCCCGCCAGGCGCGCGGCCGTGAGCGCCGCGAGCAGTTGCTCGACGCGGCAGCCGCCATCATCGCCGAGGCCGGGATCGGTGCCGTCGGCATGCACGCCGCAGCCCAGCGCGCCGGCGCGTCGATCGGCTCGGTCTATCACTTCTTCCGTGACAAGGAGCAGATGCTCGACGCGCTCGCCGAGCGTCACGATGCCGAGCTGCAGCCGGCGTTCGATCGCGTGCTGCAGCGAAGCGATGCGGAATGGGCAGCGATGTCGCCGCCGCAGGTCATCGAGCAGTTGATAGGCTGGGCGATTCGCTACTTCGTTCGCCATCCAGATGCGCTGGCGACGCTGGATCTGCACGATCAGACCATGCATGCCGAGTTCAGGGCCCTCATCGACCGCGTCATGCGCGCCAGGCTCGGCGATGAATTGGGCCAACAGGCGGCCACCACGCTCGATGCCGTCGTGCTCGGTACCCTGCTGTTCACGCGCGAGCAGGATCCGCGCAGTCGCGACGTCGTGGTCGCCGCGCTGCCGGAGATGATGGCAACCTATCTCACGGCGCTGGAGGCGAAGCGGAAGCGGCCGAAGGGCTGAGGTACAGACGCCGTATCGACGCGATCAGTGCGGCGACCTGAACGGCCACTCGCTCCTTTTCCGATGGATCGCCACCGAGCGCGGCGTCGCTGTGTCCTCGATCGGCTTGGCCGAGAGGATGATCTGGTCCTCGCCGTTCCAGCGGTCGAACTCGTAGCACCATTTGCCAGTCTCCGGTGTCCGATAATGCCTGTCCTTCAGCGCTCGATCGCGAGACGGATGATCGACGACCGCGAGGGTCGTTCGGTGCCGCCGACGATGCTGCAGATCAGACGGAACGACGAGGCAGGCGCGGCCGTATGCATCCCGCTCATCGCACGGGCCCCGCTGGCGATGGCGTGTCGACATGATCCATCGTCGTCATCGACAGCGGCTGCGGGCCCTCGACGAGAGCAGGGCGATCGCGGCGATGGGCCAGCCGCTGCTCGCCGCTCCGATTGCGTTTGCTGGCGATCCCTTCGACCAGCCGGGCCACGACGCCGACCACGGCAAAGCTCACGAGCAGCGAGATGCACAGCAGCCCCAGATAGAGCTTCAGCACCGAGCTTGCGAAGCAGGCAAGCGCGATGAGCGCGACAATGGCCAGCCGGCCTTTGACGGAGATCGACATGATGGAGCGTTTCGCTGATAGCTGATTGTGGGCGCCACTCTAGCGCCATGTTTTCTGCAGCCAAGCCGCGTCCCAATGGGTGGTAAATTTTGCCGCAAGGTCATGACGACAATCGGATGTGCTCCAGCTCAATCGTCGTTGCTCGGATCGCAGCTCAACTGCGCGTTGTGAAAATCCGGTTGTCCCAGCGTCGGCTTCACGCATGCGTCGTGGGGAACCGAAGCGAGCATCTGCAAGTACGCCGCCGCGCAATGACCGAGCCGACGGCTGCGTTGTCGGCGAATGCCGGAACGATGGGTCGAGTGCTTGTTGCGCGCCGAGAACATGCCCCGTGCCCGTGAGGGCGAACGATATACGCAACCCGGGCTGATCGCGCCGCGGGAGCGACGTGGCACGTCTTCTCCTGGAGAACCGCGGTGATTGAAAGTCGAACCGTTGCCAGGGCGCATGAGCTCGCGCGGGTGCAGGCTCGGCGAACGAGCTGTTTGACAGGTGAAGAGGACAGTGAAGGTGAGCGGCTATTGCGCACCCGCCCACGCCGCGAGCACGGCGCGCTCGTCGCCGGTGATCTCGGTGACGTTGCCGGGCGGCATGGCGCTCGACCACGCGGCGTTGCGCGCGATCAGCCGTGCATTGCGCTGGATGTTGTCGGCAGTGTCGAGCCGCACGCCCTTGGGGGCTGCGACGATGCCGTCCCATACGGGCTCGGCGGCGTGGCACATGCTGCAGCGGGAGGTCACGATCTCCGCGACCTGCGCGAATGTTGGCGGCGCGCTCATCGTCGTCTTGGCGTCGCGAGGGCCCGCCGCGGACAACAGCAGGATGCCGATCATGCCCGCGGCCGCAACGCCCCACACCCACCATGGCGACGGATGACCCTTGTGACGCGCGTTGAAGAAGTGGCGGATCACCGGCCCGAGCGCAAGCACGATGGCGACGATCGCCCAATTGTAGTGGGTGCCGAACAGCAGCGGATAGTGATTGCTGATCATCAGCACCACGACCGGCAGGGTCAGATAGTTGTTGTGGACCGAGCGCTCCTTGCCGGTCTTGCCGAGCCTGGGGTCCGGAGCCTGACCTGCGAGCAACGCGGCAACGATCTTCTTCTGGTTGGGGATGATCACCGCGAACACGTTGGCGACCATGATGGTGCCGATGATCGCGCCGATCTGATTGAAGGCGCCGCGGCCGCTCAGCACGTGGGTGAAGGCGTAGGTGAGCGCGACGAGGAAGATGTAGCCGCCGATCGCGAACGGCAGCTCGTGCCTGGCAAGGCCGCTGCGGCAGGCGCCCTCGTACAGCAGCCACGCCAGCGCCAGCGAGCCGAAGCTGAACAGGCCGGCCTGAACGGGCGTGAGATCGAGGATCGACTTGTCGACCAGGAACAGGTCGGCGTTGAGATAATACACCACGATCATCAGCACGAAGCCGGACAGCCAGGTGGTGTAGGCCTCCCATTTGAACCAGGTCAGCTCGCTCGGCATCTGCGCCGGCGCCACCAGATATTTGACGATGTGGTAGAAGCCGCCGCCATGGACCTGCCAGGCCTCGCCCATCACGCCCGTCGGCAGGCCCTCACGCGGCTTCAGGCTGAGATCGAGCGCGATGAAGTAGAACGAGCTCCCGATCCACGCCACCGCCGCGACCACATGCAGCCAGCGGAAGATCAGGCTCAGCCATTCCGATATGATCGAGGCCCACATCGTGCGCTCATCTCCTTTGTGCAGCACGCGCCGAAGGACGGCCGCCTGCGCCCCATCTGTTGCATCGATCCCGTGTGATTTCCAGCGCATCGCTTTGGCAGGCCGTGCACAGGAGACAGGCCTTCATGCGCGCTTGATCTGGTGGACTTCGACCGCGCGATTGCGTTCAATGCATCCGGTAACGACGCATGGCGGACGCGATGAAGAGACCGGTCCTGATCATTCTGGTGATGGCGCAGCCCGCCTTGGTGCAATCCACCTTGGCGCAGACAGCGCCCGCGCCGAAGCCGGCAGCCGCCAGGCGCGCCGATGCCTGCGCGCCGATCGGGCGCACCGAGGACGGCAAGCTGGTCTATTCGATGAAGTGCGAGACCATTCCAAAGCCGGTCGCGCCTGCCGCGCCACAGGCGGCCGCGCAGCCGACGCAATCTGCTCCGGGAGCCGAGCCGGAGCCCGAGACCGAGCGAAGCGGCCTGTTCGGCTGGTCCTACGATCGCCGGTCGAAGCCCTAGCGCAGCCATCTCCCACCTCGGACGTGCTGCGCAGAGGAGCTGGTGGCCGCCGGACGCTCGTCGACCGGACGAAATGTCTCGCTCATGCCCGTCCCCGGATCGTCGCCATCATTGGCTCATTCGCCGAATGTCTCCTGCAACTGCGGAAACAGCCGGTCCGGCTTGAACGGCACGGCGGTGAAGCGGATGCCGGTGGCGGCGCGCAGCGCGTTGCCGAGCGCGGCGGCGACCGGATTGTAGGGGCTCTCGCTCATCGACTTCGCCCCCAATGGGCCGATCGTATCGCTGGTGTCGGCAAACAGCACTTCGGTGCGCGGCACGTCGGCATAGGACGGCACATGGTAGTCGCGGAAGCGCGGATTGATCACGCGGCCCGTCTCGTCGATCACGATCTCCTCGTAGAGCGCAGCACCCAGCGACTGCGCGACGCCGCCCTCGATCTGGCCGCGGCACTGCATCGGATTGGCGACGCGGCCAGCATCCGCAGCCTGCACGCTCTTGAGGATCTTGACCACGCCGGTGTGCTTGTTCACGGCGACGCGAAAGCCCTGGACGTTGAACGCGACCGAGCGCGGCGTGCCCTGCGAACTGCCGCTCGCGGTGAGCGGCGATCCGCTGGCGTTCGCGAGCTCGGCAAAAGCGAGACGGTGTGCGCCGCACGTGATTGCATCATCGGCGATCACGCAGGCGCCGGGAGCGACGTTCCACCTGTCGGCCGCGAACCGCTTGATCGTCTCGGCCAGCGCCTCGGCGGCAGCCTGGGTCGCGCGTCCAGCGACGAAGGTGCCTGTCGAGCCATAGGCGCCGGTGTCGTGGCCGCCATGCGCCGTGTCGGACTGTCTGAGGCTGATGCGACCGACCGTGGTGCCGAGCACGGTCGCCGCGATCTGGCGATGCACGGTGCTGGTGCCATTGCCGAACTCGGCGGTGCCGACGGTGAGCACGAAGCCGCCGTCGTCGCGCAGGCTGATGGCGGCGTCGGCGAAGTGGCCGTCAGGCGGCACCGTATCGATCATCGTCAGCGCGATGCCATCGCCCGTCAGCCACTCGGCCGACAGCTCCGGCGTCGGCGTCGTCTCGGCCATCGCGCGCTCGACCAGATCGAGGCACTGGTCGAGCCCGTAGGAGCCGTACAGCACGTCGCTGTGCTCCGATGCCGGCGGCGCCAGCATGGGATCGCCGGGCCTGACGATATTGCGGCTTCGCATCTCGACAGCGTCGATGCCGAGCTGCCGCGCGAGCTCGTCGATTGCGGCTTCGACCGCGAAGGTGGTTTGCGGCAGGCCGTAGCCGCGATAGGCGCCGGCCGGCACCGTGTTGGTGTAGACGGCGATCGCGTCGACCTTTTTGTTGGGACAATTGTAGACCGAGATCGACTCGCCGCAGGCATGGAACAGCACGGGCCCGGCGTGATTGCCGTAAGCGCCGGTGTTGGAGACTACATCGAGCTGCAGCGCGGTCAGCTTGCCGTCGCTGTCGGCGCCCGCTTTGACCGTGACACGCATCGGATGTCGCGTCGAGGTCGCGATGAACTGCTCCTCTCGGGTGAATTCGAGCTTGACGGGACGGTTGGTCTTCAGCGCGGCGAGCGCGAGGATATCCTCGACGAACATCTCCTGTTTGCCGCCGAAGCCGCCGCCGACGCGCTCGCAGAACACGCGGACCTGGTCGGAAGGCAGGTCGAAGATTTCGCACAGCGCCCGCCGTGTCAGGAACGGCACTTGCGTGCTGGAACGGACGGTGAGCACGCCGTGGTCGTCGAGCCAGGCGAGACCGCCGTGCGTTTCCAGGGCGGCGTGCTGCACCCGCTGCGTGGTGAAGGTGCCTTCATAGGTCGCGGCGGCAGACGCGAGCGCGGCGGCGACGTTGCCAAGCTCGCCGTGGGTCTCGGCGACAATGTTGCGGCTGACGTCCGCGATGCGATGCGCAGCTGTGCGGCCGGCGTGAATGACGGGCGCGCCGGGCGCGATCGCGGCTTCGGGATCGACCACGGCAGGCAGGATCTCGTAGTCGACGACGAGGCGTCGGCAACCTTCCTCGGCGGCGGCCTCGCTGTCGGCGACCACGGCGGCGACCTTCTGGCCGATGAAGCGGACGACGTCGTCGAGCACGCGGGTGTCGGCCGGATCCATCCAGGCCTGCTCATGGCGCGCGGTGGAGAACAGCGTCGCCGGCGCATCCTCATGCGTCAGCACCGCATGCACGCCGGGCACCGCCAGCGCGGCCCTCTTGTCGATGGCGACGATACGCGCATGCGCGTGCGGCGAGCGCGCGAGTTTGACGTCCAGCAGGCCTTCGACCGTGGTGTCGAAGGTGTAGCGTGCCCGGCCGCGCACGACGTCGGGGCCGGCGGGGGCCGGCAGGCTGCGTCCGAAGGCTTCGCCGGCCGTGACATCCTCGACATGGGTGAGGCCGAGCAGCGCGTCCTCGATGGCGCGATAGCCGGTGCAGCGGCACAGATTGCCCTTCAGCGCCGCGCCGAGATCCTTCTTCTGCGCCTGGTTCAGCGAGGCGCAGGTGACGATCATGCCGGCGGTGCAGAAGCCGCATTGGAACGCCTGCGCATCGAGGAAGGCCTGCTGCATCGGATGCAGGCCGTCATCGGCGGCGAGACCTTCGACAGTCGTGACCGCCTTGCCCTCGGCGCGAAAGGCGGGGATCAGGCAGCTGTGCACCGGCTCGCCATCGAGCAGCACGGTGCAGGCGCCGCAATCACCGGCGTCGCAGCCCTTCTTGACGCCGAAATGGCCGGCGTCGCGCAGAAAGGTCCGCAGGCACTGTCCGGGGCGCGGGGCAGCATCGACTTCCTTGCCATCGACGATCACGCTCATGACCGCGCGCCGCCAGCGAGCTCGGCGCGAATCTCCTCGGCGAGGCGCAGGGTCATTGCCTTGCGCCAGGCGGGCTTGCCATGAACATCATCATGATACGACGTATCGGGGATGTCGCCGAAGATGCTCGCGCGCAGCAAGGTTGCGTCGGGCATGCTGGCAAAGCGCAGCTGCAGCGGCTTGACGGTCGATCCGGTTACGGTGAGCAGCAGGTCGCCGTTGCGGCCCGAGGTTCCGATCAGCAGCGCGCCGGAGCGTCCGACCGGAGTGAGTGCGATCTGGCGGAAGGCGGTGCGGCGCTTGAGCGCGGCCAGCGGAATGTCGATCTGGCGCAACAGGTCTCCAGGTGCGAGCACGTTGCTGTTGTTGCCGGTGACGAAGTCGGTGACCCTTATGCGCTGCTCGCTGCCGTCACTCCTCCAGATCGTGCAGACGCCCTCGAGCGCGGCGAGCAGCGAGATCATCGGCCCGGCCGGCAGCGACATGCAGAGATTGCCGCCGACGGTCGCCGTCTTCCAGATCTTGAAGGAAGCGAGGAACGCGCGGCAGCATTGATCGATCAGGGGCGCCGCGATCCAGTCGGCCGGGCAGGGCAGCGCGTCCAGCGCGGCGACGCTGCAGGTCGCGGCGATGCACAGGCCCTGATCGCTGATGGTGAGTGGCGGCCAGGCGAGCTCGCTGAGATCGATCAGCCGCGACAGCTGCGCCTGCGGTTCGGAGAACAGCCACGTGCCGCCGGCCAGCCAGGCATCGCCTGCCTGCCAGCTGGGCAGCTCGGCCCGCGTTCTCGGGCGCACGACCTCCGTGATGGTGTTCAGATCCATGGTGATGCCAGCTCGTGGGCGCAGCCTATCGCGGGTGGAATCCTTGCAAGACCAGCGCCAACTGGCAATAGGATGACGCTGGCCTTCCGCTTGCAAGTTACCGGCACACGCAAACGCCCAATCAACGAGACGAGGCAGCCATGAGCACGACGCCGATCTGGATCAAGGACCCGCTCGCCATTCTCGCCGAGGATGCTGCGCGCGGTGTCGTCGTCAAGGACGGCCGCATCGTCGAGCTGGTGCCTGCCGGTGCCGAGCCGGCCACCGCTGATGCGGCGACCTATGATGCCAGCGCGCATGTCGTGATCCCCGGGCTGATCAATACCCATCATCACTTCTACCAGACGCTGACGCGCGCGCTGCCGGCCGCGATGGACCGCGAGCTGTTCCCCTGGCTGAAGGCGCTCTATCCAATCTGGGCGAAGCTGACGCCGGAGGCACTGGATGCGGCGGTCACGGTCGCGATGGCCGAGCTGATGCTGTCGGGTTGTACGACCACGACAGATCATCACTACGTCTTCCCCGCCGGGCTCGAAGATGCAGTTGGCATCGAGGTCGCGGTGGCGAAGCGGCTCGGCATTCGGGTGCTATTGACCCGCGGCTCGATGAACTTGTCCGAGCGCGACGGCGGGCTGCCGCCGGACAGCGTGGTGCAGGACGAGGACACGATCCTTGCCGACAGTGAGCGCGTGGTCGCCACCTATCACGAGCGCGGGCCGGATGCGATGGTGCAGATCGCGCTGGCGCCGTGCTCGCCGTTCTCGGTGACGGGATCGCTGATGCAGAAGACGGCTGCGCTCGCCGACAAGCTCGACGTGCGGCTGCACACGCATCTCGCCGAGACCGAGGACGAGAACCGCTTCTGCGAGGCGATGTTCGGCTGTCGTCCGCTGGACTATCTCGAAAAGCAGGGTTGGCTTGGTCCGCGCACCTGGCTTGCGCACGGCATCTTCTTCAATGCCGAGGAGATGAAGCGGCTCGGCAAGGCGAGGACGACGATCACGCACTGCGCCTGCTCGAACCAGTTGCTCGCCTCCGGCTGCTGCCCGGTGTGCGAGATGGAGGAGGCGGGCGTCGGGATCGGCCTCGGCGTCGACGGCTCGGCGTCGAACGACGGCTCCAACCTGATGCAGGAGGTGCGCTCCGCTTTCCTGCTGCAGCGGGCGCGCTACGGCGTTAGCCGGATCAGCCACAAGGATGCGCTGCGCTGGGCGACGAAGGGCTCGGCCGCCTGCGTCGGCCGGCCCGAGCTCGGCGAGATTGCGGTCGGCAAGGCCGCCGACCTCGCACTGTTCAAGCTCGACGAGCTGCGCTTCTCGGGTTCAGGGGATCCGATCGCCGCGCTGGTGCTGTGTGGCGCGCATCGCGCCGATCGCGTGATGGTCGGCGGCCGCTGGACCGTGATCGACGGCGCCATTCCGGGGCTCGATGTCACCCGGCTGATCCGGCGCCACAGCGCGGCGGCAGCTCAGATGCAGGCGGGGTGAAGACGATTGTCAGGCCGGCTGTGGGTCCAGGAAGCGCTCGGCGTAATGGCAGGCGACGAGGCGGCCGTCGAGCGGGCGCAGCGGCGGGCGCTGCGCGCGGCAGAGATCCGTCACATGGGGACAGCGGGTCGAAAACACGCAGCCGGCCGGTGGGTCGAGCGGCGACGGCAACTCGCCCTTGGGCACGATCCGCTGACGTTTGCGGCCTAGGCCCGGCGTGGCGTCGACCAGGGCCTGCGCATAGGGATGAAGTGGCCGCGCGAAAATGCGCTCCTTCGGCCCGTGCTCCATGACCAGTCCCAGATACATGATCAGCACGTCGTCGGCGATGTGCCTGACAACACCGAGGTCGTGCGAGATGAAGAGATAAGCGAGCCCCAGCTCACGCTGCAGATCGGCCAGCAAGTTGAGCACCTGCGCCTGCACCGACATGTCGAGCGCGGAGACCGGCTCGTCGGCGACCAAGAGCTTCGGCCGCAGCATCAGGGCGCGCGCGATTGCGATGCGCTGCCGCTGGCCGCCGGAGAACATGTGCGGATAGCGGCCATGATGCTCCGGACGCAGCCCGACCTTCGCCATCATGTCGAGCGCCTGCGCGCGCCGCTCCTGCTTGGTGAGGTCGGTGTTGATGATCAGCGGCTCCTCGAGGATGGCGCCAACGCGCTTGCGCGGGTTGAGCGAGCCATATGGATTTTGAAACACGATCTGCACGGTACGCCGCAAGGTCCTCGAGGCGCCGGCCGGAGGATCGACGGCGTCGAGGCCGTCGAGCATGAGCGTGCCGGCGTCCGGCTTCTCGATGAGTGTGACCAGTCGCGCGAGAGTCGATTTGCCGCAACCGGATTCGCCGACGACCGCCAGCGTCTTGCCGGCCTCAATGGCAAAGGACACGCCGCCAACGGCCTGCAGATGCGCGGGGGCGCGGAACAGGCCCTGCTTGACCTCGTAGCTGCGCTTGAGACTGTCCGCGGTGACGAGCGCCGTCATGACAGGGCCTCGTGGGCCTGGCTCGGCGCACCGGCGCCATGCCGGTCGGCCTCGATTCGCTCTTCGCGCGTGGGATCGCCGAGCGGGTAATGACAACGCACCAGGCCATCGCTCCAGGGACGCAACTCGGGACGCACCGCATCGGTCAGCGGCGTCGCATAGATGCAACGCGGGCTGAACAGGCACCCGGGCGGCCGGTCGTAAGCTCCGGGCACCACGCCAGGGATGGTGGCGAGCCGTCCCCCGTCGCTCGCTTCCGGGCGCGCCGCCAGCAAGGCGGCCGTGTAGGGATGCTGGGGCGAGGCGAACAGGCTCGAGGTCGGGCGCTGCTCCATGATCTGTCCCGCATACATCACCGCGACGCGCTCGGTCGTGTCCGAGACCACGCCCATGTTGTGGGTGATGAGGATCAGCGCCATGCCGCGGTCGCGCTGCAGCGACAGCAGCAGATCGAGGATCTGGGCCTGGATGGTGACGTCGAGCGCCGTCGTCGGCTCGTCGGCAATCAGGAGCTTCGGATTGCAGGCGATCGCCATCGCGATCATGACGCGCTGGTTCATGCCGCCCGAGAGCTGGTGCGGATAGGACGAGAGCCGGCTCTCGGCGGCGGGAATGCCGACCTGCTCCAGCAGCTCGATCACCCGCCGACGCGCGGCCTTGCGATCCATCCCCTCGTGAATGCGCAGCGTCTCGGCCAGCTGATAGCCGATCGTGAAGGAGGGGTTGAGCGACGTCGTCGGCTCCTGGAAGATCATCGCGACGTCCTTGCCGGTGAGCGCGCGCCGCTCGCGGTCGGACAGGGTCTGCAGATCGCGTCCTTCGAACACCAATTTGTCGGCCTGAACGCGACCGGGGTAGGGCACCAGTCCCATCAGGGCCAGCATGCCGACGCTCTTGCCGGATCCGGACTCGCCGACGATGCCCAGCACCTCGCCTTTGTCGAGCGCGATGCTGACGCCATCCACGGCACGGACCATCCCGTTCCGCGATGGAAATGCGACCGACAGATTTTCGATCTCGAGAAGCGGCATCGGATCGCCTTCACTCTCTTGCGCAGATTATCGTTTGAGCTTGGGATCAAGCGCGTCGCGCAGCCCGTCACCGAGCAGGTTGAAGGCCAGCACGGTCAGCAGGATCGCCAGGCCCGGCAGCGTGACGACCCACCAGGCCCGCAGCACGAATTCGCGCGCGTCCGCCAGCATGGTTCCCCATTCGGGCAAGGGCGGTTGCGCGCCGAGACCGAGAAAACCGAGCGCAGCCGCGTCCAGGATCGCGGTGGAAATTCCGAGCGTCGCCTGCACGATCAGCGGGGCCGCGCAATTCGGCAGCACTTCTTTGAACATCAGGCGGAGCCGGCCGGCGCCCGCGACCTTGGCCGCGATGACGTAGTCCTTCGAGACCTCGCTGATCACGGCGGCACGCGCGATCCGCACGTAGTGCGGCAGCAGCACGATCGCGACAGCCAGCATGGCATTCATCAGGCCCGGCCCGAGGATCGCGACGATGACGATCGCGAGCAGAAGGCTCGGCAGCGTCAACGTGATGTCCATCAGTCGCATGATCGCGACCTCGGTCACGCCGCGGAAAAAACCGGCGATCAGGCCGAGAATCGTGCCCGATATCACCGACAACGTCACCACCGCGATGCCGATCAGAAGCGACAGCCGCGCACCATGGATGAGACGGGACAGAATATCGCGCCCGATCGCATCGGTGCCGAGCGGATAGGTGAGCGATCCACCCTGCTGCCAGAACGGAGGCTTCAGGAACGCCGCGTTGTTGGTGAGAACAGGCGAATGCGGCGCGACGACATCGGCCGACACCGCGAGCAGGACCAGGACCGCGATCACGACGAGGCCCGCGACGGCCCCTGCGTTTTTCCTGAAGTCCTGCCAGAACTCCAGCCATGGCGACGGCGGCGCTTCTGGCTGCGCCACAACGATGTTGGCTGGGAGGTTTTCGGCGCTCATCGCGTGTACCGGATGCGGGGATTGATCAGCCCATAGGCGATATCAACCAGCAGATTGACGGTCATGACGATCGCGCCGATCAGCAGCGTGCCGCCCTGCAGCACCGGATAGTCGCGGCGGTTGATGCCCTCGATCAGCCATTTGCCCACGCCCGGCCAGGAAAAGATGGTTTCGGTAAGGATGGCGCCGGTGAACAGTACGCCGACCTGCAGCCCGATCACCGTCACCACCGGGATCAGCGCATTGCGCAAGGCGTGAATCGCGATCACGCGGAACGGCGGCAGCCCCTTGGCGCGGGCGGTGCGGATGTAGTCCTCGCCGAGGACCTCCAGCATGGCCGATCGCGTCATGCGGGCGATCACCGCGAGCGGCACCGTGCCGAGCACGATCGTCGGCAGGACGAGATGCGACAGGGCCGAACGAAACGCGCCGACATCACCGGCCAGGAGCGTATCGATCAGCAGGAAGCCGGTCACCGGCTCGATGAAATACTGCACCGCGATCCGGCCCGACACCGGCGTCCATCCGAGCTGCACCGAAAACAGCAGGATCAGCAGCAGTCCCCACCAGAAAATCGGCATCGAATAGCCGGTGAGCGAGATCCCCATCACGCCGTGATCGAAGATCGAATTGCGCCTGACCGCGGCGATGATGCCGGCCGGCAGCCCCACGCACAGCGCAAACAGGATCGCGCAGACCGACAGTTCGACCGTCGCGGGGAACAAGGTCTGGAATTCGGCAATCACCGGCTCATGGGTGACGATCGAGCGGCCGAAATCTCCGTGCGCCAGCCGCGACAGATAGAGACCATACTGGACCAGCACGGGCTGATCGAAACCGTAGTCCTTGCGCAATTGCGCGAGGCGGGCCGGATCGATGCCGCGCTCGCCGGCCATGGTTTCGATAGGGTCGCCGGGGATCAGGCGGATCAGCACGAACACGAGCAACGTGATGCCGATGAAGGTCGGGACCACGAGGCTGAGCCGGGTAAAGACGAACCGCAACATGCAGAGCTCTGTCAACTTTCCCCGGAAGGTCTTCGGGAGGGCAGCGCAGCGGAAGCGGCGAAGCAGCGAAAGCTGCTTCGCCCTGAGGTCCGCTAATCCTTGACGTCGACGCCATAGAAGCTGTGGCGTCCGAACGGCGATAGCTTGAAGTCGATCACGCGTTTGCTGACAGGCTTCAACTGCACCGCATGCGCGATCGTGAACCACGGTGCCTGCTCCTTGAAGACCACCTGGGCCTGTTCGTAGAGCTTGGCACGCTCGGCCTGGTCGCTGACGGTCTTGGCCTTTACGACCAGTTCGTCGAACGGCTTGTAGCAGAACTTTGCGATGTTCGACCCCGATCCCGCCGCCGAAGCACAGCCCAGCAAGGTGTGCAGGAAGTTGTCGGGATCGCCGTTGTCGCCGGTCCAGCCGTACATGCCCATCTGGTGCTCGCCGGCCTGCAGCCGCTTGCGGTATTCGCCCCATTCGAACGACTTGATCTCGGCCTTGACGCCGATCTTGGCGAGATCGGCCTGCATCAGCTCGGCGATGCGCTTGGCATTCGGATTGTAGGGACGCTGCACCGGCATGGCCCACAGATCGGTCTCCAGGCCGTTCGGGAATCCGGCATCGGCGAGAAGCTTCTTGGCCGCGTCGGGGTCATAGGGATCGTCCTTGACGGCGTCGTTGTAGGACCACATCGACGGCGGGATCGGGTTCTTTGCCGCGATGCCGGTCGACAAATAGACCGCGTCGATGATCGCCTGCTTGTTGATCGCCATGCTGAGCGCTTTACGCACGCGCACGTCGTCGAACGGCTTCTTCTGCGTGTTGAAGGCGAGATACCCAACGTTGAGGCCCGGCTGCTCCAGCACGGTGACGTTCGGGTCCTTTCTGATCGTGTCGATATCGGCCGGGTTCGGATAGGGCATCACGTCGCATTCGCCCTTCTGCAGCTTGGCCCAGCGAACGGATGCATCCGGCGTGATCGCATAGACGAGGTCGTCGATCTTGGCCTTGCCGCCCCAATATTGGGGAAACGCCTTGTACCGGATCACGGCGTCCTTTTGATACTGTACGAGGTAGAATGGACCAGTGCCGATCGGATCCTGGTCGATCTTCTCGGGCGTACCGGCCTTCAGCATCGCGTCGGCATATTCCTTCGACTGGATCGCGGCGAACGGCATCGCGAGATCCGCGAGGAAAGGGGCTTCCGGCTGATTGAGGGTCACCTTGATCGTATAATCGTCGATCTTCTCGACCGACTTCAAAAGTTTTGGCATCGCCATGTCGCCGAAATACGAATGGTTCGGGCTCGTCACCTTGAAATAGGGATTATCCTCCTTCCATTGCCGTTCGATCGAGAACAGAATGTCGTCGGCATTGAAGTCGCGTGTCGGCTTGAACGACTTGGAGGTCGAATGCCACTTCACGCCCTTGCGGAGGTTGAACGTGTAGGTGGTGCCGTCGGGCGAGATCGTCCATGTTTCGGCGAGACCTGGCACGACTTGCGTGCTGCCGCGCTCGAACTCGACGATGCGGTTGTAGATTGGCTCATTGCCATCGAACGATGTCCCAGTTGTGTTGACACCGGGATAGAAGTTCTCCGGGCTGCCTTCCGAGCAGAAAACCAGGGTCTTGGCGAAAGCGGCTGGAGTCGTCAGTAGCGCCGACGTGCAGACGGCAACGAGCAGGATAGATCTGTTCACAGTTGGAACTCCCGGTTACGGCTGTCGAGGCATCGCAAGGTGGAGCATCATTGGACTCGACCCAGACGATGCGGCCGTACCACACGATGCATTCGGGTAACGATCTACCTCATCATTCGTCGTAACAAAAGGTCCAACTCAAATGTGAGCACCGATCACCCTGCCGCAGCAGAGCTGCAGGGTGATCGGCAGCTCCAGCTTGATTACTTGCCCGGCACCTTGTCGTCGATGCCCTTGACGTAGAAGTTCATGCCGAGGATCTGGCCGTCGGCGAGATGGTCGCCGCCCTTGCACTCGATCTCCTTGCCGTCCTGGCCGAGCACCGGGCACTTGAACGGGTGCAGCTTGCCGGCGGTGATCGCCGCCTGGGTCTCCTCCGCCAGCTTCTTCACGTCATCGGGCATGTTGGTGTAGGGCGCCATCTCGAACATCTTGGAATCGAGGCCGCCCCAGGTGTCCTCCGACTTCCAGGTGCCGTCGAGCTCGGCCTTGACGCGCGCGATGTAGTAGGGGCCCCAGGTGTCGAGGATCGAGGTGAGCTGCGCCTTGGGGCCGAACTTGATCATCTCGGAGTCCTGGCCGAAGGCGAGCTTGCCGCGCTCGGCTGCGATCTGCATCGCGGCCGGGCTGTCGGTGTGCTGCATGATGACGTCGGCGCCCTGGTCGATCAGCGCCTTGGCGGCGTCGGCTTCCTTGCCCGGGTCGAACCAGGTGTTGGCCCAGATGATCTTGACCTTGATGTTCGGGTTGACCGTCTGCGCGCCGATGATCGTGGCGTTGATGCCCGAGATGACCTCCGGGATCGGGAACGAGCCGATATAGCCGAGTACGCCGGTCTTCGACATCTTGCCGGCGATGATGCCCTGAATGTAGCGGCCCTGATACCAGCGCGCCGAATAGGTCGACATGTTCTTGTCGCGCTTGTAGCCAGTGGCGTGCTCGAAATGCACGTTGGGATATTTCTTGGCGACCTTCAGGGTCGGATCCATGTAGCCGAACGAGGTCGTGAAGATCAGCTTGTTGCCGGCGCGGACCAACTGCTCGATGGCGCGCTCGGAGTCGGGTCCTTCCGGCACATTCTCGAGATAGGTCGTCTCGATCTTGTCACCGAGCTCCTTCACTAGCGCCTGGCGCGCGAGCTCATGCTGATAGGTCCAGCCGAGGTCGCCGATCGGCCCGAGGTAGATGAAGCCGATCTTCAGCTTGTCGGCGGCGTGCGCCACGCCGGCGATGCTTCCCGCCAGCACCAACGCGGCGGCAGCCCCCAGAAGCCTTTTCATCATCGTCAATATCTCCAAACAGTCGGGGGGAAACCTCGTGAGCCAGAGCGTCGCGCCCCATCGCTGGCGCTCCGGATGATTGCTTCAGCGATCCGGCACGAACACCGTCCCCAGCGCCGCCGGCGCGGTGGAGCCGCCGGTGCGGGCGCGCGACAGCAGCACCAGGACGATCACGGTGGCGAGGTACGGCAGCGCCGACATGAACTGCGAGGGGATGCCGACGCCGGCGCCTTGCGCATGCAGCTGCAGGATCGTCACCGCACCGAACAGATAGGCGCCGATGACGAGGCGGCCCGGCCGCCAGGATGCGAACACGACCAGCGCCAGCGCGATCCAGCCGCGCCCCGCGGTCATGCCGGGAATGAAGAACGGCGTGTAGGCGAGCGGCAGATAGGCGCCGGCAAGCCCGGCGCAGCCGCCGCCGAACAACACCGCGAGCAAACGGATGCGCAGCACGGGATAGCCGAGCGCGTGGGCGGAGACATGGTTGTCGCCGCAGGCGCGCAGCACTAGGCCGGCACGGCTGCGGTACAGGAACCACCAGACGGCGATGATCAAGGCGAGCGACAGATAGACGAACGCGTCCTCGCCGAACACGATACGGCCGACCAGCGGGATGTCGCTGAGGCCGGGGATGGAGAGGTGCGGCGCGGTGCTGATGCGCTCGCCGACGAAGCGCGCGCCGATCAGGCCGGACAGACCGATGCCGAGGATGGTCAGCGCGAGGCCCGTCGCCACCTGGTTCACGGCGAGGCCGAGGGTCATGAACGCGAAGATCAACGACATCAGCATGCCGGCGACGATGCCGCACAGCGCGCCGACGATGATCGAGCCGGACAGCCAGGCCCCACCGAAGCCGCAGGCCGCGCCGACGATCATCATGCCCTCGACGCCGAGATTGAGGACACCCGAGCGCTCGGTGACCAGCTCACCGGTGGCCGCCAGCAGCAGCGGCGTCGAGGCGGCGAGCACCGACAGGATGATTGCTTCAACCAGCACCACTTTGCACCTGCCGCGCGGCCAAGACGAGCTTGAAACGGTAGAGGATGAGCGAATCGCAGGCGAGCACGTAGAACAGCAGGATGCCCTGGAACACCTTGGTCACATCGAGTGGAATCTTCATCGTGATCTGGGCCTGCTCGCCGCCAATGAACGTCAACGCGAGGAAAAGCCCTGCAATGAATATTCCAACCGGGTTGAGCCGCCCGAGAAAGGCCACGATGATCGCGGTGAAACCATAGCCCGGCGAGATGCCGGGCTGCAGATGTCCGATGGGGCCCGCCACCTCGATGATCCCTGCGAGACCGGCCAATGCGCCCGACACGGCGAACGTCAGAAGGATGAGCTGGTTCGCATTGAAGCCGCCGAACCGCGCGGCACGCGGCGCCACGCCGACGACGCGGATCTCGAACCCCTTGATGGTGCGCTCGAGCAGCACGAAGGCGCCGGCAACGACAATCAGCGCGATGATGCTGCCGAGATGCAGGCGTCCGCCCTCGATCAGCACGGGTACGGTCGCGACCGGATCGAACTCCGCCGTGGTGGGGAAGTTGAAGCCGGCGGGGTCGCGCCAGGGGCCGCGGACGAGATAGTCGAGCAGGAGATCGGCGACGTAGACCAGCATCAGGCTGGTGAGGATCTCGCTGGCGCCGAACTTGACGCGACACAGTGCCGGGATCAGCGCATAGAGGGCGCCGGCCGCGGCACCTGCGACCAGCATCGCCGGCAGCACCCAGTGTCCCGCCTCGGTGCCCTGCGTCTTCACCGCGATCCAGCTGCCGGCTACGGCCCCGATCAGGAACTGGCCCTCGGCACCGATGTTCCAGGCGTTGGCGAGGTAGCACAGCGACAGGCCGATCGCGATCATCACCAGCGGCGTGGCCTTCACCGCGATCTCCTGCAGCGAATACCCGTCGGTGAGCGGCGCGATGAAGTAGACGCCGAGCGCAGTGATCGGGTTCTTACCGAGCACGGCGAACAGCACGCTCACGGTGACGAGCGTCAGCCCGATCGCGATCAGCGGCGAAACCAGCGCAATGATGCGCGAGCGCTCGGCGCGCTTCTCAAGCACGAGCTGCATGCGTGGCCTCCTTCTCGATGCTGGCGCCGCCCATCAACAGGCCGAGCTTTTCGCGCGTCGCCTCCGCGCGTGGCAGCGCCTTCGAAAGCTGCCCGTGAAACATCACGGCGATGCGGTCGGCGATCTCGATGAGTTCGTCGAGGTCCTGGCTGGTCACGAGGACGGCAGCGCCCGCGCTGGCGAGATCGATCAGCGCCTGGCGGATGATCGCGGCGGCGCCGGCGTCGACGCCCCAGGTCGGCTGGTTGACGACCAGCACCGCCGGCGTGCGCAGGATCTCGCGGCCGACGACGAACTTCTGCAGATTGCCGCCGGACAGGCTCGCCGCTTCCGGATCGCGCTTCGCCTTGCGGACATCGAATGTCTCGGTGGTGCGATCGACGGTCCGCAGCATCGCTGCCGCGTTGATGAAGCCGTGCCGGACCATGTCGCTGGCAGCGTGTCCCGTCAGCAGCGCATTCTCCGACAGCTTCATCCGCGGGGCGGTGCCGTGCCCCAGCCGCTCCTCCGGCACGAAGGCGGCTCCCATCTTGCGGCGCTGGCTGATCGAGAGATTGCCGCAAGCGAGGCCCTCGATGATGATCGTGCCGGGCTCTTTGACGAGGCGTTCGCCGGACAGCGCAGCAAATAGCTCGTCCTGGCCGTTGCCGGCGACACCGGCGATGCCGAGGATCTCGCCGCCCTTCAGCTCGAAGGAAATGTTCTTGAGGCCCACGCCATGCAGCTCGCTGGGGGCGAGGGTGAGATCATTGACGACCAGGCGCGGCACGGTGGTGCGCCGCTCGGCCGGCGGCTTCACTTCCTTGATCTCGGTCCCCACCATCATGCGGGCCAGCGAGGCAGCCGTCTCCAGCTTCGGATTGCAGGTCGCGACCTTCCTGCCGCTGCGCAGGATGGTGGCGGTGTCGCACAGCCGCTTCACCTCCTCGAGCTTGTGGCTGATGTAGAGGATGGCGCGGCCTTCTGCTTTTAGTCGCTCCAGCACGACGAACAGCTGGTCGGCCTCCTGCGGCGTCAACACGGCGGTGGGCTCGTCCAGGATGAGGAATTTCGGACTCTGCATCAACGCCCGCACGATCTCGATGCGCTGCCGCTCGCCGACCGACAATTGCCAGACCTCGCGCTTCGGATCGAGCGGCAGTCCGTAGTCGCGCGCGACGTCCGCGAGCCGCGCTGACATGGCCTTGAATGGCTCTTTGCCGTCGAGCCCGAGCGCCACGTTCTCAGCCACGGTGAGGTTGTCGAACAGGGAGAAATGCTGAAACACCATGCCGATGCCGAGGGATCGCGCCTCGGCCGGGCCGGACAGCTTGATGGGCACACCCTGCCAGCGCAACTCACCGGCGCTCGGCTGCACCAGTCCGTAGATCGTCTTCACCAGCGTCGACTTGCCGGCACCGTTCTCGCCGAGCAAGGCGTGTATCTCGCGTGGCCGGATCTCGATGTCGATCTCGTCGTTAGCAAGGAAGTCGCCATAGCGCTTGGTCAACCCGATCGTCTGCAGGAGCGGAGGCATAGGGTTCGGATCGGCCGGCGCGGGTTCAGGCATTTGCTGCGTCGTGGGGGCAGGGGAACGAAGATGCCTCAATTGTGATCTAATTTTCCGCGGCGCGTAAGAGGCGAAAAGCGCCATCCTCTGCCCAACTCTTGTCCAAGCGCCCATCGCGCGGCGATCGGCGAATGCAGCGCGCCCTTGGTTGCAAGCAGCGTACGCTGCAATCAGCTGTGATCGATAAAGCTCTGTGGCACTTTTGAGACACTGGCCGGAAATCGATCCGCCGCAGCAAGCTGCACGTTGGATGAGCAGCGTCATCCAATGCGCGTCAGGGGCGCGCTTGCGCGCAGGCTTGCTCGCGAAAGCGCGCGGAAGGCCACGCGGGGGGCTTTCGGAAAAACTTCTGCAATGTGAAGCGGCAAGATCGGAATTTGGGAGCATCGCGGCCGCGGCCAATCGTCCCATGTTCAGGCCAGCATCTGCTGTCGTCGCCGCTGCAATACGGCGGAACCTTGATCAAACTGCGGGCAAGTCCTGGAGAAAGTTGAGGCTTCTCCAGCCGGTCGAACGGCGCAACTGTGCATGCAAGTCGGGAATCGGCGCTTGTCAACTGGGGGTGTTCTGAATGTCGTTACGTCAAACAATCGCGGCGGCCGTCGCGCTGGGCGCGGTAGCGCTTAGCTCAGTCGGTGTCGCAGGGGCTGCTGACCTGCCCGCCAAGGCGATCGCGAAGAAGGCTCCGGCCGAGGTGCCGTTCTTCCTCGTCGTCGATAATCGCGTCAGCTACTCCTACATCTTCAATGCCAGCCAGCCTGGTGCATGGAGCGTCAACGGCAACGGCACGTTCAACGCCAAGACCGCCAAGCAGGTCTATTCGTTCACCCATTTCGACGTCTGGGGTTACGGCACCAACTTCTTCACGATCTCGCTGTTCAAGTCGGACCACAACGACCCGGCGGGGCCCTGCACGCAGACCGGCGGCATCGTCTCGCCCAACGCGGGCTTCGCGTTCACGCCGGCGAGCTGCGCCGGTGCGACCGAGATCTACGGCCTGTTCCGCTCGACCTTCGGCTGGAACCAGATCTTCAACACCAAGGCCTTCACGGTGGGGCCGCTGCAGAACATCTCGTTCGAAGTGGGCATGGATGCCAATACCGAGAACCGCTACTTCGGCGCGGCCAAGCGTGACGTCGTCGCCGGTCTGCAGTTCGCGTTCAACCTGCCTTACAAGGGCTACTTCAACGTCGCTCCCTTGATGTACTGGGAGTTCGCCAACCACAACTCGTTCTCGCAGTGCGGCGCCGGCTGGTCGAACCCCTGCATCTCCGACGGCAACACCTCGTTCAAGCCAACCTGGGCCGTCGAGACCAACTACTACATGGATCTCGGTTTCCTGCCTGAGAGCATGCAGTTCTTCTCGATCTCGGGTCGCGCCGGCTGGTACGGCAAGAAGGGCACCGATACCGAGCCGCTCCCGGCCAGCGTCGCGAACGGCGTCTATCCGACCAAGGTCGAGTTCAACTCCGAGCCGATCCGCCTGACCTTCGATGCGTCGAAGGCGATGTGGGGTGAGAAGCAGAGCCACATGATCGACGTCTGGGTGGCCTATCGCTACTGGCAGAACAAGTTCGGCCTCGACCACAACAACGCGGTCGGCTGTTCCGTCGCCGGTGGCGGCGGCACCCGCGTCGCCACGGGCGCTTGCACCGAGTCGTCGCTCTACTCGGGCGTGACCGTGAAGTTCTGATACGGATCGAAGCACTCGAAGAGGGCGCCGCGGCTCGGTCGCGGCGCCTGCTTCATTTGTCCCAGGCTCCTTCATGCAGCGCCGCGGCTTCCTCCTCCAACAAGGGGCCGACAATCTCGGTTGCGCGCTGGCCGCTCGCGAACACCTCGCGACAGGGCAGGTCGAGCGTCGGGTTCTCCGGATGGTTGCCGGTAAGGTCGCGTAGCCGCCGCTCGCTGAGGCCGTAGACCACGCGTCCGATGCCGGCCCAGTAGATGGCGCCCGCGCACATCGCGCACGGCTCTGCCGACGAATACAGCGTAGCCACAGCTCTGATCTCGGGGGCAATCGACGTGCAGGCCTGCGTCGCGACCAGTCGCTCTGCATGCGCTGTGGCATCGCGCGCTGGCAGGTAGCCGTTTTCACTTTCGATCAGGACCCTGCCGTCAGCATCGACGAGAATGGCGGCGAACGGGTGATTGCCGTGTGACATCGAGCGGAGGGCGACAGCGAAGCTGTGGCGCAGGAAATGCGCGTCGCGCGCCTGTGTGTCGGCAAATCCGTCTTCGTCCGCAGGGGCCTCGCCAGCGATCTCCACTAGACTGCTCCGCTGTCTGTCCGGCGATCCTGAGCCGTCCGGACGAGCTTCGCAAGGGAGGCGATGTCTGCAACCTGCGTTGCGGGGCGGCGCACGAAGCGGGGCAGGCGGGCAGGCTACGATGGCCGCGAACGCGGATTCCAGGATTGCCGTCTAGGCCGCGCCGACGATGATGAGAATGAGAGTAACGATATTGGGTGCGCGTCCGATTCTGCTCTTGGCTGGGGCATGAGATGCGTATCAAAGCCAAGCACCGGGCTCGTTCCTAATTTGGCGCAGCTACGACGCGTGGTGCGCTCAGCAGCACAATGACGAGCAGTGCGGCCAACATCCAGAACGCGGCCGGCAGGCTGGTGGCCGCGGCGACGAAGCCGATGCCGGCGGGCCCAAGCAGTACGCCGGAGTAGCCGGCGGTGGTGACGGCGGCGACGGCCAGCCCGACCGGCATCGCTGTCTGCGCGCCGGCCCGGCGGAACAGCACCGGGACCAGGTTCGATGCACCCAAGCCGATCAGCGCGAAGCCGGCCATGGCAGCAACAATCCAGGGAACCGCGAGCAGCACGACGAAGCCGGTGATCGCGATGACGCTGCCCCCCAGCAACGTCGCGCGATCGCCGATCCGTGCAACCACGGCATCGCCGACGAGACGCCCGGCGGTCATTGCGATCGAGAACATGATGTAGCCCAGCCCGGCTTGCGCGGCCGGCAGGCGGCCCGACCCGGCGAGCAACAGCGCGCTCCAGTCGAGCATCGCACCCTCGACCAGGAACATGATCGCGGCGAGCGCCGCCAGCAGCAGCACTGCGCCGTGAGGAAGCACGAGCAGAGGGCCCGATTGCGCCGGTTTGCTCGCTATCAGTCGTGGGGCAGCCACGGTCATCGCGGCCAGGGCGAGCGCACAGCAGGCGAGCGTGCCGAGCAGCGGCGCGACATCGAACGCGAGCAGCGCAGTCATGACGCCGGAGCCTGCGAAGCCGCCGATGCTGAACTGCGCGTGGAAGCCGGACATCAGCGGACGCTCGCTCAGCCGCTCGACGTCGATCGCCTGGATGTTCACGGCGACGTCGAGCGAGCCGAGCGCCGCGCCAAAGGCGAACAGCGCAAGCCCGAGCGTGGCTGGCGTTGAGGCGATCGTCAGCGGGGGCAGCAGCATGCTCAAGGCGATGCCGCTGACGATGACGACGGGCTTGCTGCCGTAGCGGGCGCTCAGGAGACCTGCCGCCAACATCGATGCGACCGAGCCCACGCCGAGCGAGAGCAGCAGCAGCCCGAGCGTCGCATCGTCGACCCCCAGCCGCTGCTTGGCGAACGGCACCAGCGGCGCCCAGCAGGCGATGCCGAAGCCGGCGACGAAAAAGGCCAGGCGTGTCGCGAGCCGCGCCGCGCGGTGATCCGAACTCATCTGGAAGATTCCTGAAACTCCGAAGGCGCCGTCATCCGGGCGGGGTGGCGGTCATGATGGTAGCTCCCGCCCGTCTGAGCAGGGCGAGTCGGGCCGCCGGCGCATCATGCTCGACGGTGAGCTGGCTGATCGTCTTGGCGCCGGCGATACGGTGGGGGGCTCGGGTCTCGAGCTTGTCGTTGGTGACCATTGCGACGCTGACGCGGCTCAGCGACAGCAGCGTTCGCTTGAACGTTGCGTCAGTCGGATCAACCGCGCTGATGCCGCCTTGCGCCGATACAGCGCAGGCGCCGATGAAGCAGCGGTCGATGTTCAAGCGCTGTACCTGCATGATGGCGTCGGCGTCGACACAGCCGCCGACTGCGGGGTGAACGGAGCCGCCGATCACGATCAACTGCAGGTCCTGCCGATGCAGCACGGTTGCGGCAACGTCGATGGCGTTGGTCGCGACGGTGAGATCGAAATCATCGGGCAGGACTTCAGCGAGGGCGAGATTGGTGCTGCCACTATCGAGGAAGAGAAACTCCCCACGCGCGATGCTGCGGGCGGCCGACCGGGCGAGCGCCAGCTTGCGTTCGCGATCTTGCCCGATACGCGCCGCCATCGGTGCCATGCCGCCGGCGATGGGCAATGCGCCGCCGTACACGCGGCGGCAGCGTCCTTCGGCGGCAAGCGCGCGAAGATCGCGCCGGATCGCATCCTCGGAGACGCCGAATTCGTCGGCGAGGGCGGTCGCGATGACCGCTTGCCCCGCAGAGAGGCGGCCGGCGATCTGGTCGCGGCGCGCCAGTGGAAGGTCTGACATGCCGCTTGTTACCATGCATGAACAAGAATAACAACGTGCATAATCGTGCATGATGCAATTTGTTGTTTGCGTGGCCCGCCCGGCGTGCCATTGCCAGATGTGGAAGTGTTCGGGAGCAGGATGTGACCGCCGTCTATTCGTCAGCAACGCCGGCCTTTGTCGCCGTCGACTGGGGAACCTCCAGTTTCCGTGCCTGGCTTATGGCCGGAGACGGGACGGAGCTTGCCGAGAGCCGGGGTGGCGAGGGCATGCTGCATTGCGCGACATCAGGCTTCGCGCCGGTGCTGCGTGATCATCTGGCGAAGCTTGCCGCACCGGCCGATGTTCCGGTGCTGATCTGCGGCATGGCCGGCGCGCGGCAAGGCTGGGTCGAGGCGCCGTATCTGCACACGCCCACCCGTCTGGATGCGCTGTATGCCGGAGCGATCAGTGTCGACGCCGACCGCGACGTCAGAATTCTGCCGGGACTGGCGCAGGTTCGCGCGGACCGGCCGGACGTGATGCGCGGCGAGGAAACCCAGCTGCTCGGAGTCACCGAGCCGGATTTCACCGGGATCGTCTGCATTCCGGGCACCCACAGCAAATGGATCCGGATCGATGCCGGCGCGGTGATCGACTTCGCCACCTACATGACCGGTGAGCTGTTCGCGGTGGTCTCTCAGCACAGCATCCTGATGCATGCCGTCGAACCGGAAGCCTCGACCGTCGAGCACGACACGGCGTTCCGCGAGAGCCTCGCGGCGGCGCTGGCCGCGCCGACGGCACTGACGAACGCGCTGTTCCGGCTGCGCGCGGCGCAGCTCCTCGGCTTCGAGCGGCGGTCCGATGGAGCTGCAAGGCTCTCCGGGATTCTGATCGGCAGCGAAATCGCCGATGCGCGCGCGCGGTTCGGCGCCGAGCTTCCACTCCGGTTGATCGGAGCGGGCCGGCTCGGCCGCCTCTATCGCGAGGCGCTGGCCGCTGCTGGTTTCGACGTGAATGAATGCGATGCCGAACAGGCGTCACGCCGCGGCCTGCTCAAGGCCGCGCGGCAGATCTGGGGAGCGCGTTTCTGAAATGACACAGTCCGTCGCCTGGCCGCATGTGAAGCGGTCGCTCGTTGCGATCCTGCGCGGTATCAAACCCGACGAGTCCGAGGCCATCGTCGATGTCCTGATCGAAGCCGGTTTCGAGCTGATCGAGGTTCCTCTCAACTCGCCGGAACCGTTCGTCTCGATCGAGCGTCTGGCATCTCGGTTCGGCAAGGACTGCCTGATCGGCGCAGGAACGGTCGTCAATGCCGCGGATTGCGTGCGCGTTGCGGAGGCCGGCGGGCGCCTGATGGTCAGCCCGAACGTCGACGTCGAAGTGCTGGCGACGGCGCAGGCCTATGACATGGTGACCATGCCCGGGGTCTTCACGCCGACCGAGGCCTTTCTGGCTTTGCATTGCGGCGCCTCGGCCCTGAAATACTTTCCGGCGTCAGTGCTCGGTCCGTCGGGGATTGCAGCGCAACTTGCAGTCCTGCCGAAAGGCGTCGTGGTCGGCGCCGTCGGCGGTGTGTCGGACAAGACGCTCGCCTCCTACGTCGCCGTCGGCGTGTGCGCCTTCGGTCTCGGCTCGAGCCTGTACAAGCCGGGCATGAGCGCGAGCGATGTGCGGGAGACAGCTCGAGCCTCGGTCGAGGCGTATGACGAGGCTATTCGCGGTCAGGGCTGAGCTGGTAACTCGTGACAGTTTCGTGACTGTTCCCGAAACCCGTTGTGAGGGCTCGGCGTTGTAGGTGAACATATTGTTCGTCCTTCGCAAGTGCCATGATCCGCGCCATCGGGAAGAAGATCACACCGGCAATTTCGGTGCCCTTTCGCAAGCAAAGTTCCGCCACGGCCATCCACGTCGAGCCGACCAAGGCGGACCGCATCATTGCGGACGTAGCTGCACGAACCACGGAGCCGTGGCTGCAAAAGCTCGCACGCGGCCTCGCGTGGGGTGCGGACGAGAAGGTGTGGTTGGCCCTGACATCGGTGGCTTGGCTGGTGACGCGCGGCCAAAGCAGCCGCGTTCGCGCGACGACCACTCATGCATTGCTGGTCACGGTTGCGGCTTCGGCTCTGCCGCATGCCTTGAAGGCGATCTTCGATCAGACCCGGCCGGATCGCACCACCTTGCGCGGCCATCTCCACGGCGTGGCGCCGTCCGGCCATGCACAGGACGCCTTTCCCTCGGGACATGCGCTGCACATGGGTGCGCTCTACTCCGCCGCCGGTCCGCTGCCGGCACGCGCAAGGATTGCGGTGAGGAGTGCTGCCGTCGGGCTCAGCATCACGCGCGTGATGCTGCTTGCGCATTGGGCCAGCGACGTCGTTGTCGGATTCATGCTCGGCGCTGCCCTCGAGCGCAGCTTGCGCCCGTGGACCGGCTACCAACCACCGGGAGCAAGCCGGACATGACCGAATACGTCATCCGCTTCCTGATCGGCGGCGTCATCGTTTCGGCATTCGCGATGATTGGCGACGGGCTGCGTCCGAAGAGCTTTGCCGGATTGTTCGGAGCCGCGCCCTCGGTTGCGCTGGCGACGCTTGGCATTGCGATCGTCACACATGACGCCGCCTACGCGGCGGTCCAGAGCCGTTCGATGATGTTCGGCGCCGTCGCGCTCTGTCTCTACAGCATGATCGTGTGCCAACTGCTGATGCGGCTGCATCTGCGCGCGTCGACTGCGAGCCTGCTCGCGACGGTCGTCTGGCTGGTGGCGGCGCTCGGACTCCAGGCGGTCTTCTCCGGAGGCGCGTGATGCTGATCCGCATCTCGCCCTCGGCGCTGAAGGACGGCAAGTGGCACGAATATGTCATCCGCTTCGCGCTGGGCGGCGCCGCGACAGCCGCCACGGGGCTCATTGCCAAGGCCTTCGGTCCTGCGATCGGCGGCCTCTTCCTGGCATTGCCCGCCATCTTCTGCGCCAGCGTCACCCTGATCGAGGCGCACGAGATCAGGCGCAAGCGCCAACAGGGATTCTTCGGCGAGCGGCGCGGACGCGAAGCGGCTGCGCTCGACACCGTAGGCGCGGTGCTCGGCAGCCTCGGCATGCTGGCGTTCGCGGCCGTATTCTCCACGCTGGTTCAGTTAAGCGTCGCGACCGCCTTCGCCGCCGCAACAACGGCGTGGCTCGTCGTCTCGGTGACAGCGTGGGCGATCCGACGCAAGCTGCGCGTCGCAGCAACGGCCCGCAAGGTTGCGGGCCGTTGTGATACTGCTCGGCCGCAGCCTCCGCTGGTCAGCTCGCGGCGGCGTTGATCTCCAGCGATTCGCCTTCTTCCGCAGACGGGGTGAACGCCTGCAGCGCCTCCGCCATCCGCATGCGGCCGCCGACGCCGGTGATGACGACGTCGACCATCATGAACGACGAATGGAAGTGGCCGTGCGCCTTGAGCTGTCCGACCGGCACGCCCGCGGCGGCGAGGGCTTCCGCATAGGCAATCCCCTCGTCGCGCAGCGGATCGAACTCGCAGGTGACGATGTAGGCCGGCGGCAGGCCCTGCAGCTTGCCCCGCAACGGCGATGCGCGCGGATCGGTGCGATCCGCCGGCGAGCAGTAGATGTCCCAGAACCAGTACACCAGCGACCGCGTCAGGAAGTAGCCGGTCGCATTCTCCGTGTAGGACGGACGATCGAAGCTGCAGTCGGTGGCCGGGCACAGCAGCAGCTGGCCGCCGATATCAGGCCCGCCGCGATCTCGCGCGAGCTGGCAGGTGACCGCAGCGATGTTGCCGCCGGCGCTCCACCCTGCCACCAGCACCGGTCCCTCGCGTCCGCCGAGCTCGGCGGCGTGCTCGGCCACCCAGCGCGTCGCCGCATAGCCGTCCTCAGCCGCCGCCGGGAAGCGGTGCTCGGGCGCATGGCGATAGTTCACGCTGACGAAAATCATGTTGGAGCGGCGGCACATGTCGCGGCAGAACGGATCGTCCGACTGCTCGTCGCCGAGGACCCAGCCGCCGCCATGGAAGTACACCACGATCGGATGCGGGCCGGGCGTCGCCGGACGATAGAGCCGGTAGGCCAGGGGACCATCAGCGCCGTGCAATGTGCCATCCTTGACTTCGCCAACGGGACGTCCAGGCGGCCTCGTCGCGTTGAATTGCGCGACGAATTCACGGGCGCCGGCCGCGCCCATTGATTCGATCGGCGGCAGGTTCATCTCGGCCAGCATGTTCAGCACCAGCCGGACATCCGGCTGCAGCCGCACGATCTCGCCGTCATTGCATTGGGACGCGCCGTTCGGACCTGACAGCTTGAAGCCGAGCATGCCGCGGCTGACGATCTCGTTGCAGATGCCGCGATAGGGGCCGACGCCGCCGGTGTAAGGCATCAGCGTCTGCGGCTTGCCCGGCACGTTGGCGCCGGTGTACCAGGTGTTGGCGAGCCGGTGCAGCGTCACGGTCGCGCAGTCTGCCATGTGGCGGGCCCAGCCGGCCTGCGCGGTCTCCGTGGGCTCAATGGTGGTGAAGCCGTCCTCGCGAAGGGTGATGAGACGGTCGACCACCCAGTCGACATGCTGCTCGATCGAGACCGCCATGTTCGACAGCACTGACGGGCTGCCGGGACCCGTGATCAGAAACAGATTGGGAAAGTCCGCGACCGTGAGTCCGAGATAGGTTTGCGGTCCGTTGGCCCAGACATCCTCCAGTGATTTGCCGCCGCGCCCGGTGATCGGATGCACGGCGCGGATCGCACCGGTCATGGCGTCGAAGCCGGTCGCGAACACGATGACGTCGATGTCGAAGCTGCGCCTGTCGGTCTTGATGCCATCAGCGGTGATGGATGTGATCGGCTCCTGGCGCAGATTGACCAGCGTGACATTGGGGCGATTGAACGTCTGATAGTAGTTGGTGTCGAGGCAGGGGCGTTTGGCGCCGAACGGATGGTCATGGGGCGTGAGCGCAGCAGCGGTCTCGGGATCCTTGACGATCTCGTGGATCTTCTCGCGGATGAGATCGGCGAGCAGCGCGTTGCCGTCGGGGTCGACGCCCTGGTCGGCCCAGAGCTGCGTCAGCATGCCGACGAGGTCGCCAGAGGCCCACAGCTTCTCGAAGCGCTCGCGGCGCTCGGCCTCGCTCATCTGCCAGCTGAACTCGGTGGCCGGTGGAATCGGCACGCCGGTCATCGACCAGCGCGCCTGCTGGCGCAGCCCGTTGCGATCCTCTGCAAGCTGCGCGGCGCGATCGGCCGGGAGCGGACCATTGTGCGCAGGCAGTGCGAAGTTCGGCGTGCGCTGGAACACCGTGAGCTGCGCTGCCTGCTCGGCGATGATCGGGATCGACTGGATGCCGGAGGAGCCGGTGCCGATCACGGCCACGCGCTTGCCGCGGAGGTCGACGCCGTCATGCGGCCAGCGGCTGGTGAAGTAGATTTCGCCCTTGAAGTCGTGCACACCGTCGATTTCCGGCGGCTTCGGCTGCGACAGGCAGCCGGTCGCCATGATGTAGTGGCGGCAGGAGACGGCGGGGCCCTTGTCGGTCGTCAGCAGCCAGCGCTCCTTGGCATCATCCCAGGAGGCGCCGAGGACGCGGGTGCCGAAGCGGATGTCGCGGCGCAGATCGTAGCGGTCGGCGACGAAGCCGAGATAGCGCAGGATCTCCGGCTGGGTGGCGTATTTCTCCGACCATTGCCAGGCCTTCTCGAGCTCGGGATCGAAGGTGTAGCTGTAGTCGACGGTCTGGATGTCGCAGCGCGCGCCGGGATACCGGTTCCAGTACCAGGTGCCGCCGACGTCGTTTGCGGTGTCCAGCGTCACGGTCGAGAAGCCCGCCTTGCGCAGGCGGTGCAGCAGGTAAAGCCCCGCAAATCCGGCACCCACGACGGCGACATCGACCGTCTGCGTTTCACCGGCCGACACCTCCGACGCGCGTGTCTCGACAACCCCGTCTGACATGCTGACCTCCCGATGATTTTGTGATTGGAAGAAAGGCTAGCTCTGCTCGCATGGTTTGTCAGCAGCCAAAACAGCGATCTCCGGTTGTTGCAGTGCAGGCCGTGCGGTGCGGAAGGTATGCCAGGCGCTGATTTTGCATCGCAGGCCAAAATGCCGGTGCGGAGTGGACAAGACCCTGGGAAAGCGACAGAAAGCGTTCCTGCCGCGTCGCATTCACCAAGTTTCAACGCATCGCGACTGTAACAACCGCTACACTGCGACACACCCACGACTGAATCAGGCCAGGCCCATGCCGCTATCGCTGCCCAAGCAAAAGATCCGCGTTCTGCTCCTCGAGGGCGTGAACGACTCGGCCGTTCGCATGTTCGAGGCCAATGGCTATACGGAAATCGAACGGCTGCCGAAGGCGCTCGGTTCGGCGGAGTTGAAGCGTATGCTGTCGGGCGTGCACATGCTTGGCATTCGCTCGCGCACGCATCTCACCGCCGACGTGCTGCAGGCCGCCGACCGGCTGATGGTGGTCGGCTGCTTCTCCGTCGGCACCAACCAGGTCGATCTCGATGCCGCGAAGCGGCTCGGCATCCCCGTGTTCAATGCGCCCTATTCGAACACCCGCAGCGTCGCCGAGCTGACGATCGCCGAAGTCGTGATGCTGATGCGCCGAATCTTCCCGCGCTCGGTGTCGGCGCATGCCGGCGGCTGGGACAAGTCGGCCAATGGCAGCCGAGAGGTGCGCGGCAAGACGCTCGGCATCATCGGCTATGGCAACATCGGCTCGCAGCTGTCGAACCTCGCCGAGGCCATGGGCATGCGGGTGATCTTCTTCGATCTCACCGACAAGCTCCGCCACGGCAACACCGAGCCGGTCGAGAGCCTTGATGAGCTGCTGGCGATGAGCGACGTCGTGTCGCTGCACGTGCCGGAGACGCCGGCGACCGCCAACATGATCGGCGAGCGCCAGATCCGTCACATGAAGGACGGGGCCTATCTGATCAACAATTCGCGCGGCACCGTGGTCGACATCGAAGCGCTGGCCAGCGCGCTGCGCGAGGGCAAGCTCGCCGGCGCCGCGGTCGACGTGTTCCCGGCGGAGCCGGCATCGAACGCCGATCCGTTCGTCTCGCCGCTGCAGGGCCTGCCCAACGTGATCCTGACCCCGCATGTCGGCGGCTCCACCGAGGAGGCGCAGGACCGAATTGGTGGCGAGGTCGCGCGCAAGCTGATCGACTATTCCGACGTCGGTTCGACTTTTGGCGCCGTCAACTTCCCGCAGGTACAATTGCCGGCGCGCCCGACCGGCACGCGCTTCATCCATGTCCACCGCAACGTGCCGGGCGTACTGCGCCAGGTCAACGAGGCGGTGGCGCGGCACAACATCAACATCCTCGCGCAATATCTTCAGACCGATCCCGAGGTCGGCTATGTCGTGCTCGAAACCGACGTGGTCGGCGGCGAGGGCGAGGCGCTGCTGTCGGAGCTGCGCGCGGTGGAAGGCACGATCCGCGTTCGCGTCCTGTATGATCACGACCGGCCTTGAGGCCGTGGAGGCTGCTGCGCGATGACCGGCCAGTCTGCATCGTCTTCAGCCTCGTCCGTCGTTCTCAGCACGACGGTTCCCGCGCGCGTGCTGCGCCATGATCCGCAATATGGCATGTCGACGCTGTTCTTTGCCGATGGCGAGTTGCGCGTGCCGATGGTGGACGCGGCGATCGACGCCGGCGTCTCGGTGACCATCGAGGCCCGCGACGTCTCGATCGCGCTGTCGCGGCCGATGGACGTGTCGATCACCAACCGGCTGCCGGGCCGGATCGAGCAGATCCTGCCGCTCGAGCCGCCTTACGTGCGCGTCACCTTCGATCTCGGCGCGACCAGGCTGCATGCGCTGGTGACGCTGGAGTCGGTCGAGCGGTTGGCGCTGGAGCCGGATCTGTCCGCCTGGGCGATGATCAAGAGCGTCGCGATCGGACCCGGCGCGGTTCGGCCTTCGGAGCTGCCTCGGCCGCGCCGCTGGCCCGCTTCTGATAGCGGGGATCCGTAGCCTTCTGCAGCTCGCCGAGCGCGGCGGCCGTTGCGGTGCGCGTGCGCCGCTCCATCGAGCGGTACAGCGCGATCAGCCGCTCGCCGAACGGCGTGATCTCCGCGCCGCCGCCCCGGCGCCCCGGATGAGTCTCGAACACCGGCGTCTCGAAGGTGCGGTTGAGCGCATCGACCATCAGCCAGCATTTGCGGTAGGAGATGCCGCTCGCGCGCGCGGCGCCGAGGATCGAGCGCTCCCTCCGGATGATATCGATCAGCAGCAGATCCTCCGGGCACAGGCTGCCGCCATTGCCGAAGTTGATGGTCAATGCGATTTGAGCTTCGCGCTTCATCCCATTCCGATCCGCTCGCGTTGAGAGCCAACCATGTCACGGGTGGCTCGCGATGTCACCCAGCGGCCGTACCGCGCCTCGATCCAGCCCGGTCGGCGCGCGATATCGGCGTCAATGTGCTCGGCGAACGCGCCGGCAAAGCGCGTCCACGCGTCCATCATCGCCGGTGAGACCGCCGTGATGACCGGGAGGCCGGCTGCGATGGCGGAGCCGAAGGCATCGGCAAGGCCACCTCCTGCCGCTTCCTGCTTGCCGAACTTGCTGAGGATCACGATGTCGGTGCCCCGCGAGATCGACTGCTGCACGGCGGCGCAGGCGAGCACGAGGCCCTCCGGGTCGAGATTGCAGGCCTGCGACTCCGGGCCGAGATCCTGAGAGATCGCGAACACGCGGCCATCGTCGAGGCTGCGCAGCATCATGGCCTTGCACGGCCTGGCCTTGTCGGCGCTGCTCTCGATCACGCCGGAGACACGCAGGCCATTCTCCGAGAGCCGCTTGGCGAAATCGCCGAGCATCTCCTGGATCACGCTGGACGCTGCGCCCTGCAGCGCCACGATCTGACAAGTCCCGACGTCAGCGACACCCATGGCAGTCCTCCTCATACGTTGGCGGAGACGCGGCCCGCCTTCCGACCGGTTTGCATGATCTGGTGAAGGGCCGCGACGACGCTCGCCGCGATAGCCTGTCCGCGCTCGTCCATGCCGGTCCAGGCGGCTTGACGGCCGCGCGGATCGATCTCGAGCAGCTTGACGTTGGCCGGCACGCGTACGCCGTCGCGGGCGATGCCGCGCAGCGCGCCGTCGAGCGGTGCGAGCACCGGCGTGCCGCCGAGCGAGC
Source organism: Bradyrhizobium sp. SZCCHNRI20481 (assembly GCF_032485055.1). NCBI lineage: Bacteria > Pseudomonadati > Pseudomonadota > Alphaproteobacteria > Hyphomicrobiales > Nitrobacteraceae > Bradyrhizobium > Bradyrhizobium sp. SZCCHNRI20481. The sequence goes on from NZ_JAUEUE010000003.1 coordinate 235,151, forward strand.
CGAGCTGCAGGCCCTTGTAGACCCGGGTGCCGATGTCGAGCGGGGTGTGCCAGACGGCCTCCTGGTCCGAATAGACGAAACGCTCGCGGCCGGCGCCGCCGAGATCGCGTGCCTTGCCGTCCGCATCGCGCGTCGTGCCATGGGCCAAGATCGTGCCGGTCTCGCGGGGATGAGTCTCGATCGCGACGTCGCAATTGTGCCCGATCGCGAAACGCGGCCCGATGCCGACGGCGATACCGGCGACGCCGCGCAGATCCGGCGTCACCAGATGCTTTTGCATGCGGGCGTCGACGATGACGGCCGGATAGCGGAAGGCGATGATGTCGGTCAGATGCATCCCGGTCACGGCGGCCTGGTCTGGCTCACGGTGAATCCGCACGACATCGGTGATGCTCTCGGCGCGGGAGCCGATCACGCCGTCGAGGTCGCGCATCTCGCCGAACAGGACATCATGGAAGGCCATGCCGCGCCGGATCACCGGCGGAAAGGCGTCATGGCATAGTACGACCGCGAAGCGGGCATGATTGAGCTTGGCCGCGACGGCGGAGGCGATCTCGTTGGTGCCCAGCACCAGCGCAAGCGGCTTGGGCGCGTTCGGATGCCAGGTGACGGCGGCTTTCATGCTGATGACCTCTTGTTGCGAGATCCAGGTAGCAAGCACCGGGCCAGACGATGTCCTGCCGCTCAACTCGTTCATTGCATTGACGAAATCAAAGCGCCTGCCGCTTTGTCTCATCCGAAGTTGTATTGTTTACGATATAACATGAGGGGGGCTATTGTCACGTATGCAACATCGCGCGATGTTGCCGAAGGCCAGGTGTTTGGATTCAGGCGATAGGCTCTTCGCGGCGGACGAGCGCGACACCCTTGACCTGGGCATAGACCGCAAGCCCCGCCCGCAGGCCGAGCTCGTTCCACGAGCGCTGGGTGACACGCGTCAGCAGCCGCGCGCCGTGACCATCCTCGCCGAGTCCGAGCAAGGCCGTGACGCGGTGGTCCGACTGGCTGCGGATCTCGAGTATTCTGGCGCGGAGCACGTTGACGATGGTGCTGCGGCTCGGCGTTTCCAGCGCGAGACTGACGTCGTCAGCGAGCACGCGCAGGCGGCGTCGCGCCCCCGGCGTGAGGGGCTCGGCCGGGAGCAGGAACTGGCCGCCGGGGACTTCGAGTGTCGCCATGCCATCGGCCGTATCCTGGGCGGTGACGGTGGCGTCGAGGCTCACGGCGGCGTCGCGCGACAGCGCGAGCGGCAGCGACAGGTCGGCCTGCAGCACGGACAAGGGGCCCGAAGCCAGGACCGCGCCATTGCGCATCAGCACCAGCTGATCGGCAAGCCGCTCGACCTCAGCGAGGTCGTGGCTGATATAGAGGATCGGCAGGTCGAGGGCGGCGTGCAGCCGCTCCAGATACGGCAGGATCTCATCCTTGGTCATCTGGTCGAGCGCCGACAGCGGCTCGTCCATCAGCAGCAGCTTCGGTTGGCTGAGCAGCGCGCGGCCGATCGCGACGCGCTGCCGCTCGCCGCCGGACAGGTGGCGCGGCGAGCGGTCGAGCAGCCGTCCAAGGCCGAGCAGCGCGACGACCTCGTCGAAGCCGATCGCGGCTGCGCTGCTCGAGCCGGGATGGCCGTACATCAGGTTGCGGCGGACCGAGAGGTGCGGAAACAGATTGGCTTCCTGGAAGACGTAGCCGATCGGACGCTGATGCACGGGACGAAAATGCTTTTCGTCCTGCCAGACCTCGCCGGCGACGGAGCACAGCCCGCCGGCGAGATGGTTGAGGCCGGCAATGCAGCGCATGACCGCGGTCTTGCCGCAACCGGACGGACCGAAGATCGCGGTCACGCCGCGCGCCGGAACCTCGAAGCGCGCGTTCAGCTCGAAGCGACCGAGCGTGCCGTGGAAATTGACCCTGACCGTGCTCATGACGCGCTGCGCGTCATCTTCTTCTCGATCAGCATCATCGTCAGAATGACGCAGAACGAGAACACGACCATGCCAAGCGCCAGCACGGAGGCCTCGGTCCATTGCGAGGTCTCGACATAGTCGTAGATCGCAACCGAGAGCACCTTGGTCTTGCCGGGAATGTTGCCGCCGATCATCAGCACCACGCCGAACTCACCGACGGTATGGGCGAAGCCGAGGATGGCGCCGGTGAGAAATCCGGGGCTCGCCAGCGGCACCGCGATGGTCCAGAACACGCGCCAGGGTGAGGCGCGCAGAGTGGCGGCCGCTTCCAGCGGCTTTTCGCCCATGGCCTCGAAGGCGTTGCGGATCGGCTGGACGACGAACGGCATCGAGAACAGGACCGAGCCGATCACCAGGCCCGGAAAAGTGAAGGCCAGCGTGCGCGCCCCCCAGAGCGAAGCCAGAGCGCCGCCCGGACCGCTGGGGCCGAGCACGACCAGCAGGTAGAATCCGAGAACCGTCGGCGGCAGCACCAGTGGGATCGCCACCAGTGCCGCGACCGCCTCCTTCCACCACGCCCGCGACCGCGCCAGCCACCATGCGATCGGCGTGCCCACGATCATCAGGACGATCGTCGCGAGCGCTGCCAGTTCGAGCGTCAGCCGGATCGGTTGCCAGATATCGGCGGAGACGTGGAGGTTCATGAATCCTAATGCTCAGGTGCCCGACTTCGGATCCAGAGCATAGCCGAACTTTTCGATGACCGCACGGGCTGCCGGGGTCTTGAGGAAGGCCAGGAATGCGGTGGCGGCCTCGTTGCCGGCGGACGCCTTCAGCAGCACGGCATCCTGGCGGATCTCGCCGTAGAGATTCTGCGGCACCAGCCAGCGCGAGCCGCCGGCGTTCGGCATCAGCTGCGACAGCGCGACGAAGCCGAGCTCGGCATTGCCGGTGTCGACGAATTGGTACGCCTGCGAGATCGTGTTGCCCTGGACGATCTTGGGCTGGATCGTCTCATAGAGCTTCAGCGCCTTCAGCGTCTCGACCGCGGCGGCGCCATAGGGCGCCGCGGTGGGATTGGCGATCGACAGCTTGTTGAACGCGTTCGCCTTCAGCGTTTCCTCGCCTTTCACCGCGTTGGGGTCCTTGCTCCACAGCACGAGCTTGCCGATGGCGTAGGTGAAACGGCTCCCGGCGACGCCGAGGCCCTCGTCGACCAGCTTCTTCGGCCGTTCGTCGTCGGCGGAGAGCAGGATCGCGAACGGCGCGTTCTCCTTGATCTGGGTGTAGAACTGTCCGGACGCGCCGAAGCTCATCACCAGTTCGTGCCCGGTCTTGGCCTTGAACAGCGCCGCGATCTCCTTGGCGGGCTCGGTGAAGTTGGCGGCCACGGCGACGTTGGCGCTGCCGGCGAACGCAGTCGCGCAGGTCAGAAGAATGGCCGCCGCGCACAGAGCGGCGGTGAGGGAGCGTGTCGATCTCATCGCATTGTCCTTGTTCATATCCACCGAGGCGGGTTCGTTTCGGTGAATTGCAAGTCCCGTTCCGACGCATGGGCCGGTGCCGACGCCAAGCTATATCCATTCGTATACATCAAAATAGACAGGTCGGCCAGTTCCCGTCAACCCGAGGCGATCTCGAGCGAACGCGATGCGCGTCAGTGTTCGACTTTCGACAATCGATGCCGGGCAGTGTCGGAAACATGACGGCCCGAGGACCTCGATCCTCGGGCCGCAGCGGGACTAAACCATCCGTTCCCAGAGCTGCCGCACCAGCATTCCTGCACGCTTCTCGATTGCTGCGGCGGCATCGAGCGCGAGGTCCTCGCGATAGCGGCCGGCGATCAGCTGCACGCCGATGGGCTGGCCGTTGTGGACCGTGACCGGCACGACGGCGCCGGGCAGGCCGAGCACGTTGATCGCCGAGATGAAGCGGATCTCGTCGAAGAAGATCTCGCGCACACGCTCGGGGCTGATGGTGTCGTCGCGCGGACCGGGCGTCGGCTTGACCGTGGTCGGCGCCAGCACGATCGGGTAGTCCTCGAAGAACAGCTGCCAGGCACGGATATGCGTCGAGCGCTGCGCCGTCGCGTTCATCCAGCCGGCGAGGTCGAGCATCTCGGCCTTGGCGCGCATCCCGCCCCAGGCCTTGTGGAAATCCTCCGACGTCACGGCCAGCATCTTGGCTTCCTGCATCACCACCACCTCGTTGGTGATGATGTCGCACCAGGTTTGCCAGACGCCGGAGATGTCGGGGACCTCGACCTCGCTGACCCGGTAGCCCGACCGCTCCAGATGATCCGCTGCCTGCCGCAGCGCCGCGTGCACGGACGGATCGACGTCCATGTCGTCAGGGATCTTGGCGAGCGCGACCTTGACCGGCCGCTTGGGCTCCACGCCTTCCAGTGGCGCTGGCACCCACCACGGATCGCGCGGATCGCGCCGGCTCATCACCTCCAGCGCCAGCCGGACGTCGGCGACGCTCCGCGCCAGCGGCCCCTGCGACGACATGAGATGTGCGAGCATCGGCCGCTCGGCAGCAGCGCTCTCGTTGTAGGCGGGGATGCGGCCCTGCGTCGGCTTGATGGTCACGACGCCATTGCAATGCGCCGGCCAGCGCAGCGACCCACCGATGTCGTTGCCATGCGCGATGGTGCCGATGCCCGCCGCGACCGCGGCTCCGGCGCCGCCCGACGAGCCGCCGCAGGTGATCTCTGGATCCCACGGGTTCAAGGTCAGCCCGTGCAGCGGGTTGTCGGTGAAGCCGCGGAACGAGAATTCCGGCGTGTTGGTGAGGCCGAGCACGATCGCGCCGGCCTGCTTCAGGTTGCGCACGACCGGCGCGTCCGACGGCGCGATGATCCCCATCTGCGATGGAACGCCGTTGGGATTCGGCCGCCCCTCGTAGTCGACGTTCTCCTTGATCGTGACCGGCACGCCATGCAGCAGGCCGCTCTTGTCGCGCGCCTTGTCGGCCGCACGCGCAGCCTTCAGGGCGTCTTCGGAGAGATCGACGACGACGGCATTGAGCTTCGGATTGACCTCATGCATGCGCGCGAGATGCGCCTCGGTCACTTCGACCGAGGAGACCGCGCCGGCGCGGATCGCAGCTGCCGTGTCGACCGCCGACCACTGCCAGACCGGTCCTTTCGGCAGCCGCGGTCTTGGCGCGGCTGCCTTCGCTTGTGGCCTGTGCTGCGGCTTGGCCTCCACGGGCTTCTTGTTGGCCGTGGCGGTCACGGCCGCGCGCTTCGGAGCAGGCTTGGCGGTCTTCGCCGCCGGCTTCTTCTTTGTTGCCGTTTTCGCCATTGTGTTCCCCCCCCCCAAGGTTGACGTTTCAGGCGATCGACATCATCAGCGGCGGCTCCACTTCGGCAGGCAGCGGGCTGACATAAGGTGTGCGCATCGTCCGCTTTTTCAGGTCGGCCTTGGCAGCTGCAATCAAGGCGGGTTCGTTGAGCGCCTTGATGCCCAGGCCGGCCATGGCCTTGGCAGCCTGCACCATGGCCTTGTGCGCGGCTGGCGTCTTGCCTTGCGCGACGACCTGCCAGGTGTGGAACGGCGTGCCGATCGCTACCGTCGGTGCATGCACCTGCACCGTCGGCACCACCCAGCTGACGTCGCCGACGTCGGTCGAGCCGATCTGCGGATTGCGCTTGGCATTGAGCGGCACCAGGAAGTCGGCCAGCGGCTTGTCGGTCGGGTCCAAGCCGATGCTGTAGTAGACCGAGGCAATGTCCTTGTCGGTCAGGGTCGCCTGGATCTGTCCGGCGAAATCCTTGTCGGTCGCGTCGAAATGCGGCGGGCCGAGCTCCTCCATGATCCCATACAGCGCCTCTTCGAGCGGCGTGTTGGGCAGGATGTTGGAGACCGCGGAGATGATCTTCATCTCCACCTTGGTCTCGGTCATCAGCGCCGCACCTTGTGCGATCTTGTGCACACGCTCGACCAGCTCGTTCATGCCGGGCAGGTCTCGGGCACGGATCGAGTAGCGCACCCGTGCATGCGCCTGCACGACGTTGGGCGCGATGCCGCCGGTGTCCAGCAGCGCGTAGTGCACGCGGGCGTCGCTCGGCATGTGCTCGCGCATGTAGTTGACGCCGACATTCATCAGCTCGACCGCGTCCAGCGCGCTGCGGCCGAGATGGGGCGAGGCGGCCGCATGCGAGGTGCGTCCGGTGAAGATGAAGTCCGCGCGCGTGTTGGCGAGAGAGGGCGTCATCACCACTTCCCAGAAGCTCGACGGATGCCAGGTGATCGCGATGTCGGCATCCTCGAACGCGCCCGAGCGCACCATGAAGGCTTTTGCGGCGCCGCCTTCCTCGGCCGGGCAGCCATAGTAGCGCACGCGACCGGGAACCTTGTTGGCGGCGAGCCAGTCCTTCACGGCGGTGGCCGCGAGCAGCGCCGCCGAGCCCAGGAGATTGTGGCCGCAGCCGTGGCCATGGCCGCCGGTCTCGACCGGACGGTGCTCCGCAACGCCGGCCTCCTGGCTGAGGCCGGGCAGGGCGTCGTATTCGCCCATGAAGGCGATGATCGGGCCGCCTTCGCCCCATTCCCCCATCAGCGCGGTCGGGATTCCCGCGACCTTCTCGGTGATGCGAAAACCCTGGTGCTTCAACTCGGCGAGGTGTTCGGCGGACGAGCGGGCCTCAGTGTAGCAGACCTCGGGCATGCTCCACACCCGGTCGCTGAGCTCGATGAAACGGGTCTTGATCGCGTCGACGCCGCGCCAGATCTCGCTGCGGTTGTCCATCTCCGGTCCTTGTCCTTTGCTGCCGATGGGAAGCCGATAGAGGTATCAGCTAAGTTCCCGGGCGCCTAGCGATCCCGGGCGGGAGCAGCCATGCGGCATGCATCAGGCTGAGGGCGAGCGCGTCATCCTTTGAGCAGATGATGCCGCGATTGGATGCAGCGCGGTGATTGCGGCAGCGCAAGGTCAGGCGAAGCGGGACGACCCGTTCTCACATTTCGGAACTATCGCCGTGCGCCGTTACCGGGATTGCCGAGGAACGATCGCGGGCGGGTTTGGTTCTCGCTGCCAGGAGCACGATCGCCATGCGTGCTGGACCGATCACAATCATCGTCGCATTGCTGCTGATTCTCGCAGCCGCCATCGTCTTTGCCTATCAGGGGCTGACCCTGCCGGGCGATCCGATGCCGCGAGAAGGATGGATCGCGCTCACGCTCGGCGTGGTGTTTCCGCTCATCGTGGGAATTGGGCTGATGGTGCTGTTGTTCTACAGCAGCCGTAAGGGTTACGACGAGCCGTCACAGTTCCGGGCTGATGATCATCCCGACTGAGACCGCTCAAGCCGGACGCGGCGGATGTTGCGTACGCGGATGCCGGTCGTGAAGCAGCTTGGCGAGCTCGTGCCTCAGATCGTCGTGACCGCGCATCGCCGTCTCGAACAGCGCCTCCTGGATGTCGCGCGGCATGTCGCCCCAGACGCCGATGGCGGCGTTTCCGAGCAGCTCTGCAAATCGTGTGTCGTCCATGCGGCACCTCCGCACGAACTGACGTGCGAGGACGGCAAAGGTTCCAAGCGGGCTATTGCGTGGTGAACAGGACCAAGGCGATCGCGACGGAGAGCGCGACCGCGGACACCGTCCCCGTGGTCGAGAGCACGCCCATGCGCCACAGCGCGCCGGCAAAGACGATGATGATCGGCGTCGCGGTGAGGAGGCCGAGCTGCGCTTCGGTCATGGGATCTGCTCCTGACGATGCCGGCTCTTAGCGTGCCTCGCCGGTCCGCTGTTTGCGCGCCGACAAAGAGTCCAACTGACGGTCCGACTAGCCTCTCGACGTTCAACTCGGAGGCAGGGATGTCGGCGCTCGCTTGTGAGCCGGAGCAGGAGGAACGTTGGGGCGTGCTGGATGGTCTGCCCGGCGACGCCATGATGTGGGTGCTGATCCTCAGCGAGCTCGTCGCCTTCGGCCTCCTGCTGGGCGGTTTCGTGGTGGCGCGGGCCCTCAACCCCGTCGTGTTCGCGGTCGGGCAGGCGATGCTCGATAGCCGCCTGGCCGCTGTGAACACGGCCGTGCTGGTCACCAGCGGCTGGGCCGCCGCGCGAGCTGCTGCTTCTGTGCGGCACGCCTCGACCGGGAGCGCCCGGCGCTGGCTCGGGCTCGCCGTGTTGCTGGGTGCCGTTTTCATCGCCGTCAAGCTGACGGAATATGGCGGCGAGATCGCCGCTGGCGCGGGCATGGAGACATCACCGTTCTTCACGCTCTACTTCCTACTGACGGGCTTTCACCTCCTGCATGTTCTGCTCGGCATCGTCATCCTGGCCGTCGTCGGCCGCAGCGCCACCGCCAATGGCGTCGAGACCGGGACCGCCTTCTGGCACATGGTCGACCTGGTTTGGATCGTCATGTTTCCGGTCCTCTATCTGGTCGGTTGAGCCATGTTCCGTGACCGTCTCGATCGGGCCTGGCTTCAACTGCTGGCCCTTGCCATTGCGACGCTTGCGGCGTCGCTGCTGCTGCCGAGCCGATGGCTCGTCGATGCGGCCGCACTGCTGCTCGCATTGGCAAAGGGCAGGGTGATCGTGCTCGATTTTCTCGGCTTGCGCGATGCGCCCGCGCTGTGGCGCGGCCTGCTCACCACGTGGCTGGCGGCTCTCGTTGCGCTTGCCGGGCTCGCGGTCGCGATCCGCGCGCTCATCTGATCGGCCATCGCCGCGCTCGTTGCGCTCCGACAAAGAGCCCCTCGGCATTGCCGGTAGATTGCTTTCACACCATCGAACTTCACCAAACGGAAAGGACGTGTCATGGCGGAACGCCTGACCAAGTCGGCCGCGCGGAACGTCTTTTACGGCGGTTCGGCCTTCTTCTTTGCGATCTTCCTCGGGCTCACAGCGCACAGCCACTACTACATGGTCACGACCTCGACCAATGCGTCGACGCTGTCCGACGGCGTCGCACGCGGCAAGCACGTCTGGGAGAAGAACTCCTGCATCAATTGCCATACCCTGCTCGGCGAGGGCGCCTATTTCGCGCCCGAGGTCGGCAATGTCTGGGACCGCTGGGGCGGCAGACAGGACCCGGCCGCCGCGCGCGAGATGCTGAAATCCTGGATGCAGTCGCAGCCCTCGGGCGCTCCCGGCCGCCGGCAGATGCCGCAGTTCAATTTGTCCGACCAAGAGCTCAACGACCTCGCCGACTTCCTGCAATGGGCCGACACGATCAAGCGTCAGGACTGGCCGCCGAACAAGGCCGGCTGAGCCGGCATCCCGCCCCCCGTCATGAGAGAGATCCGCGATGAGATATGAGACCCAGAAGGTCGCGATGCTGTATTTCTACGGCGCGCTGACGCTCTTCCTCGCCCAGGTCATCTTCGGCCTGCTCGCCGGCACCATCTACGTGCTGCCGAACACGCTGTCGGTCCTGCTGCCCTTCAACATCGTCCGCATGATCCACACCAACGCGCTGATCGTGTGGTCGCTGATCGGCTTCATGGGGGCGACTTACTTTCTGCTGCCCGAGGAGACCGAGACCGAGCTCTACAGCCCGCTGCTCGCCAAGATCCAGTTCTGGTTGTTCTTCGGCGCCGCGGGGGCTGCCGTCGTCGGCTATATCTTCCACTACCATGAGGGCCGCGAGTTTCTCGAGCAGCCCTTCATCATCAAGGTCGGCATCGTCGTCGTCTGCCTGATGTTCCTGTTCAACGTCACCATGACGGCGCTCAAGGGTCGCAAGACGACGGTGACCAACATCCTGCTGTTCGGTCTGTGGGGCGTCGCGATCTTCTTCCTGTTCGCGTTCTACAACCCGGCCAATCTCGCCGTCGACAAGATGTACTGGTGGTACATCGTCCATCTCTGGGTGGAGGGCGTCTGGGAGCTGATCATGGCCTCGATCCTGGCCTTCCTGATGATCAAGCTCAACGGCATCGACCGCGAAGTGGTGGAGAAGTGGCTCTACGTCATCATTGGCCTGGCGCTGTTCTCTGGCATCCTCGGCACCGGCCATCATTTCTACTGGATCGGCGCGCCCGGCTATTGGCAGTGGATCGGCTCGCTGTTCTCAACGCTCGAGGTCGCGCCGTTCTTCACCATGGTGATCTTCACGGTGCAGATGACGCTCAAGGCGGGACGCAGGCACCCGAATCGCGCCGCGCTGCTGTGGTCGGTCGGCTGCTCCGTCATGGCGTTTCTCGGCGCCGGCGTGTGGGGCTTCCTGCACACGCTGTCCAGCGTGAACTACTACACCCACGGCACTCAGGTGACCGCCGCTCACGGCCACCTCGCCTTCTTCGGCGCCTATGTGATGCTCAACCTCGCCGTGATGGCCTATGCCGTGCCGCAACTGCGCCAGCGTGCGCCCTACAATCAGTGGCTCTCGATGGCGAGCTTCTGGATCATGTGCACGGCGATGATGACGATGACTTTCGCGCTGACCTTCGCCGGCGTCGTCCAGGTGCATCTGCAGCGGGTGCTTGGTCAGAGCTACATGGACGTCCAGGACCAGCTCGCGATGTTCTACTGGGTGCGGCTCGGCTCCGGTGTGTTCGTGGCGATCGCGGCGCTGATGTTCGTCTGGGCCGTGCTGGTGCCCGGCCGCGCCAAGGAGCCCGTGATCCCCGGCGCGCTGCAGCCGGCGGAGTGAAATCCCGCAGGCGGCGGCCTCGATGCCGCCGCCCGCATCCCCCGATTCGGAGAGTGATCATGAAGCCCGCGCTGCACGCGATCGATACCGCCCCGTCGTTTCCCTCGTACACGCCGACCGGCAATGAATGCGCGCTGTTCGAGCATGCGTTCCGGCATCGCCTGCCGGTGCTCCTGAAGGGCCCGACCGGCTGCGGCAAGACCCGCTTCGTCGCGCACATGGCGGCGCGGCTGGAACTGCCGCTGCACACGGTGGCCTGTCACGACGACCTCACCGCCGCCGATCTCACCGGACGCTATCTGCTCAAGGGCGGTGACACCGTCTGGACCGACGGCCCGCTGACCCGCGCGGTGCGCGAGGGCGGCATCTGCTATCTCGACGAGGTGGTCGAGGCCCGCAAGGATGTGACCGTGGTGCTGCATCCCCTCACCGACGACCGCCGGATCCTGCCCTTGGAGCGGACCGGCGAGGAGCTGATCGCGCCCGACGGTTTCATGCTCGTGGTGTCCTACAATCCTGGCTATCAGTCGCTGCACAAGGCGCTCAAGCCGTCGACACGGCAGCGCTTCATCGCCATCGAATTCGGCTTCCTGCCCGCCGAGCAGGAGATCGCGGTGGTTGCCGCCGAGAGCGGGCTGACGCCGGAGCGCGTACGGCCGCTGGTGGCGCTCGCGCATCGGCTGCGCGCGCTGCAGGGCCATGACCTGGAGGAGGGCGTCTCGACGCGGCTCCTGGTCTATTGCGCAACCCTGGTTGCGGCTGGCACGCCCGTCGCCGACGCCGTGCTCGCCGCGATGATCGAGCCGCTCACCGATGACGCCGACGTCAAGGCCGCTTTGCGCGAGGTCGCGCGTGCCGTGATCGGGTGAGCCATGCTCGACTTTCTCGAACTGGAGGAGACCGTCGGTCGCGCCTGGCACCGCATGGTCGGCACGACCTCGAGCTATCCGGTCCATCCGGATCAGGCCGTCGCGCTGAACGAGATCAGCGGCCGCATCGCCGTGATGTTCCGCGCGCTGGGCGGCGATAGCGGCGTGCAGGTCGCCGGAGCCAAGGCGCGCAAGTCGGGCCATCGGCTCGGCTGGCGCCAGCGCATTGGCCTCGGCGACGAATGCCTCGATCAGGCCGGGCGCGACGGCGCCACCGTGTTCTTGCCGGAGACCATCGCTTTGCTACCGGATCGCGCGCTCAATGCGCAGCTCTATCACTGGCTCGCGGCGTGGTTCGCGACCATGGCGGTCGAGCCGATCGCGGAGCGCGATCCGCTGCGGCATGATCTGCTGGCGCTGCGCCGGGCCTGTGAGACGACCTCGCTGGTGCTGGCGCGCTTTCCGGGACTGGCGCGCACGCATGCGCAACTCGCCGAAGCGCTGGCTGCGGCGCGGCCGCGGCGGCCGCTGCCTCGGCTCGAGCAGCAGGTCGAGCATATCGTCATGGCGCTGCTCGGCGTCGGCGCGCCGCCCAAGGGAGCGCTGTGGAATGCGGTCATCGCCGGCGGCGCGTTGCCGGAGGCCGCCCCGCCCGGCTATCGGCCGATGCTGCCGTGTCCGCTATGGGGCGATTGCTGGAGCCGCGATGCCGTTGCCGCGGCGCGCGAGGACGACGAGACGCAGACGCCCGCGGAGCAGGAGGGGGCACCCGACACCCGCAAGCGCTTCGCGCGGCGCGAGCGCGACGACACGGCCAAGCGCGATCCGTTCATTCTCAACCGCTTCGAGAAGATCCTGGCGATGGCGGAGATGGTCAATGTCGATCGCCCTTCCGACGATACCGACGATGACGATGCCCGCAAGGCCGCCGACGATCTCGATGAGCTCGCGATCGCCAGGCGCAAGGGGCGTCCGGCGAGCAAGCTGAAATTCGATCTCGACCTGCCGCCCGAGGCGGTGGACACGGCCCGTCTCGGCAGCGGCCGACTGTATCCCGAATGGAATTATCGCAGCGGCGCCTATCTGCCGGACCATTGCCGCGTCGTGACCGGCGACGCCGCTGAGGCGGGCGAGGCGTGGGCTCCGGACGATGCGATGCGCCGGCGCATCCGCAGCGTACGGCGCAGGTTCGAGACCTTGCGGCCGCGTCATGAGGTGATGCGCGCGCAGGCCGATGGCCACGACCTGGACATCGACGCGCTGGTGCGCGCGCGCAGCGATCTCAATGCCGGCCATGGCGGCATCGACCGCGTGCACTTGGCGATGCGCCCGCTCGCGCATGATCTTGCGGTGACCCTGCTGGTGGACGTCTCCCTGTCCACCGATGCGTGGATCGACGGCGTGCGCGTGCTCGACGTCGAGAAGGAGGCGCTGCTGGTGCTGGCGCATGGGCTGTCGGCCTGCGGCGACAGCCACAGCATTCTCACTTTCACCTCGCGGCGCAACTCATGGGTCCGCCTGGAGACCGTGAAGGCATTCGGCGAGCCGATGAGCGGGCGGGTCGAGCGCCGTATCGGTGCGCTCAGGCCCGGCTACTACACGCGCATCGGCACGGCGGTGCGTCACGCCGCCGGCGAGCTCGCCGAGCGACCCGAGCGCAAGCGTCTGCTGCTGGTGCTGACCGACGGCAAGCCGAACGACGTCGATCACTATGAGGGACGTTTCGCGATCGAGGACACGCGCAAGGCGGTACAGGAGGCGCGGCGCGGCGGCGTCGCCGTGTTCGGCGTGACCATCGACGCGTCGGCGCAGTCGTATTTTCCGACCCTGTTCGGCCGCGGCGGCTACGGCATCGTCGGCAACATCAGGCGACTGCCCGCAGCACTGCCCGCACTGTATCGGCAGATTGCCCATTGAGGTCGGACGTTGGTTGCGAGTTGCGAGCTGTTTCTCACCTTTCGGGAGCTTGCCCCCCTTCAGGTCGCCGGCTCGCGCAGATTTCGCAACGGCACCGGCAAATGACCCATCAGCTTGTCGAACTCGCCAGGGTCGAGCTTCTCCCAGAGAATCTCGAAGATGCCGCGTGCGGCCCTGAGCGGATCGACCGGGAATTGTGGCGGCAACTGACGGAAGATGTCATCGACGAAATATTCGAGATGGCGGTCCTTGGTCGGCGTCGCCGCGTGATGCCAGCCTTCGTAGTAGATGCCGCGAATGAGCAGCGGCAGCTGCGCGCCGAAGTTCACGGCGGTCGCCATCGGCAGGCGGTCGCGCAGCACATGCAGCACCGCGCGCAGCGCGTTGTAGGCCTGCTGTCGGCTCGAGAGCGCGAGGCGCTGCTCGATGGCCTTCAGCCAGATGTTGGTTTCCTGGACGGTGTGATCCAGAGCCGTCACGCCGATCTCGCTCATGTGATTCTCCATGAATGCTGCACAAGATGAATGCTGCACAAGGACCGTTCGCGGGACGCCGAACGAGGCAACAGCGACGACTGATTCGCTAGGGAGCCTTTTGAGTAGGCGGCGCGTTCTCAGCGAGGATGTTGATCTGCATCAACGCGAGTGTTGTGGCCGATCGTGAGGTAAATGGAGGGTCAACCGCGCCGGGCCGCCGTTGACGGTTCCCGCTCATCTGCGCCGAGCTGCCGACAGGGATACCGGGCGGCGGGCGCGGCATCCGTGATCTCACGGGGATCGGGGTTCACACTGACAAACAGCAGGACAGCACATCGCGATCTCGCGGCGCAGGTTACGCCCGAGGCTTGCATGACGTCACCCTCTTCAAGTGAGAGGGCGCAGGGAAGGCCGGGAGCTCGCCGCCCCCATGGCCCCCGTGCGGAAAGAATGCACGGGGCAGGAACCACAGGTTCGGCTGAGACATCCCGGCCTTCCCTGCGCGACGGTGTTACGGCTTATACGCATTCTCCCCGGTGAACGGGCTGTCTTGCCACCGTCACTCGTGCGAGGCTGAAACCTCGTCGCGAGCTTGACGCCAGCGTCGCGGCGCCAGGACCATGCGATTTCGCCGTCCGCGCCGTGCCGTTCGTCCGCAGGCATGACACCCGCTGCGACACGTCGCGTCCATCGCATCCCGCACTCCACGTCTCGTGACGTTCGCGACACGCCCCTCTTCATGAGGCGGGATGCGCGAAATGTCGTCCCGATTTGCCCGACGGTGCAAGCGGTTTATCTGCGGCAGACTGGCACGACGGGCAATTCGCGCATGGCGGTCATGCTGAGTCATTCATTCGATGCGGCGGGATTTTGCGTGAACTCGCTCAGTTGGAGCGCGCATCTCATGCTGGAATCGGGCTCCTGCCTTCGAGGCGGCGCGAGGTGAGCGCTGCGGGCACCGAGAGACATGCGACCACAGCGCTCGTCGTTCGCGGTGGCGAGCATGACTCCGAGCGTCCGGAAAGCTCGCAAATCTGGAACTCGCGCGACTCGTTCGCAGTGAACATCCCGAGATCATCGCGGGCCGGCGCTGCTCCGTCAGGTTGAACCGTAATCGTCCTGCTTGTTAAGAACACGTCTTCGCTTGCTCGTCGCGACAGACTCACCTTACATCGGAGTCGTCCGAGGCGGAGAGATCGCGTCTCGACACCCCTTCAACTCACGAATCGACGTCGGCTCGCAATGCTCAAGTCTGCCCAAGAGAAGTCTGTTCACAACAAGCCTGCTCAAGACAAATCCGGCAAAGACCTTCCGCTGACCGGCTATGCCGTCGTGGTCGATGGTCAGATCAAGACCGAGTTCAAGACAAAAGAGGGCGCGCACAACGGCGCGCATGACCTGAAGCGCCGGTTTCCGATGTTGCAGATCAGGGTGTACGACGCGGAGACGAAGCAGACCCACGACATCGAGTTGGCGCGGGTGTGAGTCGGCCTGCCGTGCGGGTCCTGGTGTCGTGAGGACGCAAGGCCGTTGCACCTTGTTGAGGTCATCGCAATCGTTGTCGATGTTTGAGTGTATGGAAAGCAGCTCCTGATCTAGCCGAGGGTGCGGTGCCCGTTACTGCGCCCTCGCCCGTTGTGGGAGAGGGCGCTGTAACTGCAGCCGCGTCGTGGCTGGGGTGCACGCAGGCGGCTGTCGCGGCCTGCGCGCAAGATGCGCCGTTGCGGTGTCGGGTGGTATGAGCCAATCTTCCTCATCTCCGACCATGCGAGCAGCCATCATGACAGAAACCGCCTGGAACAGACTTTCCGCCGCAGCGCTTCGCGCGCTCGCGGCGCGCGACGCGATCGTGTTGTTGCCGGTGGCCTCGACCGAGCAGCACGGCCCGCATCTGCCGACGGGAGTTGACGACTTTCTGTGCAGCGAGGTCTGCCGTCGCACCGCGCTGGAGCTGGCTCCAGACTATCCCATCGTGGTCGCGCCGACCGTCTGGTGCGGGCTCGCCGACCATCACGTTCCATTCGGCGGCACCTTCACCCTCGGTCTCTCCACCTACCACGCCGTGCTCAGGGACCTGTGTCGCTCGATCCTGAATGCCGGCTTCCGCCGCATCGTGATCGTCAACGGCCACGGCGGCAACATCCAGGCGCTGGCCACTCTCACCGGCGAATTGACGCGCGAGCTCAATGCGCCGATCGCGACGACGACCTATTTCATGGAAGGGCGCGAGGTGATGACCGAGGTCCTCGAGGATCAGGAGGGCGTGATGCATGCCTGCGAAGCCGAGACCTCGATGATGATGGTGGTTCATCCCAGCCTCGTCGATGCGGCGAGGCTCGACGCGGCCTTTGGGCCGAGCTTCGACATCATGGGCTCGCTGGTGCCGTCGCTGAAAATGTTCAGATCGTTCGCCGACATCACGGCCTCCGGCGTCGCGGGCGATGCGCGCAAGGCATCTGCTGCAAAGGGCGAGAAGCTGCTCGCCGGCTGCGCGGCGGCGCTGGCGGCGCGACTGCGGGCGGGCGAGCCATGGTCTACTGCAACAATTCCGCCGCCAGCCGCAAGATGACAGCGACGCAGAGCATCATCCCGGGAAGCCCGCCGCAGGCAGGCGTTTCGGATGATGGGCCGCAAACGATACGTCCACCGGTCTAATCATGGACGCACCGTGCCGATCGGCAAGCTCAGCCGCGTTCCGCGGAAGCGGCGAGACTCGGAGCCCCGATCGCGTCGACGCAACCGGCGAGACTCCGGCTCGCGTTGCGCACCTCGTTTCGAAACGTCTTCGCCAGATTCGATAGCGGCCTTGCCTCGGACCACAGCACATAGGCCGACACCGTGGTGCAGGGCGTGAACGGCCGTACCACGAGATCATGCCCGCCCTGACGCGGCGAGAACGGATCGACCACGGCGACACCGACGCCGGTCGAAGCTAGCACGCAGGCCGTGTTGCAGTAACGCACTTCGACGGTCGGCTGGAAGTCAGCATCGGCTTGCCGGAAGCTCTCGCGCACGGCTTCGCCGAGGCGCGTGCCGCGTTCGAGGCCGATCAGCGGGAACCCGACGAGATCCCGCGCGGAAATCACGTCGCATTCGGCAAGCGGATGCCGGGCCGGCATCACGCAGACCATCTCGCCGGTGTGCACGACCTCATGGGCGATCCCGGGATGGTCGGACAGTCCGAGCGCGAAACCGAGCTCGGCGACATTGCCGAGCACGCCCTCGATGATGCCCTCGTAGCGGCGCACGTCGAAGAACATTCGCGTCTGCGGCCGGCGCCGCAGGAAGCCCGACAAGGTCGGCGGGATGATGCTGTAGGCGAGCGGCGGCGTGGCGACGATCGACAGATGGCCCGTCTTCTGCTCGCGCAGGTCACGCACGCGGTTTTCCAGCCGGGCGTGCAAGGTGAAGATCGCCTCGCTCTCCTCATAGAGCGTCATTGCCTCCGGCGTCGGAAACAATCGGTTATTGACGCGCTCGAACAGGGTGAAGCCGGCCTGGGCCTCCATCGCCTTGAGCGCGTTGCTGATCGCGGGCTGCGACAGCGCCAGCTCTTCGGCAGCGGCGACGGTGGTGTGATGGCGAATGACGGCCCGCAGGATCTCCAGCTGGCGCAGGTTCATGGCATGGTCGTCCTATAAGCCCCGGTGATGGTCTCGGCCAAAATATCATAGCGCGCGGCCGTGTGGGCAGATTGCAAATCCCGCGCCGCTTTCGCCAAATGATCCCTTCTTCCAGTGCGCGCATCCAGGCGGCGTTCCGCCTGATCGTTCGGCATGGCGCACAGATCGGAGGCACTATTGAGCCGTATCTTCCGCGCCGCCGCCGCCCAGATGGGACCGACCCAGCGCGCCGACAGCCGGACGCACACGCTGTCCCGCATGATTGCGCTGCTGGATCAGGCCGCCAGCCAGGGCGCGAAGCTGGTGGTTTTCCCCGAGCTCGCCTTCACGACGTTCTTTCCGCGATGGATCCTCGAAGACGGGGCGCTCGACGACCATTTCGAGCGGTCGATGCCAAACCCGGCCGTCGCTGCGCTGTTCGACCGGGCGCGAGAGGTTCGTGTCGGCTTCTATGTCGGCTATGCCGAGCTGACGCCGGACGGACGCCGATTCAACAGCTCCATCCTGGTCGATCCCGACGGCGAGATCATCAGCAAATATCGCAAGGTGCACCTGCCGGGCTCGGTCGAGCCGCGGCCGGGCGCCAGGTATCAGCAGTTGGAGAAGCGCTATTTCGGCTACGGCGATCTCGGCTTTCCAGCGGTGCGCGCCGGCAGCGAATGGGGCGGCGCGATCATGGGGATGATGATCTGCAACGACCGGCGCTGGCCGGAATCGTGGCGCGTGCTCGGGCTCCAGGGCGTGGAGCTGGTCTGCGTCGGCTACAATTCCGCGGCCTACGATCCCAATGGCGGCAACACCGAGGATGCCTCGCTGCGCACCTTCCATTCGACGCTGGTGGCGCAGGCCAACGCTTACATGAACGCGACCTGGGCGATCGCGGTCGCCAAGGCCGGCGACGAGGACGGCAGCGGGCTGATCGGCGGCTCCTGCATCGTCGATCCCAATGGCTGCATCGTGGCGAAGGCGACGACGCTCGCCGATGAGGTCATCGTCGCCGACATCGACCTCGATCTGTGCCGCCAGGGCAAGGACAAGATGTTCAACTTCGCGGCGCATCGCCGGCCGGATCAGTACAAGGTCATCACCGAGCGCGCCGGCGTGGTCGAGCCGGTCGCGGTCGAATAGCCGTTCACATGGGGGAGTGTCGCAGGATGCGCCGTTCGTCGTTCGCAGGTTTCGTCATCCTCGCCTCGCTTGCTCCGGCGGGGGCCGCGGAGCTGCCCGCCGAGATCAAGCAGGCTGGCGTGCTCAAGCTCACGGTCAACTCGACCTACGCGCCGATGGAATATCACGACCCCGCCACCACCGAGCTGAAGGGGCTCGACATCGACCTAGCCAACGAGCTGGCGAAGCGGCTGGGCGTCAAGATCGTCTGGAGCGAGACGCCGTTCGCCGAGCTGATCCCATCGCTGCAGACCAGGCGCGCCGACTTCATCATCTCCGGCATCTCCGATCGCGCCTCGCGGCGCGAGACCGCTGACTTCGTCGACTATCTGGTCACAGGCCCGCAATTCTTCGTGCTGGCGGAGAGCGATGCCAAGGTCGCGACCGATCTGTGCGGCAGGAAGATCGGCACCACGCGCTCGACCAGCTTCCCGCAGGAGATCGAGAAATGGAGCAAGGCGGTCTGCGAGGCCGCCGGCAAGCCGGCGGCGCAATATGTGCCGGGGGAGAACTCGATCGATGTCCGCAACCAGCTGAAGCAGGGCCGCATCGAGGCCGCCGTGCAGGGCAGCGAAACCTTGCCCTATGCGCAGTCGCAGGAGACCGGCAAATATCGCATCGTCGGTGAGCCCATCGCCTTCGGCTACCAGGGCATCATGTTCCGCAAGGATGATGCGGGGCTTCGCGAAGTCGTGACCGAGCAGATCAAGGCGATGATCGCCGACGGCAGCTACAAGGTCATTCTCGACAAATGGGGTCTCGGCGCCAATGCGGTGCGCGAGCCGATGCTCAACGCGGCGCCGCAATGAGCCGCGCCGACGTGCTGGCCGATGGCTTTCCCGACCTGTCGGCGCACAGGATCGCGCGCAAGGCGCATTGGGGCCGCTGGCTCGCGGCTGCGGTCATCGTCGTCATCCTCGTCGCGATCGGCCGCGCCTTCGCCAGAGGCCAGATCGAATGGTCTTACGTCGAACGGTTCCTGACCGCGCCGGTGATCCTGCGCGGCATCGTCAACACCATGGTCATGGCTGTCGCGGCGATGGCGCTGGGCATCGCGCTCGGCGTGGTCGTCGCGATCATGCGGCTGTCGCCCAATCCGGTGCTGCGGTCGGTCGCCGCCGGCTACACCTGGCTGTTTCGCGGCACGCCGCTGATCCTGCAACTGCTGCTGTGGTTCAACCTCGCGCTGGTGTTTCCGACCATCGGCATTCCCGGTCTGTGGAGCGCGCGTGCCGTCGACGTGATGACGCCGTTCCTGGCCGCGCTGCTCGGGCTCGGCATCAACCAGGGCGCCTACACCTCGGAGGTGATGCGGGCCGGGCTGCTGTCGGTCGACATCGGCCAATACGAGGCGGCGCAGGCGATCGGCATGGGACGGCTGCAGGCGCTGCGCCGGATCATCCTGCCGCAGGCGATGCGGGTGGTGATCCCGCCGCTCGGCAACGAGTTCATTGGCCTGGTCAAGGCGACCTCGCTCGCCAGCGTGATCCAGTATCCGGAGGTGCTGCACTCGGCCGAGAATATCTACTACGCCAATTCGCGCGTCATTGAGCTCCTGATCGTCGCCGGCCTCTGGTATCTGCTCGTGGTCTCGGTCCTGACGCCGCTGCAGATGCTGCTCGAACGCCGTTTTGCCCGCGGCATCGCGCGGGGTCGCTGATGACGCCGCTCGTCGCCATCCGTCAGGTCAGCAAGCGCTTCGGCGAATTCCAGGCGCTCAAACAAGTCTCGCTCGATGTGTTCGAGGGCGAGGTGGTCTGCATGATCGGGCAATCCGGCTCCGGCAAGACCACCTTGCTCCGTTGCGTCAACCAGCTGACCACGGCCGACAGCGGCGGCATCTGGCTCGACGGCGCGCTGCTCGGTTTCCGCGAGCAGGATGGCCGGCTGCATCGGCTGTCGGAGCGCGAGATCGCGCGGCAGCGCCTCGCCTGCGGCATGGTGTTCCAGCGCTTCAATTTGTTTCCGCACATGACGGCGCTGGAGAACGTCATCGAGGGGCCGGTGCAGGTGCAGAAGCGTGGACCGGCCGAAGCGAAGGACGAGGCCATGGCGCTGCTGCGGCGGGTGGGCCTCGCCGACAAGGCGGGCTCCTATCCATCGCAATTGTCGGGCGGCCAGCAGCAGCGCGTCGCCATTGCGCGCGCGCTCGCCATGAAGCCGCGGCTGGTGCTGTTCGATGAGCCGACCTCGGCGCTCGATCCCGAGCTGGTCGGCGAGGTGCTCAGCGTGATGAAGGAACTCGCGACATCGGGCATGACCATGCTGGTGGTGACGCATGAGCTCGGCTTCGCGCGGGAGGTCGCCGACCGGGTGGTCTACATGGATCAGGGTGTGATCGTGGAGAGCGGCCCGGCCCGTGAGGTGCTGCGCGCGCCGCGCGAGGCGAGAACAAAGGCATTCCTGGCAGCTGAAGTGGGGTGAGGTGATGGGTTTGAAGTCGATCATGTTGGCTGGGTTCATGAGCGCGGCCGTGGCGGGCGCGGCTCTCGCCGCCGAGCTGCCGGCCGAGATCAAGCAGAGCGGCCTGCGCGTCGCGGTGGTGCCGAACTATCCGCCGATGGAGTTCAAGGATCCGGCCACCGCGACCCTGACCGGTTTCGATGTCGAGCTCGGCGAGGCCTTGGCCAAGAAGCTCGGCGTCAAGGCGGTGTGGCAGGAGACCAGCTTCGACCAGTTGATGCCGGGCCTCGCCACGCAACGCTTCGACATCATTCTGACCGGCATGACCGACTACAAGAGCCGGCAGGACGCCGCGACCTTCCTCGACTATCTGCGCAGCGGTCCGCGCTTCTTCGTCCAGGCGTCGCGCGCGGCCGAGCTCAAGGAGCCGGCCGCGCTGTGCGGCAAGAAGGTCGGCGCCAGCAGGCGTACGATGTTCCCCAAGGACATCGCCGCCTGGAGCGAGAAGAACTGCGGCGCGAGCCCGATTCAGTTCGTCGGCACGGAAGGCTCGGCCGATGCGCGGACACAGCTCAAGCAGGGCCGCATTGACGCCGCCGTGCAGGGCAACGAGACCTTGCCCTACATCATGGATCTCGAGCCGAACACCTATGTGCCGGTCGGCGCGCCGATCGCCTACCAGTATACGGGGCTGGCGACGCCGGTGAAGGCGGAGGAGCTGCGCGAGGCCTTGCGCGACGCGCTGGAGGGCCTGATCGCCGACGGCAGCTACAAGGCGCTGCTGGCCAAGTGGAAGCTCAGCGACAATGGAATCGAGAAGGTGCTGATCAATGCTGGACAGTAAGGCGCTCGCAGGCATTCCGCTCATTCCCGCCAACACCGCGCCGCCGGCGCCGGACTATCCATGGCCTGCGCCGTATCGCGCGGCCATGTTCCTGTCGTTCGACATCGACGCCGAGAGCGCCTGGACCTCGAAGGATCCGGCGCATGCCGCGCGTCTGGTGACGATGAGCTTTGGCGGCTATGAGGCGCGCGTCGGCACGCCGAAGCTGCTCGAGCTGCTCGCCGAGCTCGATCTCAAGGCGACGTTCTTCATCACGGGCTGGTCGGTCGACGCGCATCCGGCGATGGCGGAAGCCGTGCTGAAGGCCGGGCACGAGATCGGCCATCACGGCTATCACCATCTGTTGCCAGATCCCGGCGATCCCTTCATCATCGAGGAAATCGAGCGCGGCTTCGAGGCGATCCAGCGCCGGCTCGGCGTCCGTCCGATCGGCTACCGCGCGCCGTTCGGCGAGTTCTGCGGGGAGCTGCTGACAGCGCTGGTGCGGCAGGGCATCATCTACACCTCGTCGTTCCGCGATGACGTCAGGCCGTATCGCCATCGCCTCGCGGACGGCAAGCCGGGCACGATCGAGATCCCGGTGACCGCGAGCTATGACGACTGGATGCACGGCCTGTCGGCGCGGTTCTCGCCGCGCTCGATCTTTCCGAAAGAGCATGTGCTGTCGATGTGGAAGGACGAGCTGGACGAAGTCCGCGACTGGGGCGCGATGGTGACGACCGTGCTGCATCCGCAGGTCTCGGGGCGGCCGATGCGTTTCCGCCTGTTGCGCGAGTTCCTGACCTACGCGAAGTCGTGCCAGGACGTCTGGATCACCACCGGCGCCGAGATCGCCGCCAACTATCAGCGCCACGAAGCGGCCGAAGCGAAGGGCGCATGAGCACGACCGCGATCTTCGGCAGCTACGTGCTGGCGCGCAAGGACGGCGTCCAGGACGTGCTGCGCGATCACTGGGTGCTGGTCGAGGGCAGGCGCATCGCGGCCGTGACGCGCGATCGGCCGGCGGCGGACGAGGTGTTCGATCGTCCGGGCCGCTTCGTGCTGCCGGGCCTGTTGAACCTGCACAACCACATCTTCAGCGAGGCGATCGCACGCACGCTCACCGAGGACGGCAACGGCCGGCGCAACAACAAGAGCATCGTCTACACCGTGCTGCTGCCGCTGTCCAAGCGCGGGGCCGAGATCCTTTCGGTGGAGGAGCGGCTGGCGATCGGCCGCATGGGGGTGCTGCAGCTCCTGAAGGGCGGCGCCACCACGGTCATGGAGCCGTTCCGCAACACGATCCCGGAGCTGTTCGATGCGGCTCTCGAGATGGGCCTGCGCTTCTATGGCGCGCCCTATCTGTTCTCGACATCAGATGCCAAGGCGGATGCCTCCGGCGTCGTGACTTACGCGGGCAATGACGGCGAAGCCGACATGGCGATCTGGAATGCGCTGTATCGGCGCTGGCACGGTCAGGGCGACGGCCGTATTCGTCTCGCGATGAGCCCGCACGCGACCGATACTTGCGGACCGGATCTGTTGCGCGCGGCTGCGAGCCGGGCGCGCGAGCTCGACATTCCCATCACGACGCACATGGCGCAGAGCGCAGGCGAGGTCGCGACCATCGCGCAGCGCTACGACGGCCGCACCCCGGCCGAATATCTCGATTGGCTCGGCCTGCTTGGTCCCGATCTGCTGGCCGCGCATTGCCACGCCTCGACCGATGCGGACCTTGCGCTGATGGCGGCGCGTGGTGCCGGCGTGCTGAACTGCCCGCGCGTGTTCGCACGCGCCGGCGTCACCGCCGCCTTCGGCCGCTTCGCCGCGCATGGCGTACGCACGGCGGTCGGCACCGACGGCTACAACATGGACCTGCTCGGCGAGCTCAACGCGGCATCGATGATCTCGAAGATCGCGCTGGGAAGCGCCGAGACCGCGAGCGCGCCGGAACTGATCGACGCGGTCACGGCGACCGCCGCCGCGATGATCAAGCGGCCTGATCTGGGCGCAATAGCACAGGGTGCGACCGCCGATCTCACCGTCGTCGACATGACCCATCCGCATCTCCAGCCGCTGCACGATCCCCGCCGCGGCCTGATCGCCCTCGCCAACCGCGCCAACATCGGCCAGGTGATGGTCGACGGCCGGCTGCTGATCCACGACGGTCGCTATCTCCACGGCAACGAGGCGGCCATCATGGCCGCAGGTGCTGCTGCGATCGAGAGGATCTGGGCGCTGCCGGAGGCGCAGGCCGCGTTCGCCGGCTGACCGCTGCTACCTCGTGCCGTAGGCGCGGTCGCCGGCATCGCCCAGACCCGGCACGATGAAGGCGTCGTCGTCGAGGCCCTCGTCGATCGCGGCGGTCCACAGCGCAACATCAGGATGCAGGCCGCGCACGCGCTCGACGCCTTCGGGGGCGGCGATCATGCAGACCATGCGGATGTCCTTGGCGCCGCGCTCCTTGAGCCGATCGACCGCGGCGACCGCGCTGTTGCCGGTCGCGAGCACCGGTGTGACGACGACGGCGAGGCGCTCCTGCAGGTCGGACGGCGCCTTGAAGAAATACTCGACGGCGGTGAAGGTCTGCGGCTCGCGGTAGAGGCCGATATGGGCAACGCGCGCGGTCGGCACCAGGTCGAGCATGCCGTCGACGAAGGTGACGCCGGCGCGCAGCACCGGCACGAACACCAGCTTCTTGCCGGCGATCTTGGCCGACTGCATTCGCGCCAGCGGCGTCTCGATCTCGACCTCCGTGAGCGGTAGGTCGCGCGTGACCTCGTAGCACAGGAGCATGCCGATCTCCTTGAGCAGCTCGCGGAACGACTTGGTCGAGATCGACTTGTCGCGGATCAAGGTCAGCTTGTGCTGCACCAGGGGATGATCGACGACCGTGACGCCTTCCATGGCTTTCATCTCCGAAGCGTAGGGTGGGCAGAGGCGCGAAGCGCCGTGCCCACCTGATATTAGCTCAGCTTGGAATGGTGGGCACGCTGCGCTTTGCCCACCCTACAGGCACTTCATCAGTTTCGTCATTGCGAGGAGCGGAGCGACGAAGCAATCCAGACTTCCTTCCTGGCCCTGGATTGCTTCCGCCGTCGCCCTTCGGGCTATGGCGGACAAGTCCGGGCTATGGCGGACAAGTCGCTTCGCTCGCAATGACGGAGGCGCAAGATCGATGAGTTTAGCCTCAAACCCCCCTTAAAACACCGTGCCGTCGCTGATGATGGTCAGCGGCGGCGAGCCGTCCGGGCGGCGAGCGAAGGCGAGCTTGCGGCCGGCGCCCCAGCTGCCGCCTTCGAGGATTCGCGCCAGCGGCAGCTGCTCCGCGGTCTGGCCGGTGCGCTGACGGATCAGCAAGGCCAGACGGTCGAGCAGGGCGACGGTCAACGCACGCCATTCCACCACCAGCGGCGAGTCGACTGCATGGGCGCGCGCCGCATCGGCGGGATCGCGCAGCACCAGCACGCCGCCATCGACGAACAGGCCGCCATTGCGGTATTCGGCAAGGCCAGTGAGGCCGTCGATGTTCTCGACCACCAGGCCCGCGCGCTGCAGCGGTTCGATCAGCGAATAGCTCAGCCATTGCGACAGCTTGTGCAGCGGGACGAGGTTGCTGATGCCATCGTCAGTCGGCAGTGACGGATGACGCCAGCAGTCCCCGAGGCTGGTGCCGTTCAGCAGGATGCGCGAGGGCCAGATCCGGCCGAACTGACGCAACACCGATTGCAGGATCGCGTCCGCCTGAATGCGGCCGTCCTCAGCACGCGCGGCGAGGTCATCGAACAAGCCGCCAGGTCTTGGCGTATCACGATTTGGGAAGCTGCTCCGATCGGAATGGGGATTGACGGCGGCGCCCAGCCTTCGCAGCAATTCGACCCGGCCTTCGAGCCCGACCAGTGGATTGTCGGCACCGACCTGAAAGCCGCGTTCGAGATCGCCGACGGTGAGCTGCTTCAGCTTCGCTGCATCGGCCCGCAGCGGATCGCTCGCGTCGGCCGAAAACGCACCGCGTGCGAACATGTCGAGGCTCGCCAGCGCCAGTCCTTCGGAGCGGCCGATACGCGTGTCGCTTATGACATCATGGTAACGCCACGCCGCGCCGGCGCCCGCGTCGAGCAGCACGCTGGTGATGGCGAGATCGAACTCGGCGCGCGCCCGTGAGGCCGCATCATTCCACTGAATCTTGTCTGCGACAGCGGCCCAGCGATCGACGCCGCCGACCACGAAATGCCGCCAGCGCGAGTGGAACGGCACCTCGCCATCGGGATAGGCCTTGCTGGTGACGTCCAGCACGAGGTCGGCGATCGCATCGAGCTTGCCGATCTCGACCCGAAAATGCGACAGCTTGTCGGCAAGACCGAGCGCCAGCATCTGATGCGCGCGCTCGCGCACTGCGCGGGCCGAGAGGAGGTAGGAGACGTCGTCCATGAGCTCAGGCTTCGCTCAGTATTTCTCGAGCGGCCGGCCGACGGTGTCGCCGAGCGCCTCGGGCTTCTGCGGCTCCAGCGAGAAATAGCCGGCCGCCTTCTTCGCCGCGATCTCGACATGGGCATCCGCCGGAATCAGCTCGTCCGGGATCGGCACGCGCTCGACGATGTCGACGCCTTGGCCCACCAGTGCGTCATGCTTCATGTCACTCATCGAGATGAAGCGGTCGATGCGTTTGATGCCGAGCCAGTGGATGACGTCAGGCATCAACTGCTGGAAGCGCGCATCCTGCACGCCGGCGACGCATTCGGTGCGCTCGAAATAGGCCGCCGCGGCGTCGCCGTCCTCCTGGCGCTTGCGCGCATTGTAGACCAGGAACTTCGTCACCTCGCCGAGGGCGCGGCCCTCCTTGCGGTTGTAGACGATGATGCCGAGGCCGCCGTTCTGCCCGGCCGCGACACATTCCTCGATGCCATGGATCAGATAGGGGCGGCAGGTGCAGATGTCGGAGCCGAACACGTCGGAGCCGTTGCACTCGTCATGCACGCGACATGTAATCTTCGTCCGGCTGTCATTGAGCTTGTCGACGTCGCCGAACAGATAGACCGTGGTGCCGCCGATCGGCGGCAGGAACACCTGCAGGTCGGGCCGGGTCACCAGCTCCGGATACATGCCGCCGGTCTGCTCGAACAGGCCGCGGCGCAGATTGGTCTCGCTGGTGCCGAACCGCGCGGCCACGCCGGGCAGGTACCACACCGGATCGATCGCGATCTTGACCACCGACACGCTGCCGTTGGCGTGCACGACATCGCCATCATGAACGAGGCGCTTGGCCGCGAGCGCCGCATGCAGCTCCGGCAGCTCGATGCGCGCCTTGGTCACGGCGATCGTCGGCCGGATATCGATTCCTTCCGCGATCTCGCCGCCGAAATTCTCGGCGACCAGATGGCCCCAGGGATCGAGCGCGACGATCTTCGCCGGATCGCGCCACTGCGCGAACGGGCCGATGGTAGCGGCGGGATGGGTGTTGGTGAGATCCGGACGGCGGATCGGATCGAGCGCACCAGATGATACCGCGAGCGCGCGGTAGACCGTGTAGGAGCCGCCATGGCTGCCGATCACGTTGCGGTCCTGCGGACGCGACACCGTGCCGATGATCGGGCCGCGCTCGCGCGCGCTCTCGGCGCCCCAGTGGAGCGGGAAATTGTGCTTGGCGCCTGGCACCGGGTGCGAGGTCAGGCGAATGTGATCCGTACGGTTGGAGCGAGTCATCGGACAGCTACCCCCAAAACGGCAACGGCCCGCCTTGACGACGGGCCTGAGCAGAACGAGTTCACGTTTTCCATGCATCAATATAGCAGTTTTTCCCCGGCAAACAAGTGGTTCCCGGCGGCCGTCTATTTGTAAACGAATGGTATCGACCGCTGGCCGCGCGTTGCGGCGGACGGGCCTTGGCATGGCGCTTGCCTTTTCGCAGCCGGGCCGCCAGCTTGGCGCGCGTATGGAATCCCTGGCGGCAGCATGGACCTGATCATTCGCAACGCGATGCTGGCGCAGCAGGGCGAACTGCGCCGCGCCGATATCGGAATTTCCGATGGTGTCATCGCGGCGATCGCGCCGTCGCTGCCAGCCGACGGCGCGGAGCGCGACGCGGAGAATTGCCTCGTCGTTCCCGGCTTCATCGAGACGCACATCCATCTCGACAAGACTTGCATCCTCGACCGCTGCACCATCCGCGACGGGACAGTCGCCGAGGCGGTGCGCGAGACCGCGGCCGCGAAGCGCAACTTCACCGCTGATGATGTCTACGCGCGAGCGAAGCAGACGGTGGAGCGCTGCGTCAGCCATGGCACGATGCGCATGCGCACCCATGTCGAGCTCGATCCCGGCATCGGCTTCATCGGTTTCGAGGCGATCCGGCGGCTCGCAAAGGACTATGCCTGGGCGCTCGATCTCGAGATCTGCGTATTTCCGCAGGAAGGTCTCACCAATTATCCCGGCACCGAGGAGCTGCTGATCGAAGGCCTGCGCCGCGGCGCGCGAACCATCGGCGCCGCCCCGTATTTCGACACCGACCCGCCGGCGCAGATCGACCGCATCTTCGCGATCGCGCGTGAGCACGACGTCGACATCGACATGCATCTCGATCTCGCCGAGACGCTCGATCACATGCAGATCGAATATGTCTGCCGCAAGACCGAGGAATATGGCTGGGGCGGCCGCGTCGCCGTCGGTCACGTCACGCAGCTGTCGCTGCTGCCGCCGCAGCGCTTCAAAGCCATCGCTGCGCAATTGGCCAATGCCGGGGTCGCCGTCACCGTGCTGCCCTCGACCGACCTGCATCTGATGGGTCGCCGGCAGGATCATGCTATCCCACGCGGCGTGGTCCCCCTGGAGCCGCTACGCGCTGCGGGCGTGACCTGCTCGCTTTCGACCAACAACGTGCTCAACCCGTTCACGCCCTATGGCGACGGCTCGCTGATCCGCATGGCCAATCTCTATGCCAATGTCTGTCACGTCTCGCGTCCCGATCATTTGGCCGGCTGCCTCGACATGGTGACGCATGATGCGGCGAAGCTGATGCGTCTCGCCGACTACGGCATCAGGGTCGGCGCGCCGGCCGATCTGGTCTGCATCGATGCGTCGACGCCGACCGAGACGGTGGCGACCCTGGCGCAGCCGCTATGGGGCCTCAAGCGCGGCCGCCCATCGTTCTCGCGGACGCGGCCCGTGCTGTATCGGCCGGGGTGACGCCAGAGTTAGAATAGGAGACCAACCATGCGCGTGATCAACGTTGCCGCCGCCCAGATGGGGCCGATTCAGCGCGCCGACAGCCGCGAGGCGGTGGTGGCGCGCATGATCGCGCTGCTGGACGAGGCCAAGCGCCGGGGGGCCGATCTCATCGTCTATCCAGAGCTGGCGCTGACGACGTTCTTTCCACGCTGGTACATGGAGAATCAGGCGGAGGTCGATAGCTGGTTCGAGCTGATGATGCCGAACGCCGCCGTGCAGCCGCTGTTCGATCGCGCTGCGCAGCATGGTATGGCGATGTATCTCGGCTATGCCGAGCTGACGCCGGATGGGCACCACTACAACACCGCCATCCTCACGGATCGCAGCAGCACCATCGTCGGTAAGTACCGCAAGGTGCATCTGCCGGGCCACGAGGAGTTCGAACCGGAGCGCAGCCACCAGCATCTGGAGAAGCGCTATTTCGAGCCGGGTGATCTCGGCTTTCCGGTGTGGCGCAATCTCGGCGGCATCTTCGGCATGGCGATCTGCAACGACCGCCGCTGGCCGGAGACCTATCGCGTGATGGGGCTGCAGGACGTCGAGCTGGTGCTGATCGGCTACAACACGCCGTCGGTGAACTCATTGAAGAGCGCGGAGGGCCTGCAGCAGCGCCTGTTTCACAATCGCCTCTCGGCGCAGGCCGGCGCCTACCAGAACTCGTGCTGGGTGGTGGCGGTCGCCAAGGCCGGCGTCGAGGACGGCCATCACCTGATCGGCGGCAGCCTGATCGTCAATCCCGACGGCGAGATCGTCGCGGAGGCCGCGACGGAAGGGGACGAGGTGCTGGTCGTGCCGTGCGATCTCGATGCGACGCGGTTCGGCAAGCAGACGATCTTCGACTTCGCCAGGCATCGGCGGATCGAGCATTACGGGCTGATCACCAGCCGCACGGGCGCGGTGCCGCCGGAGTGAACAACGAGTTTTTTAGCTGCCGGAGCTAAGCAGATCGCAGTTATTGTGCTCGACTCCAGCGACGACAATGGTGTCGTCCCGGCGAACGCCGGGACCCATACCGCGGAAGCTATCGAGGAACGTGACTGTTAGTTGCCTGCCTCACCGCAGCCGGTGGTTATGGGTCTCGGCTCAAGGCCGGGACGACAGCCGTGTGTGAGGCGACCGGTCGGGCAGATCAGCGAATGCAGAGCGCAAGGCTCAGCGCCACTCACCCAGCAAACGCCACCGCGCCGAGCGCCATCGTCACCGCAGCCTGGGTCGGATCGATCACCGGAATCCCCAGCGCCTCCTCTAAGCTCTTCCGGTGCCGCGCCATGCCGGCGCAACCCATCACGATGGCGCCGGCGCCGTCCTCCTCCTTCAGCGCGCGGCCGACCGCGATCATCTTCGCCAAGGTGCCTTCGCCTGACGCCGTCTCCGCCACGGTCATGTCCAACGGCCGTTCCGCGGCCAACCGATCCATCAAGCCCATCTGGCGGAGATAGCGGATGTGGCGGCGGATCGAGCGCTGCGCGATGGCGAGAACGCCGAACGTGTCGGCGCGGGTCAGCGCGGTGAGCACGCCGCATTCGGCGATGCCGAGCACCGGCCGTGCCGTGGCCTCGCGGCAGACATGCAGGCCAGGGTCGCTGTAGCAGGCGATCACGAACGCGCTGGACGCGTTGTCGCCCTCGACGAGACGCCGCAGCGGCAGGGTGACGCTGTCGGCGTCCTTCTGGCTCTCGATGCCGTATGGACCTTCCTTCAAGGTCTCGCAGACGATCTCCGGCCCGTCGGCGAACATCAGCGGCTTGAGCGCCGCCGCCAAGCCGTCGGTGACCACCTGGTTGGAGTTCGGATTGATCACGGTGATGCGCGGGCGGGACATGGGAGCTACCTGCTTCTTCAGTGTTGACGGCGCGTGACAGGCAACCACTATGCCATGGCTGACGCAATGGGGCCGATGCGGTTGCCTCGCGTCCACGGCGTTCCATCTGGCAGAACTAGGAGATCGCGATGACCGAGCCGGCCTATGACCTGATCATCCGGAGAGGGCGCGTCGCCACCACCACCGACACGTTCGAGGCCGACGTCGCCATATCAGGCGAAGCCATCGCGGCGATCGGCCGCGGGCTCGGCCCGGCCAAGCGCGAGATCGATGCGCGCGGCAAGTATGTGCTGCCCGGCGGCGTCGACAGCCATTGCCATATCGAGCAGCTCTCGGCGGCAGGGATCGTCAATGCCGACACGTTCGAGAGCGCCACCACGTCGGCCGCGTTCGGTGGCACCACGTCCGTGATCTCCTTCGCAGCCCAGCATGTCGGCATGCAGTTGCCGCAGGTGGTCGAGGACTATCACGCGCTGGCGCGCAAGGGGGCCGTGATCGACTACGCGTTCCACATGATCGTCGCCGATCCGACCAGGGAGACGCTGGAGCGCGATCTGCCGGCGCTGATCCGCCAGGGCCACGGCTCGATCAAGATCTTCATGACCTACGACCGGCTCAAGATCGACGACGAGCCGCTGCTCGACATTCTCGTCGCCGCGCGCGAAGGCGGCGCCATGCTGTGCGCGCACGCCGAGAACCATGGCATCATCTCCTGGATGGTGAAGCGGCTGCTGTCGCGCGGCTACACCGCGCCGAAATATCACGCTATCAGCCACGCCCGCTTCTCCGAGGCCGAGGCGTTCAACCGGCTGATCGGCATGGCCGCCCTCGTCGATCAGCCGATCATGATCTTCCACGTCTCGACCGCGGAAGGCGCCAAGGTGATCCGGGATGCGCGCGGGCAGGGGCTGAAGGTGTTTGCTGAGACGTGCCCGCAATATCTGTTCATGACGGCCGATGATCTCGACAAGCCCGGCATCGAGGGTGCGAAGTGGATGTGCAGTCCGCCGCCGCGCCGCGCGCCCGATCAGGAGGCGCTGTGGCAGGCGCTGTCGCTCGGCGACCTGCAGACGATCTCTTCCGATCACGCGCCGTATCGGTTCGACGAAACCGGCAAGCTGCGCGCCGGCCCCAACCCCAACTTCAAGCAGATCGCCAACGGCCTGCCGGGCCTGGAGCTGCGGCTGCCGCTCTTGTTCGACGCGATGGTGTCTAACGGGCGGCTGGGCCTCAACAAGTTCGTCGAGCTGACAGCGACGGCGCCGGCCAAGATCTACAATCTGCATCCGAGAAAGGGCGCGATCGCGATCGGCGCCGATGCCGACATCGCGCTGTGGGATCCGGACAAGCACGTCACGATCAGCGATGCCGCCATGCACGACCTCGCCGGCTACACGCCATTTGCCGGGCGCAGCGTGCAGGGTTGGCCGGTGACCGTGCTGTCGCGCGGCCGCGTCATCGTTGACGGCGGCAGACTGTCGGCCCAGCCCGGCTCCGGCCAGTTCCTCGCCCGCAGCGGTGGCGAGGCTGCGAAGCCGACGGGGCGCCTGGTCGCGGATATGGACCCGGAGCAGAATTTTGGGGCGAAGCTGCTCTAGGCGCGAAGAGCTGTTGGAGTAGCTGATCATGTCGACGCGGTCGCTCCGCTGTCCGCCGTCCTGCCCGGGCTCGACCCGGGCATCCACGTGCTTCCCAGGATGCTGCCGGACGTGGATGGCCGGGACGGCGCTAGGCCATGACGTGGGGAGAGAGCTGAATGCCCTTCGTCGATCGCTGTCCACGCGAGGAACTCTTTGATGCATGTCCTGATCTTCGGCGGCGCCGGCTTCGTCGGGCTCAACATTGCGCAAGGCCTGCTGGAGCGCGGCCATGCCGCGACGATCTTTGACGCAGCAGGTTTGCCGGCGGCAGCGCAGCGCGCCCTCGCGCCGTATCGCGAGCGTCTGCACCTGGTGCAGGGCGACGTCACCGATGCGAGCGCCGTCGCGGCCGCCGTCGCCAGCGGCTGCGATGCCGTCGTGCTCGGCGCCGCGATCACTGCCGGGCCCGAGCGCGATGCGGCTGACCCGGAGCGCATCCTCGCGGTCAATCTGCTTGCGCAGGTGCCGATCCTGCAGGCGGCGCGCGGCAGCGGCATCCGCCGCGTCATCAACCTGTCCTCGGCGGCGTCCTATGGCGACAGCGGTCAGCGCTTTGCCGTGCTGGAGGAGACCATGCCGTGCGAGCCGGTATCGCTCTATGCGATCACCAAGTTCGCCTCCGAGCGCGTCGCCGCGCGGCTGTCGGATCTGTGGCAAACCGACGTGATCAGCGTGCGCCTGTCGGCGGTCTTCGGCCCTTTCGAGCGCGCCGGCGGCGTGCGCGACACGCCATCGCCGCAGGCGCTGATCGCGGCCTGTTGCGCGCGCAATGCGCCGGCGCTGCTGAACGAGCCGGGCGACAAGGACTGGGTCTATGCGGTCGACGTCGCCGACGCCGTCTGCCGGTTGCTGGAAGCCGAGAGGCCGCAGCACAGGCTCTACAACATCTCCAACGCAGCCATGTTTACCGCCGAGGCCTGGGGCCGCGCCTTCGCGCAAGGCCGCTCCGGTTTCGTCTGCCGGCTCGCGGAGCAGGGCGAGGCGCCGACGGTGCCGGTGTTTGCTCCGAACCGCGGCCGGCTGTCGACGACGCGACTGGCCGAGGAGTTCGGCTGGCGCGCGCGCTTCGACTGCGCGGCATCGGCGGAGCATTTCGGCCGCTGGTTCGATCAGCACGGGAGAGATTGAGATGAGGCTTGCAGGCAAGGTCGCGATCGTCACCGGCGGCGGCTCCGGCATTGGGCGCGCCAGCGCCGTGATGTTCGCGCGCGAGGGGGCGCATCTCGCCCTGGTCGATCGCGACGCTGCGGGCGCGGATGAGACGCTGGCGCTTGTGCGGAGCGCGGGCGGGGATGGCAGCGTCCATGTCGGCGATGTCGGTGATGCCGACTTTGCCAAGGCGACCATCGAGGGCGTGGCCGGGGCACGGTGCCGGCTCGACGTGCTGATGACCGCGGCCGGCTTCTCCTGTGGCGGCACCGTCGTCACCACCGATCCCGCCGACTGGGACGCGGTGTTCCGCGCCAATGTCGGCGGCACCTGGCTGTGGGCCAAGATCGCGGTGCCGATCATGCAGAAGCAGAAGGCCGGATCGATCATCACCGTGGCGTCGCAGCTTGCGGTCGCCGGCGGCAAAGGCAACAGCGCCTATATCGCCGCCAAGGGCGCGATCATCAGCCTGACCCGCACCATGGCGGTCGACTTCGCCGCCGATGGCATCCGCGTCAATGCGCTGGCGCCGGGCGCGATCGACACGCCGCTGCTGCGCCGGAGCTTTGCGCGCCACGCCGATCCCGAGCCGGTGCGCGAGGCCTCACGCCAGCGCCACGCCATGAAGCGCTTTGGCGCGGCAGACGAGGTCGCGGCCGCCGCGCTGTTCCTCGCCAGCGACGAGGCGTCGTTCACGACCGGCATCGTGCTGCCGGTCGATGGCGGCTGGCTGGCGGCGTAGCTCAACGCCTCGCAGTGCCGGATTTCCGATCGCGCCCGCGCAAAATGTCCGCAAGCGCGGCCGCGTTGCGTGATAGCGGCTCGAAGCGTGGCGTCAGCAGATGCGCGCGCATCGGAATTTTCGGTGCGAGTGGCCGTGCCGCGAGGTCGGGCCAGGCGCGGCCGCGCAGCACGAATTCGTCGACCACGGCAAGGCCCGCGCCGGCGCGGGCCATGGCGCAGGCGTCGGGCGTGTAGCGCACGATGGTGGTCGGCTCCGGGCCGCCGGCGAGGGCCGATGTGACGATGTGGCCATAAGGCGTCTGCCGGCCGAAGCCGACCAGCGGATAGGGCAGCATGTCCTTCGGCCTGATGCTGCGCAGCTTCGCCAGGGCATGATCGGCCGGCATGATCACGTGCAGCGCGCCCTCCGCGATCGTCTCGACCGCGACTGTCGGCTCGTCGACCGGCAGCACGGTGATGCCGAGATCGGCGCGGGCTGTGCCGACGCGGCTGACGATCTCCAGCAGGGTCAGCGACTCGAACTCGACACGCAGGTCGGGAAAGCGGCCGCGCAGCCGCGCCAGCGCCTCCGGCACCATGCTGTGTCCCGCGCTCGGGCTCGCCACCACGCGGATCGTCCCGGTGCCGCCCGCGCGCAACTCGTCGGCGAGATCGTTGATGCGCGCGACGCCGCGATGGACGTGCTCGACCTCGGCGAACAGCCGCCTGGCCTCCGGCGTCGGCTGCACCCGGCCGCTGATGCGCTCGAACAGCTTGAGCTTGAGGCCATCCTCGGTATAGGCCAGCAGCCGGCTGATCGCGGGCTGCGACACGGACAGCAGCCGCGCAGCGCCGCTGATCGAGCCTGTCATCATGATGGCGCGGAACACCTCGATCTGGCGCAGATTGAGCGGCATGCGACCTCTTGTCTCGCTGCGGATGGCTGTCGATTCTAGCTGCCGCTGCCGTCCCATAACAAGCTGTTATGGGCGGCGGACAAATCGGTATGGTCGGCTCCAGGCTCGCTTTGCTAAGCTTCGCTCGCCGGGTGACATGACTGATGGAGAGAGCGTGAGCGACAGCGAGCGTGTCGATCGCGATTGCGCGTGTTTCATCCGGTGGCCGGCATGAGCGCCGGTCTCGCCGCGCTGACGGCCCAGGTCCGCAGCGATCTTGCCAGGATCGCGCATCCCAGCATGCCATGGCTGACGCCTATCATCGGTCCCGATGGCCGACCTGCGCGCGATGTGTTGATCGTCGGCGGCGGCCAATCGGGTCTTGCCACCGCCTTCGCCCTGCTGCGCTCACGCGTCAGCAATATTCTCGTGCTCGACAAGGCCGAAGCTGGCCGCGAAGGACCGTGGCTCAGCTATGCGCGCATGCCGACCCTGCGCAGCCCGAAAGATTTCACCGGACCGGATCTCGACATACCCTGTCTGACCTATCAGGCGTGGCACGAGGCGAAGTTCGGCGGCGAGAGCTGGCGCAATCTTGACCTGATTCCGCGCGAATATTGGGCAGACTATCTCGCCTGGTATCGCGAGGAGCTCGACCTTCCCGTGCGCAACGGCTGCGAGGTCGTCGATATCGCGCCGGCCGCTGATGGACTGCTGCAGGCGACCGTGCGCAGCAAGGATGGTGAGGCGACGATCTACGCCCGCAAGATCGTGCTGGCGACCGGGCAGGAGGGGATGGGCGACTGGAGCATTCCGGAGCCGCTGCGCCATTTGCCCGCAACGCGCGGCGCCCATTCCGGCGCCGAGATCGATTTCGACAGCTTGCGCGGCCGCCGCGTCGCCGTGATCGGCGCCGGTGCCTCGGCGTTCGACAATGCGGCGGCTGCGCTCGAAGCCGGTGCGGCGCGCGTCGATCTGCTATGCCGCCGAGCGGAAATCCAGCTGATCCAGCCCTATCGCTGGCTGACGTTCCGCGGTTTCCTGCGGCATTTCTCCGAGCTCGACGACGTCTGGCGCTGGCGTTTCATGCGCGCGGTCCTCGAGTTGCGCGAGGGCTTTCCGCAGCACACCTATGATCGCTGCGCCCGTCATGCCGCGTTCCATCTACACGAGGGCGCGCCGATCGTGGCCGCGTGCGAAACGTCCGACGGAGTCGTGCTGCGGACACCGCAAGACGAAGTCACAGTCGATTTCGTAGTCAGCGCGACGGGCATCTCGATGGACTTCGCAAAGCGTCCGGAGCTGCAGAGCTTTGCCGCCAACATCGCACGCTGGTGCGATCGCTACACGCCCGACGCCAGCGAGCGCAACGACCGGCTCGGCGCCTTTCCCTATCTCGCCGACGACTATGCGCTGTGCGAGCGTGTGGCTGGCGCAACGCCGTGGATCCGCGACGTCCATGTGTTTGCCATTGCCTCGACGATGAGCTTCGGCGCGTCGGGTTCTTCCATCAATGCAATGACCACAGCGGTGCCGAAGCTCGTGCATGGGCTGACGCGCGGGTTGTTCAAGGCCGACATCGACAAGCATTGGGCCAGCTTCCAGGCCTACGATGTGAAGCAGGCCGAGGTGCGCCGTGGCACGTGAATTGCTGCTGCGATCTCATCTGATGCGCTCCCATCTGATGCGCTTGCGCCGCCGGTGACCGCTGGCAGGGTATTTCAGTCCCGGATTTTGAGACCAATGAGGGAACAAGGGCGATGAGTTTCGAGATGTCCAAACGTTCGTTGTTCGCTGCGACCGCCTTGCTCGCGGTGATGCTGGTTGCGCCATCGGCGCATGCGCAGAGCCGCGCCGAGACTCTGCGCTATGTCACCGGTGCCACCGTCAACACGCTCGATCCGAACATTCCGGGCTCGACGCGCGAGGCCTTCGCGCTGTCGATGTCGAGCTACGACCGGCTGGTGTCGTTCGGTCGCAAGCAGCTCAATGGTAAGTGGGTGTTCGATCTCGACACGATCACCGGCGAGCTCGCTGAATCCTATCAGGTCAGCGCTGACGGTTTGAAGATCACCTTCAAGCTGCGCCCCGACGCCAAGTTCCAGGACGGCTCGCCGGTGACGGCCGAGGACGTCAAATGGTCGCTCGACCGCTGCGTCAGCGCGCCGATCCTCGGCAAGGCGCAACTGCTGACGGGCTCGCTGACGTCGGCCGATCAGTTCAAGGTCATTGATCCCCTGACGTTCGAAGTGACCTTGCCGAAGCCGGACAAGCTGGCGCTGCCGAATCTCGCGACCGTCTATCCGATCATCATCAACTCCAAGCTGGCCAAGGCGCATGCGACGGCTGAAGATCCCTGGGCGCTGAACTGGACCAAGGAGAACGCGGCCGGCAGCGGCGCCTACATCGTCGAGACCTTCAAGCCCGGCGAGCAAGTGATCGCCAAGCGCAACGAGGCCTGGAACCGCGGCACGCCGGACAAGCCGGCGGCGTTCAAGCGCCTGATCATCCAGTCGGTGCCGGAGCCGGCGACGCGCGCCAACCTCGTCGAGCGCGGTGATGCCGATCTGGTCATCGATCTGCAGGCGAGCGACGTGCAGTCGCTCGAAGGCAAGGGCAAGCTGAAGGTGATCTCGACGCCGCAATACAATGCGGTGACCTTCATCTCGATGAACAACACCATTCCGCCGTTCGACAACGTCAATG
Organism: Bradyrhizobium sp. SZCCHNRI20481; assembly: GCF_032485055.1. NCBI lineage: Bacteria > Pseudomonadati > Pseudomonadota > Alphaproteobacteria > Hyphomicrobiales > Nitrobacteraceae > Bradyrhizobium > Bradyrhizobium sp. SZCCHNRI20481. The sequence continues at coordinate 273,106 of NZ_JAUEUE010000003.1, forward strand.
TGCGTCGCGCCATCGCCTCTGCGCTGCCCTATGACGACATGTTCAAGGCGGCCTTGTTCGGCCGCGGCGCGGCGCTCTACGGCGCGACGTGGGCTGACGGCAAGCCGCCGAGCGGCGGCTATCCGATCCCGCAGCCGATCAAGCTCGATCTGGAGAAGGCCAAGGCCTATCTGAAGGACGCCGGCATGGCGGACGGCTTCTCCACCACCTTCAGCTTCAATGTCGGCCAGGCGGCGACCGCCGAGCCGATGGCCGCATTGGTCAAGGAATCGCTCGCCAAGATCGGCATCAAGGTGGACATCCAGAAGCTGCCGGATGCGCAGATGTCGACCGCGATCAACGAGAAGAAGCTGCCGTTCTTCACCGAGGGCATCGTCGCCTGGCTGCCCTCGACCGACTACTTCTATCGCAACTTCTACACCGGCAAGCAGCGCTGGAACTACTCCTCGACCGACAATGCCGAGCTGGAGAAGATCGCGCAGGAGGCGCGCTTCGAGGCCGACAAGGCGAAATATGAGGAGCAGGGGAAGGCGCTCAACGCCGTCCATTTCGACCAGATGTTCCAGATCCCGATCTGGCAGGCGGCGCAGGACGCGGTGATGCAGCCGACGGTGGATGGCTATGTCTACCAGTTCACGCGGCAGGTCGATTATCGTAACCTGAGCCGCAAGTAACGGGGACGGCTGATAACCATGGGCACGATCGGCGCAACCTTGGCTCGGGCGGGACGGCGCTTCGTCTCGTCGCTGCCGGCGCTGTTCGGCGTCCTGGTGTTCACCTTTCTCTTGATGCGCGTGCTGCCGGGGGACCCGGCCGTGTTCTTTGCCTCCGGTCCCAATGCCGGCCAGGAGGAGATCGAGGTGATCCGCCGGCAGCTCGGGCTCGACAAGCCGCTGCCGAACCAGCTCGCGATCTATCTGTACGACGTCGGCCGCGGCAATCTCGGCCGTTCGATGATGACCGGGCAGGCCGTTGCCAAGGACCTCAAGGAGCGGCTGCCGGCCTCGCTGGAGCTGACGTTGACCGCGTTGCTGATCGCGCTGGTCTCGGCGGTGCCGCTTGGCGTGCTCGCAGCGCTCCGGCCAGGGTCGCTGGTCGATCACGGCGTGCGGCTGTTCTGCTCGCTCGGCGTCTGCGTGCCGACCTTCGTCTCCGGTCTGCTGCTGATCTACGTGTTCTATTATCTGCTCGGCTTCGCGCCGGACCCAACGGGCCGCATCGACATCTTCGCCACGCTGCCGCCGCAGCGCACCGGTTTCCTGATCATCGATTTCCTGCTCGCCGGCGATCTCGACGGCTGGTGGGCGGCGGCGCGGCAATTGATGCTGCCGGCGCTGACGATGGCGCTGTTCGTGATCGCGCCGCTGGCGCGGATCACCCGCGCCTCGATGCTGGTGTCGCTCGGCAGCGACTTCGTGCGCACCGCGCGCTCGGTCGGGCTGTCGTGGTGGCGCATCGTCGTCACCTATGCGCTGCGCAACGCGATCCTTCCGGTGATCACCATCGCAGGCATCGTATTCTCGACCATGCTCGGCGCCAACGTGCTGGTGGAGAAGGTGTTCTCCTGGCCGGGCGTCGCCTCCTACGCGCTCGATGCGCTGCTGGTGTCGGACTACGCGCCGGTGCAGGGCTTCGTGCTGCTGATGGCGACGATCTTCGTGATCGTCAATCTGCTGGTCGATGTGCTCTACGGCATCGCCGATCCCAGGGCGACAGTGGCGTGAGCATGAGCACGATCGAGACCGCGTCGACCCTGCGCCATACCGCGTTCGTGCTACGCGGCAATCCGGTCACCGCCGTCGCGGCCGGCGGCGCGCTGCTGCTGGCACTGATCGCGATCGTTGCGCCGTGGCTCGCGCCTTACGATCCTGTCGCGTCCGAGGTTTCCGCCGCGCTGCAGCCGCCGAGCGCGGCGCACTGGTTCGGCACCGACCAGCTCGGCCGCGACGTGCTGAGCCGCCTGATCGTCGCGAGCCGGCTCGATCTTACCATCGCGGTGACGGCGGTCGCCGTGTCCTTCGCGCTCGGGTCGGTCGTCGGCGCGCTGTGCGGCTATGCCGGCGGCCGGCTCGACAAGGCGGTCGGCCGCTTCGTCGACGTCCTGATGGCGTTCCCGCTGTTCGTGCTGGCGATGGCGATGGTCGCCGCGCTCGGCAACCGCGTCGAGAACATCGTGATCGCGACCGCGATCATCAATCTGCCGTTCTACATCCGCTTCGCCCGCGCCGAAGTGAACATCCGCCGTAATCTCGGCTGGGTCGAGGCCGCGCGGGCCTGCGGCGAGAGCCACATCGCCGTGGTGCTGCGCTTCCTGCTGCCGAACGTGCTGCCGGCGATGGCGGTGCAGATCTCGCTCAATCTCGGCTGGGCCATTCTCAATGCCGCGGGCCTCTCCTTCATCGGCCTCGGCGTCAAGCCGCCGACGCCGGAATGGGGCATCATGGTCGCCGAGGGCGCACGCTTCATCTCCACGGGGCGCTGGTGGCTGGTGGCGTTTCCCGGACTTGCGCTGATGAGCGCGGTGCTGTGCTTCAATCTGCTCGGCGACGGCCTGCGCGACATCCTGGATCCCCGGATGCGCACGTGATGTCTCGTCAAAACCAAGCAGAGCCGGGCGCATCCGAGGATGCGCACGTGACGGCGCCGCTGCTCGAGGTCGAGAACCTCAAGGTGACCTTCTCGACTCGTCGCGGCCTCGTCGAGGCGGTGCGCGGCGTGTCGCTGTCGCTGCAGCCCGGCGAGATGCTGGGCCTTGTCGGCGAGAGCGGCTCCGGCAAATCGGTGACCGGCTTTGCCATCACCCATCTGCTCGACAAGGCCGGCCGCATCACCGATGGCTGCATCCGCTTCAAGGGGCAGGACATCACCCGCGCCGACGGCGCCGATCTGCGCAGCCTGCATGGCGCAGCCATGGCGATGATCTTCCAGAACCCGCGCGCCGCGCTCAACCCGATCCGCACCGTCGGCCAGCAGATTGCGGATGCGATCCTCGCCCATCGCCGTCTGTCGCGGCAGGAGGCGCAGGCCGAGGCTCTGAGCTTGCTCAAGGCGGTGCAGATCCGCGATCCCGAGCGGCGCATGGGCGCCTATCCGCATGAGCTGTCCGGCGGCATGTGCCAGCGCGTGATGATCGCGATCGCGATCTCCTGCAGTCCGCAGCTCCTGGTCGCCGACGAGCCGACCACCGGCCTCGACGTCACCACGCAAAAGGTGGTGATGGACCTGCTCGCTCATATCGCCGCCGACCGCGGCATGGCGACGATCCTGATCACGCATGATCTCGGGCTCGCCGCGCGCTACTGCGCGCGCGTCGTGGTGATGGAGCAGGGCAGGCTGGTCGAGCAGGCCGAGCCGCTGACGCTGTTCCATCGCCCGCAGCACCCCTACACCAAGCGTCTGGTCGCGGCATCGCCGACGGCGACCTCGCGCATCGAGGATCTGGTGCCCGATGGCGAGAGGATTCCGTTGGTCGAGATAGGCGAGCTGCCGCCTCCGCCGCACGGCACGCCGCTGCTGCTCGACGTCAAGAACATCGTCAAGCGCTTCGACGACGGCACCGTTGGGGTGGCCGACTTCTCGATGACGATGCGCGGCGGCGAGAGCGTCGGCCTGGTCGGCGAGAGCGGCTCCGGCAAGAGCACGACCTCGCGCATGATCTGCCGCCTGATCGACCCCAGCGAGGGCGAGATCCTGTTCGACGGGCGGCCGATCGGCCAGATCCTGGCACGCGACTTCCACGCGAGCGAGCTGCGCAAGGACATTCAGATCGTCTTCCAGGATCCGAACGACAGCCTCAATCCGCGCTATACGGCGTTCGACTGCATCGCTCATCCGTTGTTTCGGCTGATGAACATGCGCAACGGCGACAAGCTGCGCCAGCGCGTGGAGGAATGCGCAGACCGCGTCGGGCTGCCGCGCGAGCTGTTGTCGCGCTTCCCGCATCAGCTCTCCGGCGGGCAGAAGGCGCGCGTCGGCATTGCGCGGGCCATCGCCTGCCGGCCGCGGCTGCTGGTGCTGGACGAGCCGACCGCGGCGCTCGACGTCTCCGTGCAGGCCGTGGTGCTGCAGCTCCTGAACCGTCTTCGGCGCGAGGACAATCTCGCCTTCCTGTTCGTCAGCCACGATCTCAACGTCGTGCGCATGATGTGCGACCGCACCATCGTGCTGCGTACCGGCCTGATCGTCGAGCAGGGCGAGAGCCGGGCGCTGTTCGCCAACCCGCAGACCGACTACACCCGCGAGCTGGTCGAAGCCGTGCCGCACATCGCGCCGCCAGTGGCGCTGGCGCCGGCCTGAACGCACCCATAACAATCGATTATGGACGCCGGACAACTTGGTATTGGGATCGCGATCGGCTGGCCTGTTAGTTTGCGGGCATCGGCCTCTCAAGCCATCAAAGGGTCAAAGCGCTGATCATGACGGAGCTGATCGAAAGGCTGCAGGGCGCCATCGGCGCGGCGCATGTTCTCGTCGCGGCCGAGGATCAGGCGCCATATCTGCGCGACTGGCTCGGCAAGTATCATGGCACCGCGATTGCGGTGGTGCGCCCCGGCTCGACCGCGGAGGTTGCGGCCGTGATGGTGGCCTGCGCCGAGGCGCGCTCCGCCGTGGTGCCGCAGGGCGGCCACACCAGCCTGTCCGGCGGCGCGACGCCGGATGCGGGCGGAAGGGCGGTCGTGCTGTCGCTGGCGCGGATGAACCGTATCCGCGCGGTCGATGCCATCGGCCAGACCATCGTGGTCGATGCCGGCGTCGTACTGGCCAAGGTGCAGGACGCCGCGCGCGCGGCCGGCTTGCTGTTTCCGCTCAGCCTGGGCTCCGAGGGCAGTTGCACCGTCGGCGGCAATCTCGCGGCGAATGCCGGCGGCGTCGCCGTGCTGCGTTATGGCGTGATGCGCGAGCTGACGCTCGGCCTCGAAGTGGTGCTGCCGGACGGCCGCATCTGGGATGGACTCCGGGCCTTGCGCAAGGACAACACCGGCTACGCGCTGCGCGATCTGTTCATCGGTTCGGAGGGAACGCTCGGCATCATCACCGGCGCCGTGCTCAAGCTGTTTCCGCAGCCGACCGCGCGTGCGACCGCCTTCGTCGCCGTGGCCGATGCAGCCGCCGCACTCGCGCTGCTGCGGCTGTCTCGTGCGCATTGCGGCGACCGGCTCACCGCGTTCGAGTTCCTGACCGCGGCGACGCTGGAGATGATCCTGCGCCAGATGCCGGACACGCGGCTGCCATTCGCGGCGCTTCCCGGCGCAGCAGTGCTGATCGAACTGAGCGACATTGGTGACGAGAGCGCGCTGACCGTGCGGCTCGAAACTGCGCTGGCCGAGGCGATGGCGAACGGGATCGCCTCAGATGCCGTGGTTGCTCAGGACGGCACGCAGGCGAAGGCTTTCTGGCGCATGCGCGAAAGCGTGTCGGAGGCGCTGGTGCGCGAGGGCAAGGCGCTCAAGCACGACATCGCCGTCCCCGTTGCCGAGATCGCCGATTTCGTTGATGTGATGGATGCAGCAGTCCGTGCGGCGCTGCCGGGCATCCGGCCCATGGTGTTCGGTCATCTCGGCGACGGCAACTTGCACTACAATCTGATGCGCCCGCTCGCCATGACCGAAGCCGAGTTCTACGCGCAGGGTCCGCGGATCACCCGCCTCGTCCATGACGAGATCACCCGCCGCCGCGGCTCGATCAGCGCCGAGCACGGCATCGGTCAGCTCCGCACCGCCGAGATGCCGCTGTGCAAGGCGCCGCTCGAGTTGGAACTGATGCGACAGCTCAAGGCTACGCTCGATCCGCATGGGCTGATGAATCCGGGCAAGCTGTTGCCGAACGTTTAGTTCGATGCTGATGTCGCCCGTTCGTCCTGGCCAGAGCCGGTGTGACGTCAGCCTACGTCTTGCCGGATCCGCGCGACAGTCGCACGGGTTCCATTCAGGAAGAGACTACCGAGTGCTGTCTCAACCGCACGCGCGAAACGAGGATCGTTCGGCAACTCGTGGCCGAAGACTGACGTAACCGACAACAACGCCGGCGCGAGCCGGCTCGCGACCGGGCCGGCCTCATCCGCCAGTGCGCGCAGCTTTGCCGCCAGCGGGTCGCGCAGCGCGATCGGCTGGCCGTGCTCGTCAGTGCCGCTGACGTAGCGCATCCATCCCGCAACGGCGAGCGCGAGCCGGGTGATCGGCACGCCGCGCGCCAGCCGGTCACGGATCGTGCCGAGCAGGCGCTGCGGCAGCTTCTGCGAGCCGTCCATCGCGATCTGCGCCGTGCGATGCTTGAGCGCCGGATTGCGGAAGCGGTTGAGCAGCGCGGCGCGATAGGCGATCACGTCGAAGCCGCCGAGCGCGGGCAGGGTCGGGGTGACCTCGTCGCGCATCATGTCCTCGACGAGGCCGGCGAGATCGGGCTCGGCCATGGCTGCGGCCACCGTCTCGCATCCCATGAGGTAGCCGAGATAGGCGAGCGTCGAATGCGCGCCGTTGAGCAGCCGGAGCTTCATCAGCTCGAACGGCGCGACGTCGCGGACGAACTGCGCGCCGCTGGCGTCCCAGGCCGGACGGTCGCCGCCGAAATCATCCGCGATGACCCATTGGCTGAACGGCTCGGTCACGACGGGCCAGGCATCGTCGAGGCCGAGCGCGGCGCTGACATCACTGCGGTCGGCGTCGGTGGTGGCCGGCACGATGCGGTCGACCATGGTCGAGGGAAAGCGGACATTGTCCGCGATCCATTCGGCGAGGTCGCGGTCGGTCAGCTCGGCGAAGGCGATGGCAAGGCCGCGCAAGGCGTGGCCATTGGCGGGAAGGTTGTCGCAGGCGAGCACGGTGTAGGGCGGCAGGCCCCGCTGCCGCCGCAGCCGCAGGCCGCCGACGATGAAGCCGAGCGTGCTTCGCGGATGCGTGAGATTGAGAGCGTCGTGACGGATGTCGGGGTCATCGGCGCGCAACGCGCCGGTGGCCGGATCGTGGCTGTAGCCCTTCTCGGTCACCGTCGTCGAGACGATACGCACCGCGGGATCGGCCAGCCGTGCGATCAGGCCCGCAGGATCTTCCGGCGCGACCGCAACGCCGGTGAGCGCGCCGATGACGCGCCGCGCATGGCCGGCGCCATCGCTGGCCGTCACGCTGTAGAGGCCGCCTTGCGGTTCGAGCGCATCGCGGGTGTCGGGTGAGCGTAAGGAGACGCCGAGGATGCCCCAGCGCGGATCGTCCTTGAGCAGCGCGTCGGTGTAGACGGCCTGGTGGCCGCGATGGAACGCGCCCAGTCCGAGATGGACGATCCCGGTCGCGACCGTCGTACGGTCGTAGTCCGGCCTGACGATGCCGGCGGGCAGGCGGTGGAGCGTGGCGGTGCCGAGGCGGTCCATGTTTTGGATCAGATGGTTTGCATCAGAAGATCAGCTGCACTTTGCAGCATTCGGTCTGGTTGTGCTCGAACGTCTCGAACGCGGTGGCGTAGGCGTCGAGCCTGAAGCGGTGGGTGATGAGGCGCTCCGGCTGCAAGGTGCCGCTGGCGAACCAGTCGATCACCTTGGCGAACTTGCCGCTGTTCAGCCGCGAGGCGTGGATCGAAAGCTCCTTCGCCGTGACCTTCTGCTGCACGATCGTGGACGGCTCGGCCGAGAAGCCGAGCAGGCCGATCCGCGCGGCGGGCGAGGCGATCTCGATCGCTTCAGTGAGAATGGCGGGGTGGCAGGCGGCATCGATGATCAGTGTCGGCTTGATGCCGGCGTCGGCGAGCGCTGCGGGCAGGGCGGTCTGTGCGGTGTTGATGACGCGATCGGCGCCATTGTGCCGCGCCGCGTCGAGGCGTTGGTCGATGCGGTCGGTGACGATCAGCTCCTTGATGCCATAGACGCGCTTGAGCACCTGGATCACCGTCAAGCCAATGGGCCCGGCGCCATAGACCAGCGCGATGTCGGAGGCGAAGACGCTTGTGTGGTCGGTGATGTTGGCGGCGATCGAAAACGGCTCGACCAGCGGCGCCTTGTCGTCGTCGACGCTGTCCGGCAGCAGATGCGCGTTCGCAGCCGGCACGCAGGCATATTCGGAAAAGCCGCCGTCGCGGTGGACGCCGAGCACGGCGAGTTCAGCGCAGACATTGGGACGGCCGACCGAGCAGGGATAGCAGTGGCCGCAGGCGACGACCGGATCGACCACGACGCGAGCGCCGAGCCGTGCGTCGACACCGTCGCCGAGCTTGTCGATGCGGCCGAAGAATTCATGGCCGATGACGCGCGGATAGCGCGCAAACGGGTTGCTGCCGTGAAGGATGTGGATGTCGGAGCCGCAGATGCCGGCGCGCTCGACCTTGATTCGGATCTCGCCGGCGGCGGGCTCGGGGATGGCGCGGGTTTCAATCGACAGGCGGCCGGGCCGCTCCACCACGAGGCTCTTCACGCGTTCCTCCATCCCCTCAGTGCTCATCTCGAAAGTGAGCCGCCGTCATATACCAACCTCGATACTTGGATACAAGTTATCTATTAAAAGCAGATTTGGTATCCATTATAGGCTGACGTTATAGGAATGACATACAAAAGGCCCCCAAGCGGGCCGGCAGGGGAGGTTTGCCAATGTCTTTGCCCACATCCATGTCCCGTCGCTGCTTCGTCGGCACCGCACTCGCGGGGGCGTCTGCCCTGGCGTTCGGGCCAGCCCACGCACAATCGGCCAAGTATCGCCTGCGTTACGGCACGGCGTTTCCCGCCACCCATCCCGGCGTCATCAGAATCATCGAGGCGTCGGAGGTCATCAAGAAGCAGACCAGTGGTCTGGTCGACCTGCAGGTCTATCCGAACAGCCAGCTCGGCAGCGAGCCCGACATGTTCTCGCAGGTGCGCAGCGGCGCGCTCGACTTCATGTCGACGTCAGGTGTGAACCAGACGGTGGTGCCGATCGGCGGCATCAATGCGGTGGCGTTCGCGTTCGAGAGTTACGACCAGGTGTGGTCGGCGATGGACGGCGATCTCGGCAACCATGTGCGCGGCGAGTTCGCCAAGGTCGGCCTGCACGTGCTCCCGAAATGCCTCGACAATGGCTATCGCAACATCACCTCCGGCGCCAAGCCGATCGCCTCGCCCGACGATCTCAAGGGCTTCAAGATCCGCGTGCCCGGCAATCCGCTGTGGGTGACGCTGTTCAAGACGCTCGGTGCTGCGCCGACGCCGATCAATTTCGGCGAGCTTTATGCGGCGCTGCAGACGCACATCGTCGACGGCCAGGAGAATCCGCTGGCGCTGATCCAGAGCGCCAAGCTCTACGAGGTGCAGAAATACATCGCGCTATCCGGCCATATCTGGGACGGTCACCACATCTTCGCCAATGCGACGCGCTGGAACGGTCTGCCCGCCGACGTGCGCGACGCCATCACCGCGGCGCTGTCGGAGGCCGCCGTGAAGGAGCGGCAGGACATCCAGAGCTTCAACGAAAAGGCGCAAGCGGAGATGCAAGGCGCCGGAATCACCTTCAACAAGGTTGATACCAAGCCGTTCCGCGATGCGCTGCGCTCCGCGGGCTTCTACACCGAGTGGAAGACCAAATTCGGCGCTGAGGCCTGGGGCCTGCTCGAGAAGTCGGTCGGCCAGCTCTGAGCGGGTCGTACGACCGCGTAATAGACAGCGCGCCCGCGGCCGTCCTTCGAGACGCCTGCCTCCGGCAGGCTCCTCAGGACGAGGAGTGACTACGTGGCACGACTTAGACCCTCATGGTGAGGAGCGTCGCATTTGCGACGCGTCTCGAACCATGAGGCCGAACTCATATCAATGCGCCCGAGTTGACTGGGGAGAGTGCAATGGCCGTTGAATTGACAGCGACGACCTCTGTGCCGTCGCATGGGGCGTTCGCACGTTTCGATCATTTGCTCGGCCGCACCGTCGAGGCGCTGGCCGCGGCGCTCGTCGTGGCAGAATTGGTCCTGCTCGGCGCCGCGACGGCCGCGCGCTACGTCTTCAATGCGCCCTTGATCTGGTCCGACGAACTCGCGACCGTGCTGTTCGTGTGGCTGGCGATGCTCGGTGCGGTCGTCGCGCTGCGCCGCGCCGAGCACATGCGGCTCACCGCCTTTGTGCGCAACCTCTCGCCTGCATGGCGGGCACGCACCGATGCGCTTGGACTGATGCTGGTCTGCACCGTGCTCGTCGCGCTGGTGATGCCGTCCTGGCATCATCTCGAAAGCCATATGATCAGCCGAATGCCGGTGCTCGAGATCAGCGAAGGTTTTCGCGAGGCCGCGATGCTCGTCGGCGTGCTCCTGATGCTGCTCACCGCCGTCGACCGGCTGATCCAGCAGGGGAGCCTGCTCCAGATCGTTGGCGCATTGGCGCTGGTGCTGGCGGGAGCAGGCGTGCTCTATGCCGCCGCGCCCGTGCTGGAGGATCTCGGCAACTACAATCTCGTGATCTTCTTCTTCGTCCTCGTCGCGGCTGCGATGGTGATCGGCACGCCGATCGCCTTCGCCTTCCTGCTCGCGACCGTCGCCTACCTGCATTTCAGCACCACCGTGCCGGTCTCGATCGTACCCGGGCGGGTCAGCGAGGGCATGTCGCACATGGTGCTGCTGGCGGTTCCGATGTTCGTGCTGCTGGGCGCGCTGATCGAGATCGCCGGGCTGGCCCGGGCGATGATCGCGTTCCTGATCTCGCTGATCGGCCATCTGCGCGGCGGCCTGCAATATGTGCTGCTCGGCGCGATGTACCTGGTCTCCGGCATCTCCGGCGCCAAGGCGGCCGACATGGCCGCCGTCGCGCCGGCACTGTTTCCCGAGATGAAGCAGCGCGGCAGCTCCGAAGGTGATCTGGTGTCGCTGCTGTCGGCCTCGGCCGTGATGTCGGAGACGATCCCACCCTCGATCGTGCTGATCACGGTCGGATCCGTCACGGGCGTATCGATCGCCGCGCTGTTCACCGGCGGGCTGCTGCCGGCGGTCGTTGGCCTGATCGCGCTCTCCGTCGTGGTCTTCATGCAGACCCGCAAGGAGGACATGGGTGGCGCGCAACGATTTGATGCCAAGACGCGGCTGAAGCTGTTCGCGATCTCGATCCCCGGCCTCGGCCTGCCGATCGTCATCCGTTCGGCGGTGGTCGAGGGCGTCGCCACCGCGACCGAGGTCGCTGCCATCGGGGTCATCTACACGGTGCTGGTCGGCATCTTCGTCTATCGCCAGTTCGACTGGAAGCGGGTCTATCCGATCCTGGTCGATACCGCCTCGCTGTCCGGCGCGATCCTGCTGGTGGTGGGTGCGGCCACCGGCATGGCCTGGGCGCTGACCCAGTCCGGCTTCTCGCAACAGCTCGTCGATCTCATGGTCGCCGTACCCGGCGGCCGCTGGGGCTTCCTCTTGATCTCGGCCCTCGCCTTCGTCGTGCTCGGCAGCGTGCTGGAAGGCGTGCCGGCCGTGGTTCTGTTCGGGCCGCTGCTGTTCCCGATCGCGCGGATGATGGGCGTGCACGAGGTGCACTACGCCATCATCGCGGTGTTCGCGATGGGGCTCGGCCTGTTCACGCCGCCGTTCGGCGTCGGCTTCTATCTCGCCTGCGCCATCGGCCGTGCCTCGCCCGACGAGGTCATCCGCCATGTCTGGCCGCATCTCGCCGCGCTCGTGGTTGCGCTGCTGCTGATCGTGTTCCTGCCATGGATCTCGATCGGCTTCCTGTGAATCGGATAGACTGCCGTCATGGATGACGATCTGACACCGCTGACGCGAATGGACGGCAAGGCCGGGCGGCGGCTCGCCGACCAGGTCTATGAGCGGCTGCTCGAGGACATCGTCTCCGGCGCGCTGCCGCCGGGGACGCCGATGGCCGAGCTCGATCTGTGCGAGCGACTCGGCGTCAGCCGCACGCCGGTGCGCGAGGCGCTGATCAAGCTCGCCGATGTCGATCTGGTTCGAATCTATCCGCAGAGCGGCAGCGTCGTCGCGCCGGTGTCGCGCGAGGCGTTCGGAGAAGCGCAGTTCATCCGCGAGCATCTCGAATGCGCGCTGGTCGCCGAGGCCGTGCGCTACATCGATGCGACCTCGCTGCGTGAATTGAACGAACTGATCGACAAGCAGAAGGCGGCCGCGACTCCCGCGGAGTTCTACGCCCATGACGAGGCGTTCCACCAGACCATCGCCCGCACCAGCCGGCATCCGCATGTCTGGCAGGTGATCCGCCAGACCAAGATCCATTTCGACCGCGTCCGGCATCTGACCTTGATCGAGGATGCCGGCCACATTCCGCTCCTGATCGCGCAGCATCAGGAGATCCTGGACGGGCTCGCGGCCTGCAACGAGGCCCAGGCGGTGGCAGCGATGCGCCGTCATTTGCGCGAGGTGTTCCGCCGCGCTGACGGCATTTTTGCACGGCAGGAAGAGTTGGCGCAGGCCGAGCCGCGCACAAGGACACGGCGGCGGCGCTGACCGCACGCGTTTTGGAAGGTGGACGACATGGAACAGACGTGGCGCTGGTTCGGACCGGATGATCCCATCACTTTGCCGCAGGTCCGCCAGACCGGCGCGACCGGCATCGTGACCGCGCTGCACCACATTCCCTATGGCGTGGTGTGGAGCACGGATGAGATCGTCAAGCGCATCGGCATGATCGAGGGTGATTCATCGCTGCGGCTGCGCTGGAGCGTGGTCGAGAGCCTGCCCGTGTCGGAGGCGATCAAGCTCGGCGAGGGCGACCTCACTGACCTGTTCGACAATTACCGGCAGTCGCTGCGCAACCTCGCGGCCTGCGGCGTCACCACCGTCTGCTACAATTTCATGGCCGTGCTGGACTGGACCCGCACCGAGCTCGCCTTCCGCCTGCCTGGCGGCGCCACCGCGCTGCGCTTCGATCAGGATCGCTTCGCCGCGTTCGACTGCTACATCCTGCAGCGCCCCGGCGCCGAGGCGGAGTTCTCCTCCGACGTGCTCGACCGTGCCCGCGCGTGGGTGGCGCAGGCATCGGAATCCGACAAGGACCGTCTGCTCGCGACCATCATGGCCGGGTTGCCCGGAGCCTATGATCGCTATGACGTGCCCGGCCTGCGCCGCATGCTGGAGAAATATCGCGGCATCGGCCATGCCGAGCTGCGCGCCAACTACGCGCGCTTCCTGCGCGAGGTGGTACCCACGGCGGAGGAGTGCGGCGTCAGCCTGTGCGTCCATCCGGACGATCCGCCGCGGGACCTGTTCGGCCTGCCGCGCGTGGTGTCGTCAGCCGACGATCTGCAGTTCATCGTCGATGCCGCCCCGTCCAAGGCCAATGGCATCACGTTCTGCACCGGCGCGCTCGGCGCCGGCGGACAGAACAACGTGCCGGCGCTCGCCGAGCGCTTCGCTCCGCACATCCGCTTCGTGCATCTGCGCAACGTCACCAAGATGCTCGACGGCTCGTTCATGGAGGCGGAGCATCTGCGCGGCGACGTGGACATGGTTGCGGTCGTGACGACCTTGCTGAAGGAGCAGGCTCGCCGCAAGGCCGAGGGTGAGCCGGACTGGCGGATTCCGTTCCGGCCCGACCACGGCCACGAGCTGGCGGACGACATCGGTCGCGGCACCCATCCAGGCTATCCGCTGGTCGGCCGGCTCAAAGGTCTTGCCGAGATCCGCGGCGTCATGACCGCGGTAGCGGCCATTAACCGCTTGCCCGTCTGATCCAGGCCGCGCCGGACAACGCGCTTGTCAGCGCGCGTGCCGTGGCCGAGGATGCCGGCCCGAATTCGTCCATTCGAGTTGAACCGATGTCGACCTCGCTCTTCGATCTCTCCGGCAAGACCGCGCTGGTGACCGGGTCCTCGCGTGGCCTCGGCCGCGCCATCGCCGAAGGCTTCGCCAAGGCTGGCGCGCGGCTCGTCATCAACGGCACCGACCCGGCGCGCACGCTGGCAGCCGTGGAGGAATTCCGCGCCGTGGGCCATCAGGCCGAGGCCTGTCCGTTCGACGTGACCGACGAAGAGGCCGTCGTCCGCGCCTTCGCGCGCTTCGATGACGAGGGGATTGCGATCGACATCCTCGTCAACAATGCCGGCATCCAGCACCGCAAGCCGCTGGTCGAGTTCACCACCGACGAGTGGCGCCGGATCATCGAGACCAATCTCACCAGCGCCTTCGTGATCGGGCGCGAGGCCGCCAAGCGGATGATCCCGCGCAACAGCGGCAAGATCATCAACATCGGCTCGCTCGGCAGCGAGCTGGCGCGGCCGACGATCGGACCCTACACCACGGCCAAGGGTGGCATCCGCAACCTGACCCGTGCGATGGCGGTCGAATGGGCGGCGCACGGCATCCAGGCCAACGCCATCGGCCCCGGCTACATGCTGACCGACATGAACCAGGCGTTGACGAGCAATCCCGACTTCAACAATTGGCTGATGTCGCGCGTCCCGGCGAAGCGCTGGGGCCGTCCGGACGAGCTGGTCGGCACCGCGATCTTCCTGGCCTCCGAGGCCTCCACCTACGTCAACGGCCAGACCATCTATGTCGATGGCGGCATGCTGGCGTCGATGTAGGATCGGCCGGGACAACGAGCCAGGGAGAACAGCCGATGCGAGCCGTCGTCATTCATGCGCCCAAGGATCTGCGCATCGACAGCTATCCCGATCCGGCGCCCGGAGCAGGTGAGGTCCGGGTCAAGATCGAAGCCGGCGGCATCTGCGGCTCGGACCTGCACTACTATCATCATGGCGGCTTCGGCACCGTCAGGATCAAGCAGCCGATGGCCCTGGGCCATGAGATCGCCGGCATCGTTGCCGCGGTGGGCAGCGGCGTCAGCGGCCTTGCCGAAGGCGCGCGCGTCGCGGTCAATCCGAGCCTGCCTTGCGGCAGATGTGTCTATTGCCGCGAGGGGCTGCGCAACCAGTGCCTGGACATGCGCTTCATGGGCAGCGCGATGCGCGATCCCCACGTGCAGGGCGGCTTCCGCGAGTTCGTCACCGTCGATGCCGCGCAGGCTGTTCCGATCGCGCCGTCGCTGTCGCTCGGTGAAGCCGCCATGGCCGAGCCGCTGTCAGTGTGTCTGCATGCGGCGCATCAGGCCGGCTCGCTGCTCGGCAAGCGGGTGCTGGTGACCGGCTGCGGCCCGATCGGTGCACTGTCGATCCTGGTTGCGCGTTACGGCGGCGCGGCCGAGATCGTGGCAACCGACGTCGCCGATGCGCCGCTTGCGGTGGCGCGTGCGCTCGGCGCCAGCCATGCGTTCAATGTCGGTGCGGAGCCGTCCGCGCTCGATCCGTGGCGGGCCGGCAAGGGCACGTTCGACGTGTTGTTTGAGGCCTCCGGCAACCAGGCTGCGTTGCGGGCCGCGCTGGACGTGATCAGGCCCGGCGGCATCATCGTCCAGCTCGGGCTCGGCGGCGAGATGACCCTGCCGGTCAACACGCTGGTCACGAAGGAGCTGCAATTGCGCGGCACGTTCCGGTTCGACCGTGAATTCGAGCTGGCGGTGCGGCTGATGGGCGAGGGGCTGCTCGACGTCAAGCCATTGATCTCGGCCGCGCTGCCATTCGAGCAGGCGGTTGCCGCCTTCGAGCTCGCCAGCGATCGAAGCCGGTCGATGAAGGTTCATTTGACGTTTTGATGGATGGATCGACGCCGATGAAAGTCGCCTGCATCGGAGAGTGCATGGTGGAGTTCGCGCAGGAGGACGGCAGTCTGTTCCGGCGCGGCTTCGGCGGTGACACGCTGAACACGGCGCTCTATCTGGCCCGGCTCGGCGTGCCCACCTCCTACGTCACCGCGCTCGGCGACGATCCCTTGAGCGCTGCGATGCTGGCGGCGTGGCAGGCGGAGGGCATCGATACCGCCGAGGTGTTGCAGGTCGAAGGCCGCGTGCCCGGCCTTTACATGATCGAGCGCGATGCCAAGGGCGAGCGCAGCTTCCTCTATTGGCGCGACCGCGCGCCGGCGCGCGAGCTGTTCGATCGCGCCGACAGCGACATGCTCGAGAGGCTTTCGCGCTTCGACTGGATCTATCTCTCCGGCATCAGTCTCTCGCTGTACGGCGAGACCGGCAAGGCCAAGCTGCGCGAGCTCTTGACGGTGGCGCGCAAGCGCGGCGCGCGGGTCGCCTTCGACGGCAACTATCGGCCGCGCGGCTGGGCCAGCCGCGAGGCGGCGCAACGCGCATTCCGCGCGATCCTGCCGCTGGTCGACGTCGCGCTGCCGACGCTGGAGGACGAGCAGATGCTGTTCGGCGATTCCGATGCGTCGGTCAGCCTGCGCCGCTTCAAGGACGCCGGCGTGGGCGAAGTCGTCGTCAAGCGCGGCGCGCGCGGCTGTCTGATCCATGCCGATGGCGTGCTGGTCGACATTGCGCCGCCCGCGGTGCTCAAGCCGATCGACACCACGGCGGCCGGCGATTCCTTCAATGCGGGTTATCTCGCCGCGCGCATCAAGGGCGCGCCGCCACGGAAGGCGGCGTTGGCGGGCCACCGGCTGGCGGGGGCCGTGATCATGGCGCCGGGGGCCGTGATTCCGGCAACCGCGATGCCGCGGGACATTCTGGCGATGAGCGAGGCGTGATGAGCACTCTGGACAAGCGCGCGAAGCTCGATGCGGTGCTCGCGCTGGCGCCGGTGATCCCCGTGATCACCATTGACGATGCGGCGCACGCCGTGTCGCTGGCGCGCGCCCTTGTGAGCGGTGGTCTGCGCGTGATCGAGATCACCTTGCGCACGCAAGCCGGTCTCGATGCTGCGCGGGCCATCATTGGCGAGGTGCCGGATGCCGTGGTCGGAATTGGCACGGTGCTGACACCAGCGGACTACGAGCGCGCGGCCAGGCTTGGCGCGGCGTTTGCGATCAGTCCGGGGCTGTCGATCGAGCTGCTGGATGCGGCGAAAGCCGGCGAGCTGCCGTTCGCGCCGGGCGTCCAGACCGCGTC
This sequence comes from Bradyrhizobium sp. SZCCHNRI20481, assembly GCF_032485055.1. Classification (NCBI taxonomy): domain Bacteria; kingdom Pseudomonadati; phylum Pseudomonadota; class Alphaproteobacteria; order Hyphomicrobiales; family Nitrobacteraceae; genus Bradyrhizobium; species Bradyrhizobium sp. SZCCHNRI20481. The sequence goes on from NZ_JAUEUE010000003.1 coordinate 289,946, forward strand.
GGATCTCATCGCCTGCGTGACGCGCGGCTATGAGCTGGTGAAGTTCTTTCCCGCGGTGCCGGCCGGCGGACTTGCCGCGCTCGATGCGCTGGCGGGGCCATTCCCGAGCGTGCGCTTCTGCCCGACCGGCGGCATCAATGCCGGCAATGCTGCGCAATGGCTCGCGCACAAGAAGGTCGTCGCAATCGGCGGCTCCTGGGTCGCGCCAGCGGCGGACATCAGGGCCGGCGCCTGGGCCGCGATCGAGCTGCGCGCCCGCGAGGCGACCAAGCTGCGGTAGCTGAACGCTGCTGACAACTTAAGATTTCATTGGTGTATGCTGTCGCTCTTGGGCAGTGTGCACGCGCGGGCTCGCACATCCTTTTCAAAAAGTATTACAGTCAAATAATATGACTAGTCAGCCCTGAGGTTCCGTGGAATAACCGGGCACGTCGGCCGTTGAGGCCGGCTGAAAAGGTGCGACGACACCGCTCTGGAGCGGCGGCGCATCCAAAACAGACATTTGGGAGAGAACGCCTGATGACCCTGAAAGCCCTCTTTGCGGCCTCCGCGACGGCCGCCTTGTTGCTTGCCACGTCCGCCAGCGCTGCCGAACTGACCGTCGGCTTCTCGCAGATCGGCTCCGAGTCCGGCTGGCGCGCCGCCGAGACCTCCGTCTCCAAGTCGGAAGCCGCCAAGCGCAAGATCAACCTGAAGATCGCCGACGCGCAGCAGAAGCAGGAAAACCAGATCAAGGCGATCCGCTCGTTCATCGCGCAGGGCGTGGATGCGATCTTCCTCGCGCCGGTCGTGGCCTCGGGCTGGGATGCCGTGCTGAAGGAAGCCAAGGAAGCCAAGATTCCGGTGGTGCTGCTCGACCGTGACATCGATCCGTCGGGCAAGGACCTCTATCTGACCGCCGTCACCTCCGACAGCGTGCATGAAGGCGAGGTCGCCGGCGAGTGGCTCGCCAAGACCGTCGGCGGCAAGGCCTGCAACGTCGTCGAGCTGCAGGGCACGGTCGGCGCCAGCGTCGCCACCAACCGCAAGAAGGGTTTTGACGCGGTCGTCGCCAAGAATGCCAACCTGAAGGTCGTGCGCAGCCAGACCGGCGACTTCACCCGAGCCAAGGGCAAGGAGGTGATGGAGAGCTTCATCAAGGCCGAGAACGGCGGCAAGTCGATCTGCGCGGTCTATGCCCACAACGACGACATGATGGTCGGCGCGATCCAGGCGATGAAGGAAGCCGGGCTCAAGCCGGGAAAGGACGTCCTGACCGTCTCGATCGACGCCGTGCCGGATATCTTCAAGGCGATCGCCGCAGGCGAAGCCAATGCGACCGTCGAGCTGACGCCGAACATGGCCGGACCGGCCTTCGACGCCATCGTTGCCTACAAGGAAAAGGGCACCACGCCGCCGAAGTGGATCCAGACGGAATCGAAGCTCTACACGGCCGCTGACGAGCCGCAGAAGATCTACGACAGCAAGAAGGGCCTCGGCTACTGAGCCTGGCTGTTGAGCCGTCGTCCCGGCGCTCGCCGGGACGACGGACGACAAGTCGCTGGCGTCCGCACATCGTGCGGACGTCAACCTTCCTGGTGATCGCCAAGTAGTTCGTCATGTCTGATAGTTCAGCTCCGCCGGCGATGCGTCCAGCCCTGCTGGAAATCCGCGGCTTGGCCAAGAGCTTCGGTGCGCTGAAGGCGCTTGATGACGTCGACTTCACGCTGGGTGAGGGCGAGATTCACGCGCTGCTGGGCGAGAACGGCGCCGGCAAGTCGACCCTGATCAAGGTGGTCACCGGGGTGTTCGCGCGGGACGCCGGCAACGTGCGGCTGGCGGACCGCGAGATCGCGCCGCGCTCCGCCAAGGACGCGGTCGATGCCGGCATCGCCACCGTCTATCAGGAAGTCAATCTGCTGCCGAACCTCTCGGTGGCGCAGAATCTCTATCTCGGTCGGCAGCCGACGCGCTTCGGCGTCGTGCGCGAGGCCGAGATGCGGCGGCGCGCGCATGCGCTGCTGCTGGAATATGGGCTGGACATCGACGTCGGCGCACCGCTTTCGAGCTACTCGGTCGCGGTCCAGCATATCACGGCGATCGCGCGCGCCGTCGATCTGTCGGCGCGCGTCCTCATTCTCGACGAGCCCACGGCGAGCCTCGACCGCCACGAGGTCGAAATCCTGTTCAAGGTGATGCGAAAGCTCGCGGCTGATGGCATCGGCATCATCTTCGTCAGCCACTTCCTCGATCAGGTCTATGAGATCTGCGACCGCGTCACGGTGCTGCGCAACGGCCGGCTGATCGGCTCGCGCGAGATGGCCGGTCTGCCGCGGCTCGACCTCATCCGCATGATGCTGGGCCGCGAGCTGGCCGAGACCACCGGCGAACGTGCGGCCAGCCAGCCCGAGACCGCACGCGAGGTCTGCATCAGCTTCAAGGGCTATGGTAAGCAGGGTTATCTTGCTCCGTTCGATCTCGAGCTGCGCCGCGGCGAGGTGGTCGGGCTCGCCGGCCTGCTCGGCTCCGGCCGCACCGAGACGGCGCGACTGGTGTTCGGCGCCGAGCGTGCCGACAGCGGCGCGGCCACCGTCAACGGCGAGACCGTGCGGCTGAATTCGCCGCGCGATGCCGCCGGGCTCGGCTTCGGCTATTGCCCGGAGGAGCGCAAGACCGAGGGCATCGTCGCCGATCTGACCGTGCGCGAGAACATCATCCTGGCGCTGCAGGCCCGGCGCGGCCTGCACCGGCCGCTGTCGCGGCGCGAGCAGGATGAGATCGCGATGCGCTACATTCGCATGCTCGACATCAGGCCGCCCGATCCGGAACGGCCGATCGGGCTGCTGTCCGGCGGCAATCAGCAGAAGGCATTGCTTGCGCGCTGGCTTGCGACCTCGCCGAAGCTTCTCGTGCTCGACGAGCCGACCCGCGGCATCGACGTCGGCGCCCATGCCGAGATCATCCGCCTGGTGCGCGAGCTCTGCGAGCAGGGCCTGGCGCTGCTCGTGATCTCCTCCGAGCTCGACGAGATCGTCACCTATTCCAACCGCGTCATCGTGCTGCGCGACCGTGCCCATGTCGAGGAGCTGAAGGGCGACGCCGTCGAAGTTTCCAGCATCCTCGCGGCGATCGCGGCCGATGTACCGACCGCGCACGAGGCCGCATCATGACGCTCCGGATTCCGCGCCGTGGTCTCGCGCAAGCCCTGGCACTGATCGTGATCCTGATCATCGATCGCACGGTGTCGCCGCAGTTCTTCAACCTGCATCTGCAGGATGGCCGGCTGTTCGGCAGCGTGATCGACGTGCTCAACCGCGGCACGCCGGTGGCGCTGCTGTCCCTCGGCATGGTGCTGGTGATTGCGACCGGCGGCATCGACCTCTCGGTCGGCGCCGTGATGGCGATCGCAGGCGCCACTGCGGCGAGCCTCGCCGATACGCAGCCGCTGCCGGTCGTGATCGGCTCGGCGCTCGCCGTCGGCCTCGCCTGCGGGCTGTGGAACGGCATCCTCGTCGCCGTCCTGCGCATCCAGCCGATCGTCGCCACGCTCATCCTCATGGTTGCCGGGCGCGGCATCGCGCAGCTCATCACCGAGGGGCGCATCGTCACGTTCACGTCGCCTGACCTGGTGTGGATGGGCAACGGCGCCGTGCTCGGCCTGCCGACGCCGATCGTGATCGCGGTCGGCATGCTGCTGGTGACGGGGGCGGTCGTGCGCGGCACCGCGCTCGGGCTCCTGATCGAGGCGACCGGGGGCAATGCACGCGCGAGCGAGCTCTCCGGCGTCGGCACCCGCGCCATGATCCTGTCGGTCTATGTCTGGTGCGGACTGTGCGCCGCGCTCGCGGGCGTCATTGCGGCCGCCGACATCATGGGCGCCGACGCCAACAATGCCGGGCTGTGGCTCGAGCTCGATGCGATCCTCGCCGTGGTCATCGGCGGCACCTCGCTGTTCGGCGGGCGATTCAGCCTGGTGCTGGCGGTCGCCGGCGCGCTGATCATCCAGGCCATGAACACCGGCATCCTGCTGTCGGGCTATCCGCCGGAGCTCAACCTGCTGGTCAAGGCGGTCGTCGTGCTCGCCGTGCTGCTGGCGCAGTCGCCGCGCATCGGCGATCTCTCGCGCTTCACCGCGCGCTGGCGGAGGACCAAGCCATGAGGGCATCGACCTCGATTGCGATCACCGCGTTCGTGCTGGTCGCCGGCTTCGCGCTGTGCGCGCTGCAATTCCCGAACATCGCCTCGACCCGCGTCGTCGCCAATCTGCTCACCGACAACGCCTTCCTCGGCATCGTTGCGGCGGGGATGACCTTCGTCATCATCTCCGGCGGCATCGATCTGTCGGTCGGCTCGGTGATCGGCTTCACCACGGTGTTCGTGGCGCTCGCGATCGAGCGCTGGGGCATCCCGCCCTTTGCCGCGTTCGCAATGGTGCTCGTGCTGTGCGCGCTGTTCGGCGCCGCGATGGGCGCCGTCATCCACGTCTTCGACCTGCCGCCTTTCATCGTGACCCTCGCGGGCATGTTCCTGGCACGCGGCGTCAGCTTCCTGCTGTCGACCGAGTCGATTCCGATCACCGCGCCGATTTACAGCGCCGTGTCCGATTTCGCGATCCGGCTGCCAGGCGGCGGACGACTCACCGCGATTGCGATCGCCATGCTGGTCATCCTGGTCTTGAGCGCGCTGCTGCTGCACCTCACCCGTTTCGGCGCGAACGTCTATGCGCTCGGCGGCAGCCGCGCCGCGACGGCCCTGATGGGCATTCCGGTCGGACCGATGACGATCCGCATCTATATGCTGTCGAGCGTGCTTGCCGGCCTCGCCGGCATCGTCTTCTCGTTCTACACCGCGGCCGGCTATTCGCTTTCTGCGGTCGGTGTCGAGCTCGACACCATCGCCGCGGTGGTGATCGGCGGAACATTGTTGACGGGCGGGCAGGGCTCCGTCATCGGCACCTTCCTTGGCGTCCTGATCCAGGGCATGATCCAGACCTACATCAACTTCGACGGCACGCTGTCGAGCTGGTGGACCAAGATCGCCACGGGGGTTCTGTTGTTCGTTTTCATTGCGCTGCAGCAAGGTCTGATGGCGCTGGCGCGCCGCTCGTCCGTCAAACCGGTGGGGGCGAGGACATGACCTCGCAACTCGTCTCGATTCCGACACGGCGCGCGCATTCCAACCATGCCGAGGTCGCCCGCAGCATCGGCATCGACATCATCTCCGGCCGTTTGGCCGAGGGAGCGCGCCTTCCCGGCGATGCCGAACTGACGGCGACGTTCGGCGTGTCGCGTCCGGTGCTGCGCGAAAGCGTGAAGACGCTCGTTGCAAAAGGGCTGCTGTCGACCAAGGCGCGCGTCGGCACCGTGGTGCGCGGACGCTCGGACTGGAACATGTTCGATCCCGACGTGCTCGCCTGGCATCTGGATGCCGGCATAGACAAGCGCTTCCTCGCCGACCTTGCCGAGATCCGGCTGGCGATCGAGCCGCGCGCTGCGGCGCTCGCTGCCGAACGCCGCAGCGAGGACGATCTTGCCGCGATGAGCAAGGCGATGGCGCAGATGGAGCGCGAGCCGTCGACCTCGGTCGCCTTCGCCGAAGCCGACCTCGCTTTGCACATCGCGATCGCCAATGCCTCCGGCAATCCCTTCATGCGCTCGATCGGCGCCGTCATCGAAGCCGCCTTGCGCGCCTCGTTCGTCCTGAGCGCCCCGATCGAGACTGCCGATCGCGACACCGTGCTGGTCTGGCACCAGCGCATCATCGACGCGATCGCCGCTCGAGACGCCGAGGGCGCCTCCGAGGCGATGATCGAAGTCATCTACAACGGCCGGCGGCGCCATGCCCAGTCGGCTGCACGAACGGACCGGGAATGAGCAACGACAACGAGAAGAAGACGCTGCGGAGCCAGGCGTGGTTCGGCCGCCAGGACAAGATGGGCTTCTATTATCGCTCATTCCTGAAGAACAGCGGCACGCCGCAGGACCGGTTCGAGGGCCGTCCGGTCATCGGCATCTGCAACACCTGGTCGGAGCTGACGCCCTGCAACGCGCATTTCCGCGTCATCGCCGAGCATGTCCGGCAGGGCGTGCTCGACGCCGGCGGCTATCCGCTCGAATTCCCCGTCTCCTCGCTCGGCGAGGTGACGATGCGTCCCACCGCGATGCTGTTCCGCAACCTCGCCTCGATGGATGTCGAGGAGGCGATCCGCGCGCACCCGCTCGACGGCGTCGTGCTGCTGATGGGCTGCGACAAGACCACGCCGGCGCTCTTGATGGGCGCCGCCTCGGCCAACCTGCCTGCGATCGGTGTTTCAGGCGGGCCACAACTGCGCGGCGTCTATCGTGGCCAGATCATCGGCTCCGGCACCAACATCATCTCGATGAGCGAGCAACTGCGTGCCGGCGAGATCACGCTGAAGGAATTCCACGAGGCCGAGGCCGGCATGAACCGCTCCGCCGGCAGCTGCATGACCATGGGCACGGCCTCGACCATGGCGTCGATGGTGGAAGCGCTCGGCATCGGCTTGCCGGAAAATGCAGCGATCCCTGCTGCGGACGCGCGCCGTAACCTGCTGGCGCGCATGGCCGGCCGCCGCATCGTCGAGATGGTTGCTGAGGATCTCAAGCCGTCCGACATCCTCACGCGGCAGGCGTTCGAGAATGCGATCCGCACGCTGGCCGCGATCGGCGGCTCGACCAACGCCGTGGTGCATCTGCTCGCCATTGCTGGCCGTGTCGGCGTCGAGCTGACGCTCGATGATTTCGATCGGCTCTGCCGCGACGTGCATTGCCTGGTCGACCTGATGCCGTCGGGCCGCTTCCTGATGGAGGACTTCTACTACGCCGGCGGCCTGCCGGCCGTGTTGCGCGCGCTCGGCGAGCGCGGCCTGCTGCACAAGGACGCCCGCACCGTCAACGGCAAGACGCTATGGGACAACGTCGCCGCCGCGCCGAACTGGAACGCCGACGTCATCACCCCGTTCGACTCGCCGTTCAAGACGGAAGCCGGCATCGCGATCCTCACCGGCAATCTCGCGCCCAACGGCGCTGTCATCAAGCCGTCGGCGGCCTCGCCGGAACTGATGAACCATACGGGACGCGCGGTCGTGTTCGAGAGCGTCGAGGAGATGCATGACGCCGTCGACGACGACAATCTCGACATCGACGCGTCCTGCATCATGGTGCTGAAGAACTGCGGACCGAAGGGCTATCCGGGCATGGCCGAGGTCGGCAACATGCCGCTCCCGGCGAAGCTCCTGCGCCAGGGCGTGCGCGACATGATCCGCATCTCGGATGCGCGCATGTCGGGCACCGCCTACGGCACCGTCGTCCTGCACGTCGCGCCGGAGGCCACCGTCGGTGGACCGCTGGCGCTGGTGAAGAACGGCGACATGATCACGCTCGACGTCGCTGCCCGCGCGCTGCATCTGCATGTCAGCGACGAGGAGCTGGCCGCGCGCCGCGCCGCATGGACGCCGCCGAAGCCGCATGCAGCCCGGGGCTATCAGAAGCTCTACATCGATCACGTGCTGCAGGCGGATCGCGGCGTCGATTTCGATTTTCTCGTTGGCCGCAGCGGCTCGCCGGTGCCGCGCGACAATCACTAGAGGTGCCGCATGACCGCTTCCGCCAAAAAGCTCTACAAGGGCGTCTTCCCGGTCGCGCCGACCATCTTCGACGCTGACGGCCGCCTCGATCTCGAGGGCCAGAAGCGCGCGATCGACTTCATGATCGATGCCGGCTCGCACGGCATCTGCATCCTCGCCAATTTCTCCGAGCAGTTCGTGCTGACCGATGACGAGCGCGATCTGGTGATGACCACGGTGCTGGATCATGTCGCCGGCCGCGTGCCGATCATCGTCACCACCACGCATTTTTCGACCTTCGTCTGCGCCGAGCGCTCGCGCCGCGCGCAGGAGAAGGGCGCTTCCATGGTCATGGTGATGCCGCCCTATCACGGCGCCACCTTCCGCGTGCCTGATAGCTCGATCTACGAGTTCTATCGCGGCGTGTCGGACGCGATCTCGATCCCGATCATGGTGCAGGACGCGCCGGTCGCCGGCACGCCGCTATCGGTGCCGTTCTTGGCGCGCATGGCCAAGGAGATCGAGAACCTCGCTTATTTCAAGATCGAAGTGCCGCGCGCGGCCGACAAGTTGCGCGCGCTGATCGAGGCAGGTGGCACGGCGATCGAAGGTCCGTGGGACGGCGAGGAGGCAATCACCCTGATGGCCGATCTCGACGCGGGCGCCACCGGCGCGATGACCGGCGGCGGCTATCCCGACGGCATTCGCAAGATCATCGATCCGTATTTCGCGGGCGACCGCGAGGCCGCGGCGGCGGCCTATGAGCGCTGGCTGCCGCTGATCAACTACGAGAACCGGCAGTGCGGGCTTGCCACCTGCAAGATACTGATGAAGGCGGGCGGCGTGATCCGCCACGACACCTTGCGCAGCCCGCAGCCGCCAATTCATCCGGCGACCCAGAAGGGACTGATCGAGATCGCGCGCCGGCTCGACCCAGTCGTGCTGCGCTGGGGACGCTAGAGATGAGCGAGCTTCGTGTCGCCATCGTTGGCTTCGGCAAGATCGCCAGGGATCAGCACGTGCCGGCGATCGCCGCCACCGAGGGCGTGACGTTGACGGCAGTGGCGAGTCGCAATGCCTCGCTGCCCGGCCTGCCGCATTTCGGCACGATCGAAGAGCTGCTGCGCGACGGACCCGAGATCGACGCGGTCGCGCTGTGCACCCCGCCGCAGGTGCGCCGTGCGCAGGCGCTCGCCGCGCTGGAAGCCGGCAAGCATGTGATGCTGGAGAAGCCGCCGGGCGCCGCCGTCAGCGAGCTCGATCCGCTGGTCGCGCTTGCCGCCGCGAAGCGGCGCACGCTGTTCGCGACCTGGCATTCACGTTACGCGCCCGCCGTCGAGCCGGCGCGCGCGTGGCTGTCTTCCCGCCAGATTCGCAGCGTGCGGATTGACTGGAAGGAGGACGTGCGCGTCTGGCATCCGGGGCAGGGCTGGATCTGGGAGCCGGGCGGGTTAGGGGTGTTCGATCCCGGAATCAACGCGCTGTCGATCCTGACCCGCATTCTGCCAGAGCCGGTGTTCGTGACCGAGGCGGAACTGTCGTTCCCGTCCAACCGCCAGGCTCCGATCGCGGCCAACCTGTCACTGTCGACGGCGAGCGACCTGCCGATCGCGGCCGAGTTCGACTTCCGCCAGACCGGGCCGCAGAGCTGGGACATCCGGATCGAGACCGACGCAGGCCAGTTGAAGCTGTCGCTGGGCGGCGCGCGGATGACCGCGGACGACCAGCCGATGGTCGACGAGAAGGAGCGCGAGTATCCCGGCCTCTACCGTCGCTTCGTCGAACTCACAAGGACCGGCGCGAGCGACGTCGATCTGGCGCCGCTGCGGCTGGTGGCTGACGCTTTCCTGCTCGGCCGCCGCCAATTCGTCGAGCCGTTCGAGGACTGACGCCATGGCGGAGCAGGCACGGATCACCCGGGATGTCTTCGGCACGCTGCCGGACGGCCGCGAGGTCGAGCGCGTCACCTTGCGTGGCGCTCACGGTTTCGAGGCGCGGATCATCACTTACGGCGCGGCGCTGCAGGCGCTGCTGGTGCCGGATGCGCAGGGCCGCGTCGACGACGTCGTGCTCGGCCACGACGACCTGCTGAGCTACCTCAAGCTCCGGAAATTTTTCGGTGCAACGGTCGGACGCTACGCCAACCGCATTGCCAAGGCGCGCTTTTCGCTCGACGGTCAGGACCTGCGCCTCGACGCCAATAATGGTGCGCATGCATTGCATGGCGGCCCCGACGGCTTCGACCGCAAGCTCTGGCAGATCGTCGCCACCGAAGACGGCGCCCAGCCCTCGGTCACGATGCTCTATGTCAGTCCCGACGGCGAGGCCAACTATCCGGGGCGGCTCGACGTCCGTGTCACCTATCAGCTGACGGGACCGACGGAGTTGGCCGTCAGCTTCAGCGCCCGGACGACCCGGACGACGATCGTCAACCTGACCAACCACAGCTTCTTCAATCTCGACGGCCTGGCCGCCGGCACCGGCATTCTCGATCATCGTTTGACAGTCGAAGCCGACCACTATCTCGCGATCGACGAGACTGCGATCCCGCTGGCGGGGCCGCCGCATTCCGTCGCCGGCACGCCGTTCGATTTCCGCGAGTCGCATGCGGTCGGTGCCCGCATCCGCGCTGACGACCCGCAGATCAAATGCGGTCGCGGCTACGATCATAATTTCTGTCTGCGCGACGGCTCTGGCGTGCGTTTCGCGGCCCGGCTCGAGTCGCCGCGCTCCGGGCGGATCATGGAGTTGCTCACCGATCAGCCTGGCTTGCAGGTCTATTCAGGCAACTATCTTGACGCGACCGTGAGCGGCAAGGGGCGTGTCTATCGTCAGTCCGACGCGCTCTGCCTGGAGCCGCAGGCCTGGCCGGACAGTCCGAACCGTCCGGATTTTCCCAGCGCGCGTCTTGCGCCCGACGACGTCTACAAGCACGAGACGGTGTATCGCTTCTCGACCGCGGGAGCGTCCGCATGATGGAGCAGGTGCCGACCACGATCCTTTGCGACGAGCGCTGCCATCTCGGCGAGGGGCCGACCTACGATCCCCACACCGACACCGCCTGGTGGTTCGACATTCGTGAAGGCCTGCTGTTCGAGGCCAAGATCGGCAGCGGCGAAGTCCGCCGCCACGGGCTCGGCAGGATGGCGAGCGCGCTCGGCCGCATCGATGCCGACAGGCAGCTGATCGTGGCCGAGGACGGACTCTACATCCGCAGCGTCGCCGACGGCGCGCTGTCGCTGCATCTGCCGCTCGAAGCCGACAATCAGGCGACGCGGTCGAACGATTCGCGGGTCCATCCCTCCGGCACGTTCTGGATCGGCACCATGGGCCGCAACGCCGAATGCGGCCTGGGCTCGATCTATGCGCTGCATCGCGGCGAGATCATCCGGTTGTTCCCCAACGTCACCATTCCCAACGCGATCTGCTTCTCGCCGGATGGCGCGATCGGCTATTTCGCCGATACGGATGAGAACGTCCTCTACCGTGTCGCGCTCGACCCGGAGACGGGCCTGCCGCGCGGCGAGCCAGAGGTGCTGCTGCGCCATGCCGGTGTCGGTGGGCTCGATGGCGCCGTCGTCGATGCCGAGGGACGGATCTGGAACGCACGCTGGGGCGGCGGTTGTGTCGACGTCTACAGCCCGCGGGGCGAGCATCTGCGAAGCATCGCGGTTCCGGCCAGCCAGGCGAGCTGCCCGGCGTTCGTCGGTCCCGATCTGTCGCGCCTGCTGGTGACGTCGGCCTGGCAGGACATGGACGCGGCGGCCAAGGCGGCCGACCCTGGCCATGGCCAGACTTTCCTTCTTGACGTCGGCGCTCACGGTCGCGCCGAGCCCGACGTCAAGCTGTCGATCTGAGAGGAGGAACAATCAGTCAAGCGTCGTTCAGCCTAACAGCTAACTGGTATCAAGATACGCAATCGGGTATCTCTTGTCCAAATTCGAAAATCCAAAGGGAGTGAAGACATGTCGAGAATGAAGACCATCATGGCCGCCGTCCTGGCCGGCCTCGGCGCGATGGCGCTGTCCAGCGCCGCACTGGCCCAGAGCAAGGGGACCGTCGGCATCGCGATGCCGACCAAATCCTCGGCGCGCTGGATCGACGACGGCAACAACATCGTGAAGGTGCTGAAGGAGCGCGGCTACACCACCGACCTGCAATATGCCGAGGACGATATTCCGAACCAGCTCTCGCAGATCGAGAACATGGTGACCAAGGGCGCCAAGGTGCTGGTGATCGCCGCGATCGACGGCACCACGCTGTCGGACGTGCTGAAGCAGGCCAAGGCCAAGGGCATCACCGTGATCGCCTATGACCGCCTGATCCGCGACACGCCGAACCTCGACTACTACGCGACCTTCGACAACTTCCAGGTCGGCGTGCTGCAGGCGCAGTCGATCGTGGACAAGCTCGGGCTGAAGGACGGCAAGGGGCCGTTCAACATCGAGCTGTTCGGCGGCTCGCCGGACGACAACAACGCCTACTTCTTCTACAATGGCGCCATGTCGGTGCTGCAGCCCTATCTCGACTCCGGCAAGCTCGTGGTCGCCTCCGGCCAGAAGGGCATGGACAAGGTTGCGACCCTGCGCTGGGACGGTGCCACCGCCCAGGCCCGCATGGACAACCTGCTCAGCGCCTATTACGGCAGCAAGCGTGTCGATGCGGTGCTGTCACCCTATGACGGCCTCTCGATCGGCATCATCTCGTCCTTGAAGGGCGTCGGCTATGGCAGCGGCAACCAGCCGATGCCGGTCATCTCCGGCCAGGACGCCGAGGTGCCGTCGGTCAAGGCGATCCTGCGCGGCGACCAGTACTCGACCATCTTCAAGGACACCCGCGACCTCGCCAAGGTGACCGCCGACATGGTCGATGCTTCGCTGAGCGGCAAGGAAGTGAGGGTCAACGACACCAAGACCTACAACAACGGCGTCAAGGTCGTCCCGGCCTATCTGCTCAAGCCGGTCGTGGTCGACAAGAGCAACTGGGAGAAGGTCCTGATCGAAGGCGGCTACTACAAAAAGTCGCAGGTCGAGTGATCTCATGGCCGGCGAGCGCGGCCATGCGCTCGCCGGCTCCTCTTATCTCAACGACTTCAAGTGTTGCGGGATACAGCGCGATGACGGCAATCCTCGAGATGCGCAGCGTCAGCAAGAGCTTCGTGGGCGTGCAGGCGCTCCGCGACGTCAGTTTTACGGTCGCGGCGGGCGAGATCCACGCCCTCGTCGGCGAGAATGGCGCCGGCAAGTCGACCCTGATGAAGGTGCTGAGCGGCGTCTATCCCTACGGCCGCTATGAGGGCCAGATCATTTTCGAAGGCGAGGAGCGGCGCTTCCGTGACATCAACGATTCCGAGGCGCTCGGCATCATCATTATCCACCAGGAGCTCGCGCTGATTCCGCTGATGTCGATCGCCGAGAACATCTTCCTGTCGCATGCGCCGTCACGCTTTGGCGTCATCGATCGCGACGAGGTCTACCGGCGCACCCAGCAATTGCTGGCTCAGGTGGGATTGAAGGAATCGCCGGATACGCTGATCACCGATCTCGGCGTCGGCAAGCAGCAATTGGTCGAGATCGCCAAGGCGCTGTCCAAGCGCGTCAAGCTCTTGATCCTGGACGAGCCGACGGCAAGCCTCAACGAGGCCGACAGCCAGGCGCTGCTCGACCGCCTCGTCACCTTCCGCGACCAGGGCATCTCGTCGATCCTGATCACGCACAAGCTGAACGAGGTGGCCCGCGTCGCTGATCGCATCACGGTGCTGCGCGACGGACGCAGCGTCGACAGCATCGATTGCCGCGCCGAGCCGGTCCTGGAGGACCGGATCATCAAGAGCATGGTCAATCGCGACATGGCGCACCGCTTCCCTGAGCGGCAGCCGAAGATCGGCGAGCCCGTGTTCACGGTCGAGAACTGGTCGGTCTACCATCCGCAGCATACCGACCGCCAGGTAATCAAGAACGTCGATTTCCAGGTGCGCCGTGGCGAGATCGTCGGCATCGCCGGCCTGATGGGCGCGGGGCGCACCGAATTCGCCATGAGCCTGTTCGGCCGCTCCTGGGGCGTCAACATCACGGGCCGCGCCCGCCTCGAAGGCCACGACGTCACTCTCAACAGCGTACCGGCCGCGATCGACGCCGGCCTCGCCTATGTCACCGAGGACCGCAAGCAGCTCGGCCTGATCCTGGCCGACGACGTGCGCAAGAACATCACGCTGGCGAGCCTCGCGCAGGTCGCGCCGAAGGGCGTGATCGACGACATCGCCGAGCTCAAGGCGGCGTCCGGCTACCGCGGCCGGATGCGGATCCGCTGCTCCGACGTCTATCAGGAGGCCGGCCAGCTCTCCGGCGGCAACCAGCAGAAGGTCGTGCTGTCAAAATGGCTGATGACCGATCCCAAGGTCTTGATCCTCGACGAGCCGACGCGGGGCATCGACGTTGGCGCAAAGTATGAGATTTACTGTATCATCCAGGAGCTCGCGGATGCCGGCCGGGGTGTTGTCGTGATCTCATCGGAGATGCCGGAGCTGCTCGGAATCTGCGACCGCATCTGCGTGATGAATGACGGCGCCTTCGTCGGCGAGTTCGCCGGGCCGGAGGCGACGCAGGAAAAGATCATGCGCGCCATCATGCGCAACGAAACCATCAAGAACCAGGAGACGGCCGCGTAAGCGGTCGGGAGGACGCCAGCAATGACCGACAAGACGGTTTCGCTCCCGGAGGAGAAGTCGCATAGCGGCTTCCTGAAGAACAATCTGCGCAGCTACGGCATGCTGCTGTCGCTGTTCGTGATCATGCTGTTCTTCCAGTTCATGACCGACGGCACCCTGCTGCAGCCGCTCAACCTCACCAACCTGGTGCTGCAGAACAGCTACATCGTCATCATGGCGCTGGGCATGCTGCTGGTGATCGTGACCGGGCACATCGATTTGTCGGTCGGCTCGGTTGCGGGCTTCGTCGGCGCCGTCGCCGCCGTGCTGATGGTGCGCTATCACGTCGACTTCCCGCTCGCGATCATCGCCTGCCTGATCGTCGGCGCCGCGATCGGCGCCGCGCAGGGTTATTGGGTGGCCTATTTCGGCATTCCGTCGTTCATCGTCACCTTGGCGGGCATGCTGGTGTTCAAGGGCCTGGCGCTGGCGCTGCTGCAGGGGCAATCGGTCGGGCCGTTCCCGGGTACGTTCCAGAAGCTGTCGTCCGGCTTCATCCCCGAGTTCATGCCGAGCGCGGCGCATCTTTATCCCACGTCGCTCGCGATCGGCGCGGTGCTGACGCTCATTCTGGTCTATGCCAGCGTCAAGGGCCGTGCGCGCGAGGTGGAGCACGGTATCGAGGTCGAGCCGTTCGGCTTCTTCGCTGCCAAGAACGTCGTGCTGGCCGGCGCACTGATGTATTTCACCTATCTGATCGCCTCGCATCGCGGCCTGCCCAACGTGCTGGTCATCATGACGGCGCTGATCGCGCTCTACGGCTTCATGACGCGCCGCACCGTGGTCGGCCGGCAGATCTATGCGGTCGGCGGCAACGCTAAGGCAGCCAAGCTGTCAGGCATCAAGACCGAGCGGCTCGTGTTCATGACCTTCGTCAACATGGGCGTGCTGGCCGCGCTGGCCGGCCTGATCTTCGCCGCCCGGCTCAACACCGCGACGCCGAAGGCCGGCCTCGGCTTCGAGCTCGACGTCATCGCGGCCTGCTTCATCGGCGGTGCCTCGGCCTATGGCGGCGTCGGACGGGTCGGCGGCGCTGTCATCGGCGCCATGATCATGGGCGTGATGAACAACGGCATGTCCATTCTCGGCGTCGGCATCGACTATCAGCAGGTCATCAAGGGCCTGGTGCTGCTCGGCGCCGTCTGCATCGACGTCTACAACCAGCGCCGTTGAGTTCGGCGCGCAGCTCCCGGTGAAGCTGTAACGACCTAGGGAGCAAAGCGACGCCGAAGGCGGCGCCTGCCCACCACGTCTCGCGACCCGCGTGAAAGCGGTGGGCACGCGGCATTCGCGTCGCGAATGCGGCTTTGCCCACCCTGCGCATTCACCAGAACTACACCACGTGGAAATTCGACACGCTGTCATTGGCGAGCTGAGCGACGAGCTGCAGCTCCCAGTCGATATAGGCCTGCATCGCTTCGGCGGCGTTGTCGGTGCCCTCATAGGGACGCTTGTAGACGTCGTCGGCAAGCGAGATCCATGAGGACCGATCGCTCTCCAGCACATGCCCGGCAGCCGTCCAGGCGCGCGTGCCGCCGCTGAGCACGCGGAGCTCACGCGTCGTCGCGGCACGTGCATCCGCAAGCGCAAACGCGGCTTCGCTGCCGTCGTTGCTGGTCAGCACGATCGGACCGTCGCCGGGCAGCTTGGCGAGATCATCCGCAAAGCGCGACGCCAGCACGAAATGTGCGCCCGGAATGTGTCCGGCCTTGTAGCTCGGACTGCGCGTGAGATCGACGATCGTCCACGCAGCGGGATCGGCCGCGAGTTGCTCGGCGCTGATTGCCGCGTCGCCACGCTGCGGCAGCGGCGGTCGGCGTGCGGCGCGGATTTCCGTTTCGGTCGCTCCAACGACATCCGGTCCCACGACCGCCACGTCCCAGCCCATCTGCTTCAGCCATGACGCCGTCATGCGTGCGCGCACGCCGTCATCGTCGAACAGCACCAGACGGGCGCCGCGCACGCCCACCCACTCGTCGGTCGCCTGCACCAGCTGGCCGCCCGGTGCCGACGCGAAGCCAGCCGGATGGCCGGCGGCATATTCCTCGGGCGTGCGGACGTCGAGGCAATACAGCGTGCGCGCCCCGGCCTCGGCCTGATGGCGCGCGAATGTCGCGGCATCGAGCACGCCGACGCCGACGCGCTCGGCCCAGGCCTTGGCATCAGCCAGCGCGGTCGCGTAGCTCGTCCGTGGCCGCTCCAGGAGGCGCGCGGTCTTGCCGCGCTCGACCTGATGGCCGGCAAGTGTCCAGCCGATCGTGCCGTTGCGCAACGCATAGATCTTGTTCGGCAGCCCGGCATTGATCAGCGACTGCGTGCCGATGATCGAGCGCGTGCGTCCGGCGCAGTTGACGATGATCGTGGTGTCGGGCGACGGCGCGACCTCGCGCGCCCGAAACGCCAGCTCGCCGCCGGGGACGCTGACCCCGCGCGGGATGCTCATGGTGCGATATTCCTCGAAGCGGCGGGCGTCGAGCACGACCAGATTCGACTCGCGCTCGATCAGCGCCTTGGCTTCGTCGGCCGACAGCGACGGCGTGTGCCGGATGGCCTCGACCAATTCGCCGAACGCCTTGCTCGGCACGTTGACGTCCCGGAACACCTCGCCATGGCGCGCATAGCCCGACAGCCCGCCAGCGAGCATCGCGACGTCGGTGTAGCCCAGTGCATGAATGCGCGGCACCGCGCGGGCGGCATAGCCTTCGCCATCATCATAAACGACGACGGCTACATTCAGACGCGGCACGAGATCGAGGATGCGCAGCTCGATCTGCGACAGTGGCAGCGACACCGCGAAGAACGGATGCGACAGCGAATATGGGCCTTCCTCGCGGACGTCGAGCAGTGCCACCTCCTCGCCGGCGCGCCAGCGCCGCCGCAACTCGGTCGGTGTGATGATGCGGAAACCGTCAGGCGGCGGTGCGGTCGGGCCAGAGGTTGGGGACGGTGTCATTCGAATATCCGGAAATGAAGTCTCGGGCGGCGCCGGTCTCCGCATCATACACCGCGCGGCGGATGCGGCCGATATTGCCGCCATAGACGTGGATGCTGATCGAGGAGCGGTCCGCCAGACCGTTGGAGATCGCGTGGATGTCGCCAATGTGTGGCGATACCGCGGCCGTTTGTCCAGCCCGCAGCCGCTCCGGCGCAGCCTCGCGCAACGTGCCGTCCGGCTGCCGCGCATAGCTGACCGAGAGTTCCTCGCCGCGCAGCACGCCGACGAGGCCCCAGACGCGATGGTCGTGCACCGGCGTGCCCTGGCCGAGGCCCCACACGAAGCTCACGATGGAGAACCGATCGAGCGGATCGGCATACAGCAGATATTGTCGGTAGCGGCCGCCGTCGGCGACCGCAAAGGCCTGAGGCAGCCAGTCGTCATGCGCGACCAGCTCCTTCAGTTTCGGTGCGAGCGCGGCGAGCAGCTCCGGCTCGTTTGTCGTGCTTGCGACGAGGCGTGCCGTATCGGCGACGAAGTCGCGGAAGCGCGCAATGTCAGTCATGTCGGGCTCGTGTCGTATCGAGGCGGAAGGCCGCCGATGGGCGGCGCGATGGGCGAGGGATCTGGTCCCACTCAGACGTGAGGGCCGAGCATCGCGATGTAGAACAGGTCCTCATTGGACAACTCGGCGGCCGGGCGCCGGGTGAGGATGTCGTGCGCTTTGAGACGGCTGTCAGCGCGCCCTTGCGGCAGCAAATGACCGAGCCAGCCTCCGAACCATGAGACGTAGCGCATGAGAGCCTCCGCGCGGTTTGATCACGCCCTTGATATCACGCCACGACCGGCATCGAACAGAGCCCGGCACGGCTCCGCATCACTTTGGCAGATCATGCCTGTTGAAGCACCTCGCCGGCAAATTCCTTTTCCGCATCGTACGCGTCGCGCTGCTCTGCTTCTCCATCGGTCGCGTCTGCGCCGGCATTCCGGCCCGTCAGGCTTTCGTGCCAATGGGTGCGGAATGCCATCCATGATGCGTGATCCTGGAAGGCAACCTCGGCGAACCACTCGACCGTGACGGCGCCGCTCGGCCAGTAGCGTTCTTGGTCATGCCAGCACACGACAGGCCAGCGCGGATTGCGGTAGGAGCGGCCGGTCTCATCATGCAGCGATGGCCGGCCGAGATGATCGATCAGCCATGACATCACCTCGGGCAGGAACGTGGCGGCAAACGACACGCCATGGCGGCCGAGCCGCTGCGGCATGCGCATGACGCGCTGATCGATGATGGCGAAGGCCGGCGGCACCGCGCCGACATTGAACTGGCGGATCATCAGCAGGCGGAAGCCGCAGTCGCAGAGCTCGGCAGGCACGGCATGGATCGCCGTCGGCTGAAGTGGAGCCGCGATGTTCATACCAGTGCTCCCTGCGCCTGTCCGAGCGCGAGGTCGATGGCGTGCTGCAACGCTGTGCGCGTCGGCACATCGCTGCGTTTCAGATAGGCGGTCAGAACGCGTGCCATCCCTGTCTCCCGTCGGCATCTGCACGTTGCTGGTCGCAGCCTGCGCAGATCGCCTTGCGTGGAGACGGACATTCGACCCGAATCCGACGCGACGAAAATCAACAATCCCCGACATTGCTGCCGGTCAGGGAGGGTAGATCAAATTTCGTGCCAGATGCGGCGATCAGTGGAGACGATGGCCGTCGGCGTCGTGTTCCGGCGTCGCGAGCTGCGCGATCGGGCTGGATTGGTGGTGGATCATCCGCCAGGCGCCGTCGATGCGCGCGAAGTGATTGGCCGCCGCGAGCGCCGCGCCGTCGACCAGCTCGATGCAGAGCACGTGGCCATGATCGCCGTCGGCGATCGCGTGCGGGTCCGCGCAGACGATGTTCGGCCGGCCTGGGTTGGCGAGGATGTCGCGCCAGCTGCCGATCACGGCGGCGCGGCCGACGATCGCCGGCCAGCCCGGATGAATGCAGGAGATGCCGTCGCGATCGGCCCAGAGGGCAACGAGTGCCGCGAAATCGCCGGCCGTGAAGGCAGCATAGAAGGCCGCATTGGCGGCCAGGATCTCGCGCTCGTCGCTCATTGTGATGGCGTGAGCCAAGCCGGTGCGAAAATCAAGCAATGTTTGGAAACGCACATCCCCTGGTGCGCAAAAACTTGCAAGCTTCTTGCAGGACCCGGTCGAGACGCGATCGCAACGCATCAGCCGAGGTCCTGCCATGCTCGAAACGGCCATTGTCGGAGGTGGATTGTGCGGAATGGCACTCGCGCGCAGCCTGCAGCAGCGCGGCAGCACGTTCGCTTTGTTCGAAGCCCGACATCGCCTGGGCGGACGTGTGCTGTCGGTCAGGAGCAAGGCGGGGCTTGCGCTGGACCTCGGCCCGACCTGGTTCTGGCCGGACACCCAGCCGCTGCTGACCGGCCTGATCGCGGAGCTCGGCCTGTCCGACTTTGCCCAGCACGATGACGGCACGGTTCTTCATCTGAAGGAGGCGGACAAGTCGGCCGAGCAGATCGGCGGGCCGCCGGTCCACCAGGGCGCGCGCCGGCTCTCCGGCGGCATGACGAAGCTGGTCGAGGCGCTGGCGCGTGATCTGCCGCAGCCCTTCATCCATCTCGGCCATGAGCTGATGCGCATCGTCGATTGCGGCACGCATGTGCGGCTGATCTTTGCCACATCAACCGAATCGGTCGCGATCGAGGCCAAGCGCGCCGTGCTCGCGCTGCCGCCGCGGCTGCTGATCGATCACGTCGGCTTCTTTCCCGAACTGGACGACGCGACCTTCGATGCGATGCGCGGTGCCGAGACCTGGATGGCGGCGCAGGCCAAGGTCGTGATCGCCTACGACCAGGCGCATTGGCGCGACCAGGGCCGGTCCGGCAATGCGTTCGTCAGCCACGAGCAGGCCGTGATCGGCGAGATCTTCGACGCCTGCGATGCCGGCGGCGACCGTGCTGCGCTCGGCGGCTTCCTTGCCTTCTCGCCCGATCTGCGCGCGACCTTCAGTGTCGGGCTGCCGCTGCTGATGGACAGCCAGATGGTGCAGCTGTTCGGCTCCGCGCTGGAAGGCGGCGAACAGCACTATCAGGACTGGGCGGCCGAGCGCTTCACCTGCAGCGCATTGGATCGCACCACGCCGCGCGGCGAGCACAGCGAGATCGCCAATCCGATGCTGCGGCGGGCGCTATGGGGCGGGCGGCTGCACCTCGGTGGCGCCGAGACCGCAAGCCACGCGGCCGGCTATCTCGAAGGTGCCCTGAACGCCGCCAAGCGCATCGAGCGTGCGATGGCCCGGAGCATGGGCGAGATCGCCGGGCCGCGGCCGGCCGTGGCGATCGGCGACGGGCTGTCGGGCAACGCAGCGAGCCTCGCCTGGTTCGGCGCCTGGGTCGCCGCGCAGCGTGATGCCGCGTTCGACGATTATCGGCAGCGGCTCAACCGCAGCCTCGCTACGCAGCAGCGCGAGCAACTGACCCAGCTCGCTGTTCTCGGAGCCACCGAGGGGGTGTTCGCGGCGGCGCTGCAGGTGCTGGACGCACTGACCTTCGACATGCGCGACGTCGCCGTCGAACGCGGGCGCTCCGCCCTGATGCCGGAGATCCAGAAACCGTTCCGCGATGTCATGCAGTCGCTGCTCGACGATGCCATAGCCTTCAATCGCACCTCCTGCGCGCTGTCGAATTTTCCGTTCGAGCACAAGCCGTCGAAGGACTACGTGCAGACGATCCTGCGCGACATCGCCGCCGCCTGGCAGGAGTTCTCGCTCGCCGCCAACCGCCTGCTGCTGGCAAAGTCGGGAGACGTGACGCGCACGCCGACGAGAATGTCGTCGTGAGTCCGACAGCGTCGAGGTGCGACCGATGAAGCTGCAGATCGAACGTCCGACCATCCTGGCGATGGCGGCGGCCTTCCCGCGTCTGGCCTCGTTGACGGAGCAGCTGCGTTTCGGCGACAAGGTCGAGGTCAATATGGCGCAACTCGCGACCGCCGAGCTCGACTTCCTGCGCGACAGCTACCAGAAGGCCGGTCCCGAATGGCACGCCCGTGCGGCGCAGATCGCCACCCTGCAGCGCGCCTTTGCCGATTCCGGCGCCCGGTTCTCCGAGCACGAACTGGAATCGGTGCTGCCGGCGATTGCGCGCTACCTGATCTCGGACGCCATCCGCGGTTGGATGTTCACGGCCAACGTCGCCAGCCGGCCGCTGCCCTATGTCGTGACGCGACTCGACTACACCGCACCGTCGAATGACGAGGCCGGCCGCGTCTTCATCGAGCTCAAGGCCAACGCCAAGGGCGCGATCACCACGTCCACCCTGCGCATCTCCGCCGGCGACATCGTCGGCAGGACGGTCGCCGAAATCTTCGCCGCCAAGGGCTTCCTCAAGGAAACACCCGAGCTGATATCCGCCTATGACGAGACGGCCGAGC
Source organism: Bradyrhizobium sp. SZCCHNRI20481 (assembly GCF_032485055.1). Lineage (NCBI taxonomy): Bacteria > Pseudomonadati > Pseudomonadota > Alphaproteobacteria > Hyphomicrobiales > Nitrobacteraceae > Bradyrhizobium > Bradyrhizobium sp. SZCCHNRI20481. The sequence continues at coordinate 311,587 of NZ_JAUEUE010000003.1, forward strand.
GCTATTTCGCCTGGCGCGGCCGCTACGGAGCGCAGTTCTCCGGCCGCGGCATCGGCTTCTTCGCCGATGATCCGAACTCCTCGCATCGCGACATGGACTGGTCGCGCAAGGACGTGATCGTGCTGTCGTCCGGCGGCGGCAGCGCGCGGCTCGTCAACGACGAAGGCATTCTCACCGAGCGGGCGCTGACGCTCGAGGTCACGGGCGACATACTCGGGCAGTACCTGCGCAAGGCTGCCAAGAGCAATCTCTATGACGCCGAGCAGGAGGTCGAAGAATCCAGGGCGGCGATCCCGAAGGGCATCTTCTGCCGCATTCCCGTTCATCCCTATATGCTGATGTTCCATCTCGACCTGCACCATTATCTCTGGGTGCATGCCGACGACATGGTGCCCTACGCCTATCAGCCCGAGCTCAAGCAGAAGCTGGTGCTGCCGGAGGAACAGACCGACCTGATCGACATCCTCACTGCCGAGATGGACCTCTTGATGGACGACATCGTCGCCGGCAAGTCCGGCGGCACCACCGTGCTTTGCGCGGGGCCGCCCGGCGTCGGCAAGACGCTGACGGCGGAGGTCTACGCCGAGATCATCGGCCGGCCGCTGTACCGCGTGCATTCCGGTCAGCTCGGGCTGAACGTCGCGGCGATGGAGAGTGCGCTGAAGGATGCGCTGACGCGCGCGCAGCGCTGGGGCGCGGTCATGCTGATCGACGAGGCCGACGTCTACATCAAGCGGCGCGAGGACGACATGACGATGAATGCCGTCGTCGGCGTATTCCTGCGTGTGCTGGAATATTTCAACGGGCTCTTGTTCCTGACCACCAATCGCATCGACGACATCGATGAAGCGATCGTGTCGCGCTGCATCGCGCTGATCAGGTTCCAGGCGCCGGACGCGCAAGCGCGCGGCCGGATCTGGCGGGTGATGTGCGCGCAGTTCGGCTTGAACGTCGATGCCGGCTTGGTGGAGCTGCTGGTGGACACGTTCCCAGGCGCGTCAGGCCGCGACATCAAGGGGCTGGCCAAGCTGGTCGCCAAATATTGCCACCACAAGAGCGTCCGCCCGACCATCGAGGTCTTCCGCCGCTGCGCCATCTTCCGCGGCATCGATCTTGGCGACCACGAGCTGCTGCCGGAGGCCGCGGAGTAGATCGGCTACAACTGGCTGGCCTGCCCCAAGGTCGCCGGATTGTACCCTTCCTCGCGCAGCACCCGCTGTACGACCGGGCGCGCGAGCATGCGGCGGTAGTGCGCGAGCAGGTTGGCCGGCAGCGCAATGCCGGTCTTGTCGGCCCAGAACTCGACATAGAACAGGATCGGATCGGCGACCGAGAATTCGCCGCCGAGATAGGACTGCCCGTCGAGCATCTTGTTCAGGATCGCAAAGCCCTTCACGACGATGTTGCGGCCGAGCGCGCGCACCGACTCCTGGTCGGCCTCGTTGCGGCTGAAGGTCGGCGTGGCGAAGATGCGCGCGAAGCCGTGGCCATGCACCGTTCCGGCAATGTAGCTCATGGCTTCGAGCAGCCGCGTTTCGGTCTCGATATCCGAAGGCCACAATCTGGCGCGCGGCCTGGAGCGGCCGAGCCAATAGGCAATCGCCGGCACTTCCGTCAGCACGCTGCCGTCGCTGCGCACCAGCGCCGGAATCGTCGACTTCGGGTTGATGGCCACATAGTCCGGTTTGAAATTGTCGCCGGCCGGCAGGTTGACGATATGGGCCTCGAACACCTCCTCGAGCTCTTCCAGAATGATGTGGATGCCGGTCGAGCACGATCCCGGCGTCATGTAGAATTTCATCGCGGCCATCATTGTCTCCAAGCCGACATCGCGCGTGTCTTCGATGCCTACGGCATGCTTCATGCAAGGATCGGGACAGATCGAGACTGATGCGCCGTGGCTCGACAGGTCGGGCCGCTGCCGTCAGGTTTGCGACAGGAGACGTCATCGCGGTCCCGTAGCTCCGTCGCGCCGGTCAGGGAGCGCCGCGCATGACGGAACGTGAGCCGGAAATCTTCGTGATCTGTCCGACTGCCGGCATCGCGCCGGGTGAAGCCAAGGCGTTCAGCCTGTCGCGGATCGGCGACAATGGCGAGGCGCGGCCGTTTCCTATCGTGATCATCCACACTGTGTCCGGCGGCTTTGTCGGCTATGTCAACAGCTGCCCACACGAGGGCAAATGGCTGAACATCGGTAGCGGCCAGTTCTTCAATCCGGATCGGACGCTGCTGCGCTGCGGACGGCATGGCGCAACGTTCGAGATCGACACCGGGCTGTGCAACGCCGGTGCCTGCGCAGGGCAGAGCCTGGAGCCGATTGCGCTCGCTGTCATCGACGGCGAGGTGTGCCTGTGCGGCGTCGCGCTGGTGGAAGATATTCCCGATCCGTTCGACGACCTCGACGAGACCATGGAGATCATGATCCACCCGGATTGACGGATGGGGTTTCCAACGTCATTGCGAGGAGCGAAGCGACGAAGCAATCCAGAATCCTACCTGAGCCCTGGATTGCTTCCGCTTCGCTCGCAATGACACTCACTACGTGATCTCGTTCGGCGGACCCTCAGAACCCATCCGCCTTCTTGCCCCAGGGATGGGTGCCGGATACAAGCTGTGCCTTGATGCCGGCCTTGTCGACATCGGCCCGGGTTCTGAAAAAGGTCGCCTCGTGCACCAGCGTGCCGTTCTTGGTCGTCACCGCGACATAGCGCGCGACAGTGTCGATGTCGCACAGATAGCCGCCGCCGGGATCGGCGGCGCTGCGCAGGTTGCCATCCCAGTCTACGAAGAATCCTTCACTCATCTCTTTCTCCAGCTTCGTTCAGTCACGTCTCGGGCTGATCGGCGACGAGCTGCGCATAGGCGCTCTCGACGATGGCCCGGCATTGCAGCAGGCGCTGATGCTCGGCCTTGCCGATGCTCACCGTCTCGCCATGATCGTCGGCTGCAGCCGTCGCCGCCTGCAGCGCATCGAACAGCGCCTTCTCGAGCTGATAGATGCGCTCGCTGGCGCGTTCCAGATAAGGAATGGGATTGGCGCGGACATTGGCCTCGTGCAGCGCATCGAGGCTGAGCAGCGTCCGGAAGCGGCGCTCGACCTGGCGCTGCTGCATGCCGAAATCGTGCTCGATGACGGTCACGGCCGGACCTCGGGCGCGGGCGTCTTTGAAGCCGCCGCCTTGGCCGCATTCCGCAGCAGGTTCAGGCATTCGAGCGAAGCGGCCATGTCGAGCGCGGAAAAGCCGTCGAGCGTCTCGGTGCGGATGTCCGCGCCCTTGGCCAGGAGATGTGCGACCACATCGGCCTTGCCGGAGGAGGACGCATACATCAGCGCTGTCGCACCATTGTCGTTGCTGTTGTCGAGATCGATGCCGGCCTCGACCAGCGCGTCGATGGCGTCGAGATGCCGGCCGACGCAGGCGAGCCACAGCGCGTTATTGCCGTCCGCGTTCCTGGCGGCGATGTCTGCGCCGGCAGAGAGCAGCTCGCGGATGACGCCGACATTGCCGAGATGTGCCGCCTTCATCAGCGGCGTGGTCCGATTGGCGATGATGGCGTCGATGTCGTCAGCGGGAAAGCCCTGGGCGGCGAGCCACGCCGCCAGGGCCGGACTGACGTTCGCCGCGCCGCTCCGCGCGGGACAACGCTGACGCCACGCCTCATAGCCGCCGTTGAGGCTATAGACCTCGGTGAAGCCGAAATCGGAGAAGGTCTGCGCGTAGTCCTGGCTGGCATTGCCGTGATAGCAGTAGATCAGGATCGGCGCGCGCCTGCTCGTGCCGGCGATCATCTCGGCGAGATTGCGCTGGGTGAGATGCCGCGCGCCGGCCATATGCGCGGTGTCGAACGAGGCGGAGTCGCGGACGTCGAAGCGCAGCACATCGTCGCGCTGCAGCAGCTCGGCTGCGTGGTCGACATCGATGCGCTGAAACGGAATACGCGGTCTCATGGCAGGACTCCCGCTTCATTGCGCGTGCGGCCGGGATAGGCCGCCAGCGTCGTGATGCGATCATCGGTCAGGGGACGGCCGACCGTGAAGTGATAGAGCACCTGGAACTGCTCTCCGACCACGCCGAGCATCTCGTGCACTGAGTCGTCGAAGAAGCAGCCGATGCCGGTGCCGCGCAGGCCCGCCGCCTCGGCTTCGAGGTAGAGCACGTGGCCGATCAGGCCAGCCTCCCAATGCAGTTGCCGATAGCGCCACGGATGGTCGCTGACGGCCGGCGTGAACTCGGCGAGCATCGCCATCGCAAAGCAGCCGTCGCCCGCGATCGCCTGGTGACAGCTCGCGGTGCGGATCACGCCGCGGCTGTCGGTCGGCAGCAGCCGGAACAACGGCAGATGATCAGCTGCGCGCTCGACCCGCTGCCAGTCGAAGTCGGGACGCAGCGCGCGCCGCAGGCTGGTCTCCGCCCCGCTGCCGCGCGGCAGCGCATAGAGCCCGGGCGTGAGCCCCTCGACGCGATGGACGAATAGCAGTGGATGCAGCCGCGACGCGAACGGCCAGATGGTCCATGGCGGCGTAGCGCGCGGCAGCAGCGCGTCGAGAAGGTGAAGCAACGTTGCGAGATCCATCGTGAACCTGGCGTCGAAGCGCTGCGCGCTGCGACGACCGAGAATGAGCTCGGCCGCGCGCGCCTGTGATTGCCGCGTCAGCGGCGGGCACCGCCACGGAGCGGAGATCGCATCCTGCGCCGCGCCGGCCGTGGCCGCGCTCACCTCGGGGATGATGGGCCAGCGGTAGAGCGGATGGCGATCGAGCCGGTTCGCCTGACCTTTCCACGTGTCGTCGATCGTGGCGAGTGATGGCAAACCGGTAGGCGACCGCGAGCTCGCATCGCGCGGCGTGATCGCGAGCAGCACATCGGCATTCTCGGTCTCGACGCCGGCGAAATCATCCGCGCGATCGAGTCCCATCAGCGCCGCGAGCCTCGCGCTGTCGATGCCGTCGATCACGCGCGCGTACCAGCCGAGCGCAGCGGCGGCGTAGCTGACGGCGCCGATCGCATGTCCGAGGTCGAGCTGGCAGTAGCGGAACGCGCGCTCGCCATATTTCCACGCCTCGCGCCAATGGATCGAGGATAGCGCGAGCCATAGCCGCGGCTCGCCATGCGATGGCCTGCCGCGGCGGCAACGTTGCTCCAGCACGTGATCGCGGCTGACATAGTGATGAAGACCGTCGCTGAGCCCTGTCACATTCTCCGCGATGACATAGGCCTCGGTCGGATGCAGATTGCCGCTGGAGGGATTGCAGCGCAACGCCCAGCGGTCAGGGCCGTACTCCTTCCAGGCCGCCAGCCCGAACGACAATTCCAGCAGCAGCGCGACGCCGTCGATCGTCAACGGCTGGACCGGCGCCGTGGCGTCGCAGGCATCGGCGAAGCTCACGGCGAGACGGTCCGAGGCCAGCGGCAGATCGGTGCGCGGGCTGCCGGCGAACTCGCGGAACGGATTGGGCTGCGCGTCCCAGTCCAGCGTCTCCGGCCCCGCCGCATAGCGCTTGAGGCTGTGCTTGGTGCGGGCGTGATAGGCCAACGCGATGTCGGCGGCGGCTGGAACGTCCGCCGTGCCGGACTGTGACACGGACATGCTTCCTCACAAGGCGCGACCTGCGCGTTCGCGCATGTTGGACGGTCGCTTGGTGACTGCGTCAGGCGGAGCAAAAAACGTTCCGAACAGCCGCGACTGCCTCCCCGTCGTTATGAGCCCGTTGGGCGCAGGCCCGGAATCCATAACCACGGCTGGTGGATATGGATTTCGGGCTTGCCGCTGCGCGTCGCCCTGGAATGACGCGCCGACACAGCGTGTCCGATTCTGAACAGCGCGATCAGAACTGTCCGCTTCTCGACATATCAATGCCGGTGCGTGGTGCCCGATGCGCTGTCGTCGATCAGCACGGCGACCTTGGCCGCGATCGACAGCCACGCCCGATGCGCGGCGATCTTGTGGCCGAGCCTGAAGCCGTCGGCCATGCGGGCCGCGAACGCAGGCCCGTCGGTCCCATGCTGTTGCGCGATGATCCACGCGGTCTGCCACAGATCGGTCTCGGTCGTCACGGTGCTAGAGATCCAGCACCAGCCGGTCGCCCTTGCCGCGCGATACACAAGGCAGGAAGTAGCCTTCGGCGCGTTGCGCCGCCGACAGGCGCTTGTCGCGATGGTCGACCTCGCCCTCGACGACCTTGGTCTTGCAGGTGCCGCATAGGCCCTGCTCGCAGGAGGTTGCGATCTTGACGCCGTTCTCCTCGAGAAACGCGGTCACGGTCTTGTCGCCGGGGATCTTGAAGGTCGCGCCGGTGCTTTTGATGGTGACGTCGAACACCTTGTCGAGCAGCGCCGCGGCCGCCTTCGCGGTGAAGCGCTCGACATGGATGCGCTCCTCGGCAAAGCCCTTCTGCTTGGCCAGCGCGACGATCGGATCCATCCACCAGTCGACGCCGCAGATGAACAGCTGGGTGTCGTCGGGCCGGTCGGCCAGCAGCTCGGCGGCCTTCAGCAGCTGATTGTCCTCGGTGGCTTCCTTGTAGTATGTCGTATCTTCGACGAAGGCCGAGGCCTCGATGGTGCTACGGAACGAATCCGGCGACATCAGCGCGAACACGTAGTGCAGCTCGAACGGGATGTTCTTCGCCTTCAGCGTGTCCGCGATCGACAGGATCGGCGTGACGCCGATGCCGCGCGCCACGAGCAGCGCCTGCTTGGTGTCCTTCGGGATCTTGAAGCGGTTGCGTGGGCGGCTGACCTGCAGCGTGTCGCCTTCGTTGATATCGAGATGCAGCGCCTTGGAGCCGCCGCGGCTGTTGGCATCCTTCCACACGCCGATGCAGTAGCGATTGCGTTCGGCGGCGCTGTTCAGCAGCGAATATTGCCGTGTGAGCCCGTTCGGCAGGGTGACGTCGATATGGCTGCCGGGGGTGAAGCCCGGCAGCGGCTGATCGTCCGCCGGGACGAGTTCGAATGACGCCATGTTGTGCGCCTCGATGGCCTTCCTGGCCACGACGACGGTGTGCAGGCTGTCGGACATCTGACAACTCCATCTTGCGAACCGGCTCATGAGAGGCCGATGCAAGGGGGAGGCCAAGCGGCGTTCGCCGCGGGGCGCGGCGGCTTTTCCGCTTGTGCACGCTGCGATGAGCGCAAGCTCCTGGAGCGCTGGGCCAAGGCGCGCGGCATCAACCTGCCGGAGACATGACCTGCGTCGCCACTGCGGGGGGGGGGGGCGGCGCGGGTCGTGCGTGCCAATGTCAATGGGCGTCGATCGCGTCCGCCTTGGCGCCGCCGGCGACGGAGTAGCGCATCGGCACCTTGCGGGTCTTCAGAAAGGCTTCCAGCGTCTCGCCGCGAAACGCCGCATAGACCTCCGGGTTGGAGACGCCGATCACGGCGGCCATCTTCTCCAGCACGAAGAAGCTGACGCCGCGTCGGATCATCTCGATCCAGCGGCGGTTCTTGATGAGCTCGCGCTCCTCGTCCGTGAGACGGTGCTCGTCCGCCAGTGCGTCGAATTCCTCAACGAATCTCTTGCGATGCGCGGGGATGACGAGCCGGTGCAGGAAGTCGTTGATGCGGAAATTGGCCTGGCTGCGGCCATGGGTGAACGGGTAGGTGCCGGTCAGCATCTCCGCGCCCGCGAGTTCATGGCCGATGTGTGCGCGATAGGCCGCGACCTCCTGCGGTTCGGGCGCGCCGCCGAGATCCTCGAACACCAGCGTGGCGATGTTGGTCACCGACGGCGCGTAGGTCTGCTTGTGCACGAGCCTCACACTGTCCGACAGCGCACCGCGCATGATCAGCCACATGATGACCTCGGCGCCTTCCATGCCGCCCTTGACCGCGTAGTCGGCGATGCGCATCGCCGTCAGCTGCTCCGGGTCGTTCTCCAGCAGATCGAGGAATTCGTTGTCCCAGTCTTCGTTGAGAAAGCCGGCGCGCTCGCCGTGAACCTGGTGCGACAGCCCGCCGGTGGCGAAGATGGCGACCTTCAGGTCTTCCGGATAGCTCTCGATCGCCTTGCGCAGGGTCTTGCCGAGCTTCCACATCCGCTTCGCATTGGGAATCGGCAGCTGCAGCACGCCGACTTGCAGCGGCACCACCATGCCCGGCCACGGGCCGCTGGCATCGCCCATCATCGACAGCGGCGACAACAGGCCGTGATCGACCGGCTTGCCCTGGAAGAACGACATGTCGAACTCGTCCGCCATCATCGCCATCGCGATGTGCTGCGACAGGCCGAGGTGGCCCTTCGCCGGCGGCACGTCGCGCGGTCCGCCGCCTTCGTCGGCGGCGATATACCGGTCGTCAATGCCGAGCGCGAAGGCGGAGTAGTGATCGAAGAAGAACGAGGTGATGTGATCGTTGTAGATCATGAACAGGACGTCGATGTCCTTCTGCTTCACCCAGTCGCGCACGACTGCGAAGCCGTCGAAGATCGGCTTCCAGGCCGGGTCGTTCTGCTTGTTGGTGTCGAGTGCGAAGCCGATGGTGGGCGAGTGCGAGGCGCCGATGCCGCCGATGATCCGGGCCAAGTGTCCCTCCGCGAAATGGGCCGCCGTGGACTGTGACCCGCGGCCGTGCTGGGACGGACCTTACGAAGTTTCCCATGCTAGACAATCATGCTAACGTGCACGGATCGTTTCTCTCGATGAACGAGCGGCTCTAGGATGAAATGGCGGATCGAGGACATTCCGGTGTTCCATGCGGTGGTCGCGACCGGCGGCATGACCGGCGCCTCGCGGTCCCTGGGCATGCCGAAATCCTCGGTCAGCAAATCGGTCGCCCGGCTCGAGCAGGATCTCGGCATCCGGCTGTTCGACCGCAACTCGCGGCGCGTCCGGGTGACCCGCGAGGGCGAGCTGTTCTTCCAGCAATGTCAGAAGATCCTGGATCAGGTCTCTGAGGCCGACGCGGTCATGACCGGGCTGGTCGGCGTGCCCAGCGGCCGACTGTCCGTGGCGCTGCCGCCGGCATTCTGCGAGGAGATCCTGGCGCCGCAGCTCGCCGAATTCCACCACCGCTATCCGCGCATCGAGCTCGATGTCGAGGCGACCACGCGGGCGATCGACATGCTGGCCGACCGCTTCGACATCGCGGTCGTGGTCGGCGTGCAGGAGAATTCCGAGCTGGCGCAGAAAGTGCTGATCGGGGGCCGCCTGATCTGGGTGACCAGCCCCGCTTATCTCGCCGCGCACGACATCGGCGACGACGTCCGCGCGCTGGAGCGCCATCTCATGATCTGCGAGCGGCGCTATGGCGATCGGACCCTGATGATCAAGCAGCACGGCCATCTCGTCCGCTTCGACGTCGGTGCGCATGTCGCCCGCATCAACAATCCGCTGGCGGTGCGCCGCGCCGTCGCCCATGGCGCCGGCATTTCCTTTCTGCCGGAGCACTATTGCGTCGAGCTGCTCGGCGAGGGCCGGCTGGTCGAGATCGGCAGGGGGGTCGTGTTCGACACCCGCGCCGCCCAGTTGACCGCGATCTTTCCGAGCCGCAAGCTGATCTCCTCGCGCGCCCGCGCCTTCCTCGACTTCCTCGAGGAGATCTGCACCGCGTCCGCGCAAACCCTGATCGGTCAGACCTGAGGTGCGCCGTCCGCCTGTCTCACGCAAGCCGATGGAATGACGGCGGCAATGGCTCTCGCACCAGCTCGCTCAGATCGAGCGTTTCACCGCTGTCGGCGATATCCGAGAACAACACCTCGATGAAGGGATGCTGACGGTTGGATGCGGCGCCGCGCCGATATTTCCTGCTCACGATCCGCTCGATCGCAGCAAGGTTCAATTTTCCCAGCGCATTGTATTGGACACGAAACAGGCTCTGCCGGCCGCCCGTGTGCTCGATCGACTCGGCCCAGATGTCCATCACCTTGCGGCTGACGAAGGCCTCGACGCCGACGGCGCCATCCTGGGCGAGCAGGCGCAATCCGTCCATCGTATGCGGCTGCTCATCGACGCTAAATTGGCTCAGCGACATCGGAGATCCCTTTCTGTTGCGTGCATCGGCGGTCTCGCGGGAGAGTCGAGAACGGCGATCGGCGCGTCGAACGTGTAGGAGAGCCCTGACGGCGCATAGGTCAACTGAACCTCGCCGCCGAGCTGCACGCCGAGCGTTTCGATCAGCCGGGTTCCGAAGCTTCGGCTGGCGGGCTGTTGAACGACCGGGCCGTGTCTTTCGGTCCAGGCGAAGCGGACCCGGCGTTGGTCGACGGTCCACAGCAGATCGACGCGTCCTTCCGGCACGGACAGCGCACCGAACTTCAGGGCGTTCGTGCACAGCTCGTTGAGCGTCATCGCGATGGCGATGACGGCATCCGGCGTCACCAGCACGTCGGGCCCGGTGATCGCAAAGCGTGAGTCGTCGGGCGTGTCGAAGGCCTGGACGGACGTACGGATCACCGTGCGGAGATCGCCGCTGGACAATTTCGCTTGCAGGAGGAGATCGTGTGCCCGTCCGAGGGCCAGGAGCCGCCCGGAGATGGCATGCTGTGCATCCTTGGTCGCCGGCACGTTGCGGAGGCTCTGGGAGACGATGGCGGTGACGGTCGCGAGCGTATTCTTGATGCGATGGTGCAGCTCCTCGAGAATGAGCTTTTGCAGCCTGCTCGCCGTCTCGCGTTCTCTCGCCTCGATTTCGGCCTGCTCGGACCGGGTCTTGGCATTGCTCTCGGCCTCGACGAGCAGGCGCTTCAGCCCGATGATTTCCGTCAGCAGAAAGTCGGGATCCACGACCGTGCCGTGAGGAGGCTCTGTGGTGAGGTTGATCTCGAGCATTGGCTGACATGTCCTTGTACCGGATGCCGCCCTCGGAGGGCACGATGGTACGCAGGAGCAGGCCGCCCCAGCGTCACTTCGTTCGCGAGCGGACACTTCCGTTGAAATGCCCGAGTATCTCGGCGGCGTTTGCGAGGATGGTCGCCTTCCTGATCGCGGCAGCGCGCTCGCCGCCCTGCTGCATCAGGCCCGCCGTCTCCAACGCATTCTCCGCCCTGGTGGCGAGTGTCGCGTGCAGCGATGACCGCTCTCGCTTGGCCGGCTCGGAGGGCTTGTCGGGGTGAACTGGCGCAAGCGCCCCGCTGCGAACGGCGGCCACCGGATCAGAATCGCGGCGACGATCAGCAGCCCAAAGAATGGCGGCGCCAGGAGCGGTCGCACCAACCACGCGCGCACTGGACGTGGTGGTGTTCGAAGAGGTGTTCGAGGTTTTCGACATGCTGTCCGCCTTCTGGTCGCGGCGGGAGCGCATGGCTCTCAGTCACCGATGGCAGCCGGAGGACGCGCGGTGATCATCAATATATGGTGTGCGCGCGCGCAATAGCGAGGTCCCGCCGAAACTATTTGTCGTGAGGATCTGGTCGCCGCCATCGCCTGAAGCGAGAGCGAGTCTGGCCTGGCGGCTCATCCGACGTTCGTAGCATCGTTGCATCGACATGCGAACGTCGGACGCCTGGCTCATTTGTGGATCATGTGCAGTTCTGATCGCGATGCCTTGGCATGAGTCAGAACGTCGGACGTGTTATCGGCCGATTCCGACGCTCACGCCGGGCGCGCGGATGCCGATGCCGCCACGATCTTCATAGCCACGCTCTTCATAGCCACGCCGCTCGTGCCGGCCATAGCCGTAGGCGCCGCGGTCTTCGCGGATGATGACACGGCGTTCGCGGCTTTGGCGCCAGCAGCGGCCGTTCTCGTTGCAGAGCAGGCGAACCTGCTGGATGCTGCTCTCCGGGAGGACCGATATACCGGCCGTGAGCGGGGCAGCGGAGGCGGCTGCAGCCATCAATGTGCTCGCGGCTACTGCGAGAGTGATCGTAAGAATCTTCATGGTGATGAGATGTCTCCGGGTGGGGGGATTGCGTCATGGAACCAATCTGCTGGCAATCCCATGGTTCCCCCCGGCGGTCGTTTGTTTCGTCCCGAGGCTCTGGCGTCGAACCGCTTCCTGCGCGCCATCGCGGCGGCAGCCTGCGCCCGTGACGCCGGAGCGCGGCGATGCTGCGCTCCGGCTGGCAAGGTCATCCCCGCCGGGCCGCCTCGATGGCGGCGACGTCGATCTTCTTCATCGCCATCATCGCGGCAAACACGCGCTTGGCCTCGGCTCCGCCGGCTGCCATCGCGTCGGTGAGCGCGCGCGGCGTGATCTGCCAGGAGATGCCCCATTTGTCCTTGCACCAGCCGCATTGGCTTTCCTGGCCGCCATGGCCGACGATGGCATTCCAATAGCGGTCCGTCTCCGCCTGATCGTCGGTGGCGATCTGGAACGAGAACGATTCGTTGTGGGTGAACGCGGGGCCGCCATTGAGGCCGAGACAGGGGATGCCACACACCGTGAATTGCACTGTCAGCACGTCACCGGCCTTGCCGGACGGATAGTCGCCCGGCGCGCGGTGCACGGAGGCCACGTGGCTGTCGGGAAACACCTCGGCATAGAACCGCGCGGCCGCCTCGGCGTCCTTGTCGAACCACAGGCAGATCGTGTTTTTGTTCGTCGGCATCGCAGGGGTCCTCTCCGGTCCGGGTGCAGGCCACGCTTCAACCTTGGATAGGCGGCCATTTGGGAGTGCTCAAGCCAGCTCGTATCGATTCGGCTGACCCAAGGACGGTCCGCATGCGCACATCCCGACACGACGGCCGACGTTTCCAGCAGATTTTTTTCAGGTGGTCTGCGGCGGGTCGGTTCCGCCAACGGTTGTGGTCTTGGCGCAGTCATATCGTATAGACTTGTGAGGCTTGCCGCCGCGGGTCCAGCCGCAGGGGGAATTGCATGAAAGCCATCACGCCGTCCGTGATATCGGACGCGCTCGTCCTGCTGGCATTCGTTTTCGCAGCCGGGAGCGCCGCCGAGGCGGCCGGGTTCGCCTGCGTCGCGAAGATGTCGCAGCAGCTCGCGCCGGCCAATCTGGAGAGTCTGATCACGCGAACCTGCCTTCATCTCGGTCCGCTCGTGATTGGCGACGCTGCCGATCGGGCAGGGCGTGTGATCTCGATCCGGATTCGTCAGCCGTGAGGCCAGTCGAGGCTCGGGCCGCCGTAGCCGGATTTGCGCCGCGGATATCTGCTCCGCCGTGACAAGCTGCCAGGTAACCTTTCCAGGTCCGCGATCGAACCGTCGGAACGACATGGTCCGGAGCGATCAGCGGAGGTATCCGATTGCAAATCACACGCCCGCGCATCGTGCGCATCACGCACCGGCCGAGCGGCGAGGTGATTGCCGAGGGGCCGGTCGGACTCTGGGGCATCACGCCGTTTGAAGGAAATCTCTACATCCGGCGGCGCTACCTGAAGACGGGCCATCTTCGGCTGAACTGGATCCCCGGGCTGTGCATCTACAAGTTCTTGTACGTTTGGCTGGACCTTCGGCTTCCGGATGGCCGGCGTGAGCCGTCGATCGGCTGGCTGTACTGGCTACCCAATCCGCTGTTCTTCTTCATCGCATTCCGTCCCGCCGTGCCGCAGTCGTCGCCCGTTCTCGTTGTCGAGGAGGTGACGGAATGAGCGTGGCGAGCCGGCGCGATGTGACCGGCGGCCTGCTGTCGGTCCTCATGGCGGGCGCGGGATCCGCCCTGGCTGCGCCGCCTCACGATGACGTGCCGGCCTTCGCGGACGGGCGCCATCAGCTCATCTTGCTGCGGCCGCAACAGAGCCTGCCGCCGGTGAGGCTGTTTCGCCTCAAGGGCGGGACGCTCGATCTGGCCGCGCTGCGCGGCGCGCCGATCCTGCTGAACTTCTTCGCCTCATGGTGCGCGGCCTGCCGCACCGAACTGCCGGTGCTGGATCAACTCGCGCGCAGCGTCGCCCATGATCGCCTGCAGGTCGTCGCGGTGTCCGAAGACCGGAGCGATCGCGACCGTGTCGGTCGTTTCGTCGGGTCGCTTGGGCTGAAGACGCTGCCGATCTGCCTCGATCCGAACGGATATGTGGCCCAGCAGGGCGACGGCAGCGGCAGGACCGCGCCGTTCATCCTCCATGGAATGCCGATCACCTACCTGATCTCCGCTTCGGGCCTCATCATCGGATACCTCCAGGGCGCCGCCGATTGGTCGTCGTCGGCGGCCGCCGATCTATTCGTCTATCTCAGGCGCAATTGAGGGACGCCATCTCGAACGCGGCGACGTAACCTTCCGCCGCATCCGAGCGAACCAATGTGCAGGCGTGCCGATGGCCGCCAGACGCCTGCAATGTCCGCAGGCTGAACCCTGAGAATGGAGGAACACGCATGTCCAATCGCACGCTGTCCGCAATGATTGTCGGCGCATTCGCGGTCGCCGCCGGCACGCTTGCCGTGACGTCCGCCTCGGCGGAGATGATGGCCAAGGGCGACATGGAAAAGATGATGAAGGCCAAGCAGGCCGAGACCATGAAGGCCATGAAGGACGGCAAGATGGAGAAGTGCTTCGGCGTCGCGCTGAAGGGCCAGAACGATTGCTTCGCAGGTGCCGGCACGACCTGCGCGGGCACGAGCACGGCGGACTATCAGGGCAATGCCTTCAAGCTCGAACCCAAGGGCACCTGCACGACGATGCAGACCCCGAAGGGATCGGGAAGCCTCACGCCGAAGGCCTGATGCCGCGGGCGGGCTGCGCGCGGCCCGCCTCACTTCTTGATCGGAGACTGCACGTGTCACGCTCGCAATTCTCGACGGCTGCAGGGATCCCTGCACGGGGGGGCGTCGGCCTGAAGGCCGAGCACTACCGCTGCATCGTCGAAACATCGCCCGACATCGGCTTCTTCGAAGTGCATGCCGAGAACTACATGGGCGCGGGCGGACCGCCGCACCGCTACCTCATGGCTATTCGCGAGCGCTATCCGCTGTCGCTTCACGGCGTCGGATTGTCGATCGGCGCCGATCGCCCGCTCGACCAAGCCCATCTCGGCCGCCTCCGCCAATTGATCGCGCGCTACGAGCCCGGATTGTTCTCGGAACACCTCGCGTGGTCGTCGCACGAGTCCGGGTTCTTCAACGATCTGCTTCCGGTCCCTTACACGACGGAAACCCTGAACCGCATCTGCGCCAATATCGACGAGGTGCAGAGCGCGCTCGGCCGCCGCATGCTGCTCGAAAATCCGTCCACCTATGTCGCGTTCGCCGAGAGCAACTGGTCCGAGCCCGCCTTCATTGCCGAGATCGCGCGCCGCACCGGCTGCGGACTCCTGCTCGACGTCAACAACGTGCACGTCGCCGCAACTAATCAGCAGTGGGATCCGTATTCCTATCTCGACGCGTTTCCGCTTGGGCATGTGCTGCAGATCCATCTCGCCGGTCACGCGCGCGAGGAAGACGAGCACGGACAGCCGCTCCTTATCGATACCCATGACCGTCCGGTCGACGACGTGGTCTGGGCGCTGTATGCGCGCGCCATCCGGTCGATCGGCCCCGTGCCGACGCTGATCGAGTGGGACGCCGAGGTGCCACCCTGGCCGGTGCTCGCGGAAGACGCCAGCCGCGCCGAGGCGATCATGCGCATGCAAGTGACGGAGGTGGCGTGATGCCGCCGCCTGCTGAACGTCTTGGCAGCTTTGCGCGGGCGCTGCTCGACCCCGAGCAGCCGGTGCCCGCCGGCCTGGTCGGGCCGGACGGCACGCCGAGCCGGCGACGGTTCGGCGTCTACCGCAACAACGTCGTGGTCGGCTTGACGGCCACGCTGAAGGACGCCTATCCCGCAGTGCATCGCATCGTCGGAGCGGAGTTCTTCCAGGCCATGGCGCGCCGCTATGTCGTCTCCGAGCTTCCGCGCTCTCCCATCCTGCTCGATTACGGCGCCGGCTTCGCCGCGTTCATCCACGGCTTCGCGCCGGCATCGGCGCTGCCCTATCTGGCGGATGTCGCGCGGATCGAGCGCGCCTGGACGGAGGCCTATCACGCCGCCGAGGCCGGGCCGGTCACACCGGCGGCCTTCGCAGCCGTTGCGCCGGCCGATCTGCCCGGGCTTCGCCTGCGGTTTCATCCGTCGTTGCGGCTCGTCGGCTCATCGTTTCCTGCGCTCACGATTTGGCAGATGAATGCGGCCGGAGGAATTCCTGGCCCAGTAGATATCGACGCCCGAGAGGCCGCGCTGATCGTCCGTCCGGACGCTGATGTCGTGGTCCGCTCGATCCCCGCGGGCAGCCTCGCTTTCGTCGAGGCCCTCCTGGCTGGCCGATCGGTCCTGACGGCGCTCGAGAATGCGCTGCGCGCCGACGTCCGGTTCGAGCTGGCCGGAACTCTCCACGACCTGATCCACAGCGGAGCCGTGATCGGCTTCGACCTCGCGCCGATGGCGGGGACGGCATGAGAACGGCCGCAACCATTCCAGCCCTCGCCGTCGTCGTGCGTGACGTCGCGGATCGGCTCGCTCGGCTGGCGGGGACCGTGGCGCCCCCGGTGCTGCGGATCGCGCTGGCGGTCCCGTTCTTCAGATCCGGCTTGACCAAGTGGGATGGGTTGCTGTCGCTGTCGCCGGCCGCTTCCTATCTGTTCGAGGATGAGTTCAAGCTGCATGTGTTCGGGCAGGCGTACGATTTTCCCTGGCCTACGGCCTTCGCGTTCTTCGATGGCGTGGCCGAGATCGTGCTGCCCGTGCTTCTGGTGGCCGGGCTCGCGACCCGGCTGAGCGCGCTCGGGCTTCTGATGATGACCGCAATCATTCAGCTCGTGGTCCCCGACGGCTGGGCCAATTTTCATCTGCCATGGGCAGCGATGGCCGTTGCGATCATCGCCCTGGGGCCGGGGCCTGTCAGTCTCGATCATCTCGCGGCGTCGTTCGGTCGAAAGGCGGAGGGCGCCGATGAGCAGTGATCCGGGCGGTCCCGCACCGCGGCTGAGGCTCGTCGCGGCCGACCATCAGGCGCGTGCCGAGGTCAAGCCGGGGCGGCGGGCGCTCGATTGGGCGATCCTGATGGCGCATGCCCAGGAGGGTGACCGCGTCGCCTATCAGCGGCTGCTGCAGGAGATCACGCCGTATCTGCGCTCGCTCGCGGCCCGGCGCTGCAACGACCGCAGCGACATCGAGGATGCGGTGCAGGACGTGCTGTTGACCATTCATTCGATCCGCCACACCTATGATCCGACGCGCCCGTTCGCGCCGTGGCTGGTGACCATCGCCAACCGTCGACTGATCGATCGGGTGCGGCGGCAGGTCCGCCAGCGTGGGCGAGAGATCGCGCTGGCGCCGGAGCACGAGATTGCAGCCGAGCCCGAGACCAGTGCGGAGGCGGCCCCTGACCGCCGCGAACTGGAGCGGGCGATCGGCAACCTTCCGCCGGCCCAGCAACAGGCCGTGCGGCTGCTTAAGCTCAAGGAGCTGTCGCTCAGGGAGGCGTCGGCGGCGACCGGAATGTCCACGACCTCCTTGAAAGTCAACATGCACCGCGCTCTGAAGAGCCTTCAGAAACTGCTCATTCCGCGGAACGAGCCATGATCAAGACCGATGACCTGATCGACTCTCTTGCGACCGACATGCGGCCGGTGAGACGGCTGCGGCCGCCGCTGCTGCGCGCCTGCGGCTGGCTGCTGGGAGCAGCCGCCATCGTGGCGTTGCTCGCCGTCAACCAGGGGATCCGTCCGGATCTGGCGCAGCGCCTGCACGATGCGCCCTTCGTCACCAGCCTGCTGGGATCGATCCTGACCGGCGTGCTGGCGGTGATCGCGGCGTTCCTGATCAGTCTTCCCGACCGCTCGCGACTCTGGATGCTCCTGCCGCTGCCGGCGCTTGCGCTCTGGCTGTCCAACATCGGCTATCAGTGTCTGACGGACTGGGTCTCGATCGGTCCCGACGGCATGAGTCCGGGCGAAGCGGCGCGCTGCTTCACGACGCTCGCGGTGACGAGTCTGCCGCTGTCGCTGGCCTTGCTGGTGATGCTGCGCTATGCCGCGCGGCTTCGTCCCACCATGGTCGCTCTGATGGGAAGCCTCGCCGTCTCTGCGATCACGTCGACGGCGCTCGCGCTGTTCCATACCATCGACGCCTCGGTGATGATCCTGATGTGGAACGTCGGAACGGCGGTCCTGCTCATGGGGGTGGCCGCCCTGTTTGGCCGCCGCATGTTCCTCTCGATCGCGCCACGCGTCTTTGCCCAGGACTGAGCTCGCAGTGCTGCGCGCCACGAACATGGGCGGCAGCGGGCGTAACCTTTGTCGCGTTCGAAGCGAACAGCCAGCAGGGCTTCGGCGCGGGCAGGCCCGCCAGGACGCGCATCGCGCGCGTCGACATGCACGCGGCGCCAGGAGAATAGGACGATGCAACGATCGAAGAATCTGATCTCGTGGGCCGGCCCGGTGCTGCTGCTCGCGTCATTCGCTGCCTCCGGCCCCAGCATGGCGGCCGATGCAAGCCATCTGACCTTCGTCACGCATGCTGCATTCTTCTCGGCCGAGACAAAGCAGCCGAAGTCGGTCGATCCCCATGCCTTCGTCGCGGACGCGGCAGCGCCGGTCGCCGTCGGGCCGCAGAACATCTCGCATGTCGCCGGCTTCCGGCCAGCGTTCATCGATCAGGATGCGATGACCGTTGCAATCTCCAATGCCAAGGGAGAGGCGATCGGCTTTACGCTCGGCGACTGGCTGGCGGCGAGCGGCAGCGTGACGCTCACGCCGGCGGCTGGCGGCAAGGTCGAGATTGCCATGAGCTTCGATCATCTGAAGCCGGGCGGCCATTACAGCCTGTTCGAAAACCATTTCGACCAGAAGCCTGTCGGCTTCACGCCGCTCGACGGCACTGCCACGACCAACGACTTCGTGGCCAGCGCAGATGGCAAGGCCAAGCTGACGATCATGGCGCCGCAGCCTCTGACCCACGACAACGCCGTACTGCTCGTCTATCACAGCGACGGTGCGGCTCATGGCGCGCAGCGCGGCGACATCGGCGTCAATGCCCATCATCAGCTGATCGCACGGATTCCGGAATAGGCGGTCAGAGAGCTGGCGCATGATGGCAAGGCCGGCGAGGTGACCCGACGATTCGTAGGCCATCATGCACGGCTGTGGGGGAGGGGGATCGCAGATGGACAAGAGCGCAGTGCTGGCAGCGCCTGTGGCCGTCCTCTGAGACCCCCGCCTGCCGCGGCCTCGGACCATGAGAGCTCAGCAACGGCTGCGGACATCAACGATGCAAATGCGATCGCTTTGGTCGTTCAGGGGAAAGGCCTTAGGAGCGACCGAACGGCCGAACGATGAGCTTCTCGCGCTGTTTCGGGGCAGGCGGCCTGCCGATTGGAAAGATTTTGATTGCTGTTTTTCAGAAACTGTGCTTATGTCGGCGCAACCCGCCTCGAGCAGAGGGACGTACGCGTCGTCACGAACGTGGAGGTGGGCTGCGATGGACGTGATGGCTGTGCCGACGAGCGCAGTGGTTACGTACGGCGAAGTCGTGTGGTCCTGGCCTCTCGACGCTGAGGTCAAGTCCGTGAGCGTTGCTTGACGGCACGCGCGGGCGATGGGGGCAAGAAAGCCGATCCCCAGGGAGAGCACGAAGGACACCGTTAACACCGTCGCGCGGGGAAGGCCGGGTCTGTCCGGCTGTACCTGTGGTACCTGCCGCCTGCATTCTTTTGAGCAGGCGGGCCACGGGCCTCAGCCGAGGTCCGGCCTTCCTCGCGCCCTCTCATGATCAGGAGGGACACGGATGCTGCATCACCCGGGCACGACGTGCCGCGGGATGAAAGATGCTTATCACTTCGCCTCCGTGATGAGGCCGAAGGTGTCGACATTTACTCAACTGTCGTCCCGGACAAGCGCGCAACGCGCGCGCCGATCCGGGATCCATAACCCCAAGGAGATGTGCGAGGCACGATGGTCGACCATTCTCGCCCAGCTGCATCCGCCGCGGCGTATGGATCCCGGGTCGGCGTCCGGCAACGCTCCGCGTTGTCGGACTTGCCCGGGACGACACTGAATGCTTGGCGCGCTTTGGACTTCATCACCAGCAATGTGAGTTTTGCAGCGCTGCTCCGATCCATGTATCCAGCAGCCGCACAACACGGAGGAAATGCACATGACCAAGACCGCCGCCGAAATCGAGGACGACCGTCAGATCCGCGAGCTGTTGCAGAACTGGGCGATCTGGCGCGATGCCGGCGATTGGGAGCGTTTCCGCACGGTGTGGCATCCGGATGGGCGGATGATGGCGACGTGGACGCAGGGCACCGGCGACGAGTTCATCGAGATCAGCAAGGCGGCCTGGGCCAAGGGTGTGAACATCCTGCACTTTCTCGGCGGCATCTCGGTCGATCTCGCCGGCCACCGCGCGCTCTCGCAGACGAAGATGACGATCTCACAGCGCGCCGAAGTCGAAGGCGTCGTTTGCGACGTGCTCTGCACTGGTCGCTTCTACGACTTTCTCGAGAAGCGCGCGGGCAAATGGGGCATCGTGCTGCGCCAGCCGATCTATGAGAAGGATCGCATGGACCCGGTGACACCCGGCGCGGTGCCGGCGCTGGATCGTGCGCTGCTCGAGCAGTTTCCCGTGGGGTACCGGCATCTCGCCTATCTGCAGACGCGCATCGGCTACACGGTGAAGCGCGACATGCCCGGGCTGAAGGGGCCGGAAGTCGAAGCGCTCTATGCACGCGGCGCCGCGTGGCTTCGGGGCGAGCACTCGTGATCGTCGAACCCTGCCTCGCTGGCGCCGCGCTGCCTGCGGGATCTGCTCTCGCCGTGGGGGCGGCTGATCCCTCGTGCCTGTGGTCCCGTTGCCAGGCAAAGATGCCAAGGGATCGAGCGCTCGCTGGGCGGCGAAGACCGAAGCCGAACGGGTGACATCTGGTCGAGGACCGGCGAGGAATCAACGCAAGTCACTGAATCAGAAAGGATTGTCTGTCAGCTTCGTTCCTTCTGGCGGAACCGTCGCGCGGCTGGGAAGGTGTTTTGTATACAGAAATGGCAGATGTGGACATGGAACAGGCGGAACTTGCGCCTTGTCTCCCATGTATTGTATACAGCATCCAGTTGGACGTATACCGACACGAGGACACGCCATGGCCGCTTCTTTTCCGATGAATGCCTGGTACGCCGCTGCCTGGGACGCCGAGGTCAAGCAGGCCCTGCTGCCGCGGACGATCTGCGGCAAGCACGTCGTGATGTACCGTAAGGCCGACGGCACCATCGCCGCGCTCGAAGATGCCTGCTGGCATCGGCTGGTGCCGCTGTCCAAGGGGCGGCTGGAAGGCGACACTGTCGTTTGCGGCTATCACGGCTTGAAGTTCAGCCCGCAGGGCCGCTGCACGTTCATGCCCTCGCAGGAGACCATCAACCCCTCGGCCTGCGTGCGGGCCTATCCGGCGGTCGAGCGGCATCGGTTCATCTGGCTGTGGATGGGCGATCCGGCGCTGGCCGATCCCGCGACCATTCCCGACATGCACTGGAATCACGATCCGGCCTGGGCCGGCGATGGCAAGACCATCCACGTCAAATGCGACTACCGGCTGGTGGTCGACAATCTGATGGATCTCACGCACGAGACCTTCGTGCACGGCTCGTCGATCGGCAACGACGCGGTGGCGGAAGCGCCGTTCGACGTCACCCATGGCGAGCGCACCGCGACCGTGACGCGCTGGATGCGCGGCATCGAGCCGCCGCCGTTCTGGGCGAAGCAGCTCGGCAAGCCCGGTCTCGTCGACCGCTGGCAGATCATCCGCTTCGAGGCGCCGTGCACGGTGACGATCGACGTCGGCGTCGCCCCGACCGGGACGGGCGCGCCGGAGGGCGACCGCTCGCAGGGCGTCAACGGCATGGTGCTCAACACCATCACGCCGGAGACCGACAAGACCTGCCATTATTTCTGGGCGTTCGCCCGCAACTACCAGCTTTCCGAGCAGCGGCTGACGACGGAGATTCGCGAGGGCGTGTCGGGCATCTTCCGCGAGGACGAGCTGATCCTGGAAGCGCAGCAGCGTGCGATGGACGAGAATCCAGGACGCGTTTTCTACAACCTCAACATCGATGCAGGCGCAATGTGGGCACGACGGATCATCGATCGGATGATCGCGCGCGAAACGCCGCTGCGCGAAGCCGCGGAGTAAATGGAATGGCTGAGCGTGACAGCGAGCGCTCGATCTCGCAGACCGTCCGTGCGCAGCTCACTTTGCGCGACCTGATTCTCACCGGCGGCTTGCGCCCTGGCGAGCGCATCTCCGAGCTGCAGGCGGTCGAGGCCGCCGGCGTCTCGCGCACGCCGGTGCGGATGGCGCTGGTGCGGCTGGAGGAGGAGGGGCTGCTCGAGGCCATTCCGTCCGGCGGCTTCATGGTGAAGTCGTTCTCCGAGCGTGACGTGCTCGACTCCATCGAGGTGCGCGGCACGATGGAAGGACTGGCGGCGCGGCTCGCCGCCGAGCGCGGCGTGTCCGTGCGCGACACCGAGCCGATGCGCGAATGCCTCGCCCAGATCGACGAGCTCATCGCGCCCGCCGAGCTCTCGTTCGATGGGTTCTCGGCCTATGTGGCGCTGAACGCGCGCTTTCATGCCTTGCTGGCCGAATTGTCGCGCAGTCCGCCCGTGATCCGCCAGGTCGACCGCGCCAGCGCGCTGCCGTTCGCCTCGCCGAGCGGCTTCGTGATGGCGCAATCGGCGCTCCCCGAGGCGCGTCACATCCTGGTGGTCGCGCAGGAGCATCACCGCATCGTCATCGACGCGATCGAGAACCGCGAGGGCGCGCGCGCCGAGGGGATCATGCGCGAGCATGCCCGGCTTGCCGCCCGCAATCTGCGGCTGGCCGTGAAGGCGCGTGGTCCGATGGACCTGGTGCCGGCGGCGGTGCTGATCAAGACGCAGACCAACGGCTGAGGAGGCGATCATGCGTTTCCAGGACAATTGGTCGCCTGCGACCCTGGTCTCGACACGCGACCTCGCGCCGGGCATCCGCGAATTCATTCTGCGGCCCGACGGCTATGTCTGCGCGCCCTATGCGGTTGGCAGCCACATCAAGGTCGGCGTTCTCGCCGCCGGCCAGCCCGATGTCCGCTCCTATTCGCTGGTCGGCGAGGCGGATCCGCGTGGCTACCGGATCGCCGTGCGCTTCGCCGAGGATTCCCGCGGCGGGTCGCGCTATCTGTGGTCGCTGCAGCCCGGTGCGCGGCTGGATGTGGCGAGCCCGACCTCGCTGCTGCAGGTCGACTGGCAGCGTCCGCATTATTGTCTGGTGGCCGGCGGCATCGGCATCACGCCGCTGGTTGGGGCCGCGCACGCGCTGCTCCGCAAGACGCCGAACGTCTCGTTGCACTACGCGGTGCGATCGCAGGGCGAGGCGGCCTATGTCGATGAGCTCTCGGCGCTGCTCGGCGACCGGCTCGCGGTGTATGCCGCAGACCAGTCGCAGCGGCTGGACCTGCCCGGTCTGTTTTCGAGTCTGCCGTCCGGAGCAGCCGTGCTGTTCTGCGGACCGATGCGGATGCTGGATGCCGCGCGCAGCGCGTGGGCGGCGTGCGGCCGCGCTCCCGCCGATCTCAGCTATGAGACGTTCGGATCGAGCGGCCGGCTGTCGACCGAGCCGTTCAAGGTCCGGCTGCGTGGCAGCGGCGAGGAAATCGTGGTGCCGCGCGACCGCTCGATGCTCGACGTGCTGAATGTCGCCGGCCATGAGGTCATGGCGGATTGCCGGCGCGGCGAGTGCGGCGTCTGCGCGGTCGACGTGGTCGAGGTCGAGGGCGAGATCGATCATCGCGACGTGTTCTTCAGCGCCGAGCAGAAGCACGACAACCGCAAGCTCTGCGCCTGCGTGTCGCGCGCCCATGGCGTGGTCACGATCGATACGATGGAACGAGCCGACGCGCTGTGAGCGCGATGCCGGCTACTTGTCGGCGAGGCTGACCGGCATCGCTTCCTGCGGCTTGGCGGCCGGTCTCCGGCCGCTCTGCTCCGCGGCAAGAGCGGCCCGCGCCGCCTTGAGGCGCGCGTCGGCGTCCTTGTCGGCGAGCAGCGCGTCGGTGAGGTTGGCCTCCGCGATGTAGGCGGCCTCGGCCGCGGCCTTGGCCGCCGCGATGTTGGTAGCGGTGGGATTGGCCTTCGCCAGCACCTCCGCCGCGTCGCGGTCGGAAATGGCCTTCTCGTTGGCCGCCAGCGCCGCATCGAGATTGGCGTCGGCGACCGTCTCGGCAGCATGGGCAGCCGCCAGCGTCGTCGCGGCGGGACTGAGCGGCGGCCGGGGGCGTAGTGGTTTCGCCGCGGCCTGCGGCTTGACGGTCTGAGCCTGTGGCGGGAGCGCGGGCGGAGAGGATGGTGGGAGTGCCGTTGGCTGCTGGATGGGAGGGGGCTGGAGCGATGGCATGGTCGGTACGAGCCCGATCGGCACCATCCGCGCAAACGAGCTGCGCGCGTCGCGCATCAGGCCGCCCATGATGTCGTCGAGCGGATCGGCCATCGCGGTCCCGCTCAACGCTGCGCCGGCAAGCATGCCGATCGCACCGGCGACATGTCTCGACGTGATGCAGACGGCCATCGGAGCCTCCCTTGCGACGAGATCAGGCCAGCCGACCCCTCGCGCTCGCGGGCTGCCTTATTCCGGAAATGGGTTTGCAGGGTGGCGCCATCGTGGAGCGTCGCGCCCGACATGCGCCGCATCTGCCACATTGGGCTTTCAGGCGAGCTCTTCGCGCACCCGCGCCGCCGCCCCACACATCGCCTTCAATTTCCCGAAGGCGGTCGCACGCGGCAGATATTTCATGCCACAGTCCGGCGCCACGACCAGCCGCTCCGGCGCCACCACTTTGAGGCCGTTGCGGATGCGCTCGGCGACGACCGCGACCGGCTCGACCTCGGCATCGCCGAGATCGAGGACGCCGAGCACGATGGTCTTGGTCGAGAGATCTTTGAGAACGCCGAGGTCGAGTCGCGGCTGCGCCGCCTCGATCGCGATCTGCGCGGCGTGGCAATCGGCAAGCTCGGCCAGGAACGCATATCCGCTCGGCTTGCTGGAGCCCGGCACGATGGCGGCATAACCGAAGCAGACGTGAACGATGGTGGGCACCGTAATGTGATCGAGCGCCCGGTTGATCGCCTTGACGGCATAGCGCCGCGCCGCCTGCGGGTTGTTGCGGACCCAGGGCTCGTCGAGCTGGATGACGTCGGCGCCGGCGCGTTGCAGGTCGCGGGCCTCGGCATTGACGACCTCGGCGAAGGCCATCGCGAGCGCCTCGTCGTCACGGTAGAATTCGTCCTGGGCTTGCTGGCTCAATGTGAACGGCCCGGGCAGGGTGATCTTGGCGGCATGCTTGGTGTTACGGCGGAGGAACTCCATGTCACGCAGCTCGACCGGCTGTGTCCGCCGGATCGGGCCGACGACGCGCGGCACCGGCGTCTTGATCCCGGACGGCGAGATGATGATGGCGGGATTGTCGGCATCGACGCCGTCGAGCGCAGTCGCAAACCGGTTGGAGTAGCTTTCGCGCCGGATCTCGCCATCCGACACGATGTCGATCCCGGCCTGTTCCATGTCGTGGATCGCGACAATGGTCGCATCGTCCTGGGCGTCGTCGAGCAGCGGCCGGGGGATGCGCCACATGCCCTGCATGCGAATGCGGGGAACGGACTTCGACAGCATTGCGCGATCGACCAGCCAATCCGGCTGCGGGTAGCTTCCGACCACGGTGGTCGGCAGGAGATGTCGAGGCATATTCACGCAATGCTCTCCCGCGGGTCCGACTCAACCTTTGATATGATAGCAGGCAGTAAGCTCAGGGCAGAATGCAACCTAGCGTTTTATTCGTCTTCGGATCGTCACGGAAATAGTTCGTATTTTCTGCAGTTTATCAGTTCATCATTCTCCACGAGGCGGCATCATCGATGCAACACATCCTGACCCTCAACTCCGGCTCATCCTCGATCAAGTTCGCCTTGTTCGAGGAAGATGCCGCGCTTGTCGAGGCCGTGCATGGCCAGATCGAAGGGCTTGGCAGTGCGGCGCCGCATCTCGAAGCAAAGCTGAGGGACGGTGCGCTGGCTGACGAACGGCTCGATGCCGCGAGCGCCACCGATCACGAGGCGGCTCTCGGCGTCGTGCTCGAGGTACTGCAGCGCGCCATCGGCCGCACCGAAGTCGACGCCGTCGGTCATCGCGTCGTCCATGGCGGGCTCGCTTTCACGCAGCCGATCGTCGTCAATGACGATGTTCTGAATGATCTGCAAAAGCTCATTCCGCTGGCACCATTGCACCAGCCTCACAATCTCTCCGGCGTCCGCGCCGCCCATCGCGCCTTTCCCGATGCCGTGCAGGTCGCATGTTTCGACACCGCGTTCCATCGTTCGCACCCCTGGGTCAATGATACCTATGCCTTGCCGCGTGAGTTCTACGACCAAGGCATCCGCCGCTACGGCTTTCACGGCCTGTCCTACGAATACGTCGTTTCGCGACTGAAGGAGATCGCTCCGCTCGACGAGAAGGGCCGGGTGGTCGTGATGCATCTCGGCAACGGTGCCTCGATGTGTGCGATCCGGGATGGGCAGAGCATCGGTTCGTCGATGGGATTCACGGCGCTCGACGGTCTGCCGATGGGCACGCGCTGCGGTCAGCTGGACCCTGGCGTCGTCCTCTATCTGCTTCAGGAGAAGCGGATGACCGCCGAGGCGGTCACCGATCTCCTCTACAATCATTCGGGCCTCAAGGGATTGTCGGGACTGTCGCAGGACATGCGCGAATTGGAGGCAGCCGGCACGCCGGAAGCCCGGCAGGCGATCGACTACTTTGTCGACCGCATCAGGCGCGAGCTCGGCGCTATGGCCGCGATCCTCTCGGGCATCGACGCGGTGGTGTTCTGCGGCGGCATCGGCGAGCACGCATGGCGCATTCGCCAGCGCGTCTGCGAAGGCTTCGAATGGCTCGGGATCGCGTTGGACGACGGCCGCAATCGTGCGAGCCATTCCTTGATCTCTTCGGACCGGTCGCGGGTGCGCGTGCGCGTGGTCAATACCAATGAGGAAATGATGATCGCGCGGCACGCCGCGCGCCTGCTTAGGCAGCAATGACTGATGGCCGACCAGACCTGCTGATTTGCCGCTTGCATGTCCTTGCGTTTTGGTATCATCGAGGATGAAAGAATAACAAGGCCGGTGGGGAAGCGATGGAAGGCAGCGTGGCGTTGCGTGAGGCGGACATGGAGTTCGACTACGTCGTGGTCGGTGCCGGCTCGGCCGGCTGCGTTCTCGCCAACAGGCTCAGCAGCGACGGTAAGCACACGGTGCTGCTGCTCGAGGCCGGTCCGAAGGACAGCAACATCTGGATCCACGTTCCGCTCGGCTACGGCAAGCTATTCAAGGAAAAATCCGTCAACTGGATGTACCAGACCGAGCCGGAGCCCGGGCTCGACGGCCGCTCTGTGTTCCAGCCGCGCGGCAAGGTGCTCGGTGGCTCCAGCTCGATCAACGGCCTGCTCTATGTGCGCGGCCAGCACGAAGATTACGACCGCTGGCGCCAGCGCGGCAATGTCGGCTGGGGCTATGACGACGTGCTGCCCTATTTCAAGCGGGCGGAAAATCAGTCCCGCGGAGGCGACGACTATCATGGCGTCGACGGCCCGCTGCCGGTGTCCGACTGGCGACACGAGGACCCGTTGTCCGAAGCGTTCGTGAAGGCGGCGGTCGAAGCCGGTTTGCCCTTCAATGGCGACTTCAACGGCCAGAGCCAGGAGGGCGCGGGCTTCTTCCAGACCACCACACGCCATGGCCGGCGCGCCAGCAGCGCAGTCTCCTACCTGCGGCCGGCGCTCGGCCGCAGCAACCTCCACGTCGAGACCGACGCGCTGGCCCAGCGCATCCTGTTCGAGGGACGCCGGGCGTGCGGCGTGACGTTCAGCCAGCGCGGCCGGATGCGGACGGCCCGCGCTCGCAAAGAGATCCTGGTGTCGAGCGGTGCCTATAACTCGCCGCAACTGCTGCAGTTGTCCGGGGTCGGTCCGGGCGAGCTGCTGAAGCAGCACGGCCTCGACGTGGTCCTTGATGCGCCCGGTGTCGGGAGTGATCTGCAGGACCATCTGCAGGTCCGCATCGTGATGCGCTGCAGCCAGCGCATCACGCTCAACGACATCGTCAACAACCCCGTGCGCAAGGTGCTGGCCGGCGCACGCTATGCGGCCTTCCGCAACGGTCCGCTGACGATCGCGGCGGGTACGGCCGGCGCGTTCTTCAAGACCGATCCGCGGCTTGCGAGCCCGGACATCCAGATCCACTTCATCCCGTTCTCGACCGACAAGATGGGCGAGAAGCTGCACACCTTCTCCGGCTTCACCGCCTCGGTCTGCCAGCTCAGGCCCGAAAGCCGCGGTTCGCTGCGGATCAGGAGCGCGGATCCGACGGTGCCGCCGGAAATCCGCATCAATTATCTCGCCAGTGAAACCGACCGGCGGGCCAACATCGAGGGTCTCCGGATCCTGCGGAAAATCCTGGCGGCACCGGCGCTGAGGCCGTATGTCTCGGATGAAGCCTATCCGGGGTCCAAGATCGTGAGCGATGACGACATCCTGGCCTATTGCCGGCAGACCGGCAGCACGATCTACCATCCGACCTCGACCTGCCGGATGGGGACCGATGCGGTCGCCGTGGTTGATCAACGCTTGCGCGTGCGCGGCGTCGACGGCCTGCGCGTGGTCGATGCTTCGATCATGCCGGATCTGGTTTCGGGCAACACCAACGCGCCGGTCATCATGATCGCGGAGAAGGCCTCCGACATGATCTTGCAGGACGCGCGCTGACGCAGGAATGAGTTCGTGACACGTTTCCGGATCGGCACCCGCAAGAGCACGATGGCCTTGGCGCAGACGGAGGAGATCGCCCGCCGGCTGCAGGCTGCGATTCCGTCGCTCGACATCGAGATCGTCAAGTTCGAGACAACGGGCGATTCCGACCAGACCAGCAAGCTGCTCTCGCATGGCGGCAAGGGTGGGGCGTTCGTGGCCGAGATCCGCCGTGCCATGCTGGACGGCCGGCTGCATGCAGCGATGCACTCGCTGAAGGACATGCCGGGCAACGAGGAGACGCCCGGTCTGGTGGTTGCAGCGCTGCTGTCGCGCGATCCGCCGGGCGACGTGCTGGTGCTGCGGCGCGGGCTGTCGCTCGACGAATTTCGTAAGGATGGCGGCCGGGGCTTCAAGATCGGCACCAATGCCGTGCGCCGGGCCGCCTATGCGCGGCGGCTGTTTCCGCAGGCCGAGCTGATCCATTTCCGCGGCGCGGCCGACACCCGCATCCGCAAGCTCGACAATGGCGAGCTGCAGCGGCTGCCGGACGGCGGCGCCGTGGGGCCGGCCGACGCCCTGATCATGGCGCGCTCCGGGCTCGAGCGGGTCGGCTTGTCCGACCGCGCCTCCTACGAGTTTCCGGTCGCCGACATGCTGCCGGCGGTCGGGCAGGGCATCGTCGCCGTCGAGTGCCCCGCGTCGGATTGGGAAACCCGGCGCATCCTGGCGACCATCGACGATGCGGCCGCGCGGACCTGCGCCGACGCCGAGCGCGAGGTGCTTTGGGTGCTCAACGGCCATTGCAACTCGCCGATCGCAGGCTTTTCGACCATCGACGGCGGACAGTTGACGCTGACCGCCTCGGTGCTCGACGAGGACGGCGGCCGCTTCATCGAGGCGCAACGCTCCGCGCCGGCGGATCGTCCGCGCGAGCTCGGCCGTGCGGTCGGGCTCGAGCTGCTTGCCAACGGCGCGGCCGAGCTGATCGAGCGCAGCCGGCCGCGATAGGTCGTCAGCCCTTGTAGGCGCGGACGCGCGCGAGCATCTGTTCGACATGGGCGATCGGCGTCTCCGGCAGGATGCCGTGGCCGAGGTTGAAGATGTGCCTTCCACCGGAATAGCTCGCCAGCACGTCGTCGACCGCCTGGTCGAGCGCCGCGCCGCCGGTGATCAGCGCCAGCGGATCGAGATTGCCCTGAACGGCCACTTTCCTCTGCACCCGTTCACGGATAAAGGCGGGCTCCGCCGTCCAGTCGATGCTGACGGCATCGATTCCGATTTCGGCGACATAGCCCGGCAACAGCGCGCCGGCGCCACGTGGAAAGCCGATGATCTTTGCATCCGGCCGCGCCTTGCGCACGCCCTCGACGATGCGTCGCGTCGGCGCGACCGACCAGCGCGCGAACTCGCGCGGTGACAGCACCCCGGCCCAGGTGTCGAAGATCTGCAGCGCGTCGGCACCGGCCTCCAGCTGCTTCAAGAGATAGGCGATCGAGCTGTCGACCAGCGCATCGATGATTCTGCCGAACGCATCGGGATGCCGATAGGCGAGCAGCCGCGCCGGCGCCTGATCAGGTGTGCCTTGGCCCGCGACCATGTAGGTCGCAACCGTCCACGGGGCGCCGCAAAAGCCGATCAGGGCGGTGCTCGGTGGCAGCTCGGCCCGCACACGGCGCAGCGCCTCGAACACCGCTTCCAGCGTCGACAGGTCTGCCTTCGCCGACAGCGTCGCGATCTTCTCCGGCGTATCGAGCGGGTCGAGCCGCGGGCCTTCACCGACCTCGAAGCGGACGCTGCGGCCGAGCGCATGCGGGATCACCAGAATGTCCGAAAAGATGATCGCCGCATCGAAGCCGAAGCGCCGGATCGGCTGCAGCGTGACTTCGGCCGCGAGCTCAGGATTGAAGCAGAGATCGAGAAAGCCCCCGGCCTTGGCGCGGACCTCGCGATACTCCGGCAGGTAGCGGCCGGCCTGCCGCATCATCCAGATCGGCGGCACGTTCTGGCGCTGACCGGACAGCACGTCGATGAAAGGCTTGTTCACGGCAGTCTCACTCACGCTCGGGGCTCCGCAACCTTCGGGAACAGTTTACCGTCCGTGATACATGCCCAAGCGGTTCCGGCCAAGGTCATATCCGCTCGGGCGTCGCGGGAGATGCGAGCGTCCCCGCAGTCGCCGGGCGTCACATCGAGGGGAACACGTCCTTCGCCCCTGCGTTGTCGTCCCACAGGGAGATTGGTCATGGCTGAGAAATTCAATCCCGCGCCGCACGACAAGCACGCCGTCGATCCCCGCGAAGCCGCGCGTCTCGACCGCAAGACTGCAACGCAGCTCGACAAGGGACTGATGGACACGTTTCCGGCATCGGATCCGGTGAGCCTGCAGCAGCCCTCGACGACCCGTGTGAAGGACGACGCTGACGTTGACCGAGACCATTCGCCATCGCTTTGGGACAAGGTGCGGTCGGTGTTCGTTCGCTGAACTAACAGGCTGAACGCCCGCCTTGACCGCGGCGCCGCCGCTGTTTGTCCGTAGTCGTACGGGAGATGCCGTAATCTTACGGGGCGTTGCGGACGCCTTTGGACCCGCCGCATTTCAGGGTTAGATAAGATGTCCATGGGACTCTCCCGGCGTCCGGAGAGTCCCGCGGAATGGACGTTGGTGCGACCAGAGTTGATCGAAGCCGCCTGCCGATGTGGGCGGCTGGCGTGCTTGCGCTCGTGTCGGTCGCGATTCTCGCTTACAGCGTCTGGGGCGAATGGACGTCCCGACAGGCGGAGGTGCGCAATGCCGAAACCGATCTCGGCAACCTCGCTCACTCCCTCACCCAGCACGTCGAGGATACCTTCGAGCTTGCGGATTCGCTGTTGCGCGGCGTCGTCGCCGCGCTCGAGACCGATGACGGCAAGCTCGGTGCGATCGCCCGACTGCAGACGATCCTGAAGACGAGGAAGGCCAATCTCGGCCGCATCCGGGGCATCTTCGCCTATGGCGAAAACGGCGACTGGCTTGCCACCACCGAGGATGTCACGCTCACCAACTACAACAATGCCGATCGCGACTACTTCGCACACCACAGGATTTCGGCCGATCGCTCGCTGCTGATCGGTCGTCCGGTGCAGAGCAGGGCCGGCGGTCAATGGGTCATCACCCTGTCGAGGCGCTGGAATCACGCGGATGGCCGGTTCGGCGGCGTCGTGCTGGCAACCGTCGACGTTGCCTATTTCGCTCAGTTCTACCGTCAGTTTGCCGTCGGTCGTGAGGGGACGATCAGCCTGATGAGCCGTGACGGAGCCGTCCTCGCCGACAATGCGGAACCGGACCCGCAGACGGTCGGGCGCCCCGTACTTGAAGCGATCCCCTATCATCCGGCGTCGGGGCCGTTGCAGTTCCGAAGGCTCGGCGAAACATCCGAACGCATCGGGTTCTATCAGCACGCGCAGCGCTATCCGTTCCTCATTCTGGTGACGCGCACGGAGGCGGAGGTCCTGGCCGAATGGAAGCGTGATGCGCTGATTCGGCTCACGGTGCTGGTCTGTCTGGTCGCGCTTGTCATTGCGATCGGCATCTTCCTCGCGAAGCAGTTGCTGCAGCGGCAGCAGCTTGCCGCGGCGCTGGCGGCAAAGGAGGAGAACTTCCGGCTGCTCGCCGAAGGCTCCAGCGACATCGTGACGCGGATCGAGCTGGACGAATGCATCGGCTACGTCTCGCCCTCGACCATGCGCGTGCTGGGCTGGCACCCGTCGCAGCTCCTGGGCAAGCGCGCGCTCTCCGGCGTGCATCCGCTGGATCGCCCGCAGTTGCAGGAGATCCTCGATCAGCTCAGGAGGGGGGCCGTCGACGAAGCACGCGCAACCTATCGCATGCGCCGCCGCGACAAGTCGGAGATCTGGGTCGAGGCCACGATCCGCGCCACCCGTCAGCCGGACGGCGCGCTCGACGGCTTCGTCGCCGTCACCCGCGACGTGACGCAGCAGAAGACGCTGCAAGGACGGCTCGAGACGCTTGCGATCGAGGACGGTCTCACCGGGCTCGCCAACCGCCGCCGGTTCGACGAGCGGCTGCTGGAGGAGTGGGGCAGGGCCTACCGCGACAAGACTTCGCTGGCGCTGCTGATGATCGACATCGACCACTTCAAGGCCTTTAACGACGCCTATGGCCACCCGGCCGGCGACGAATGCCTGCACACCGTGGCCGGCATTCTCGCCGACGAGGCGCAGCGCAGCTCGGATCTGGCGGCCCGCTACGGCGGCGAGGAGTTCGCCATCCTGCTGCCGAACACCGATGCCGGGGGCTGCGCCAGGCTCGGCGAGCGGATCAGGCGGGCACTGCACGAGGCCCGCATCGTCCACGATCACAACCCGGCGGGCATCGTCACCGCGAGCATCGGTGGCGCAGTGTGCCGGCCGGGCTTCGAGCGATCGGCCGGCCCGGCCTCGTTGATCGAGGCGGCCGACCGCGCGCTCTATGCCGCGAAGGACGCCGGCCGCGACCGCCTGATCATGGCCGGAGAGGTGATCGATCTGCCCGCCGGCAAGGCGCCGGCGACCGTCCCGGCCTGAGATCGCCGCACGATCAGTAGTGCGGCGGCTGCTCATTGCGCGGCCCCTCGGCATTGCTTTGCGCGTCCTCGAGCCGCTCGACCAGCAGGGCGATCTTGCGCTTCAGCGCATCGATCTCGCGCCACTGCGCGGTGATGGTCTGGTTCAGCGTCTCGATCGTGTCGTCCTGGAAGGTGAGGCGCATCTCCAGCGTGTCGATTCGCTCGCCGAGCACCGCGTTGGATGGATCAGAGCTGCTCATCGCGTGCGCCCTCCGGAACTGCCTTGATCGTAGCCGCGCTGTGCTCCCGCAGACCGTGGCCGAGCGCGACGCGTTCGTCGAACACGAAGCAGCCGCCGCGCCAGCGGCTCTCGGCTTCCGGGATCTCCTCGAGATACTTCAGGATGCCGCCCTTGAGGTGGTAGACCTCGGAAAAGCCGCGCGCCAGCAGCAGCGCGCTCGCCTTCTCGCAGCGGATGCCGCCGGTGCAGAACATCGCGATCCGCTTGTGCCTCGCAGGATCGAGTGCGCGTTCCGCAAAATCCTTGAACTGCCCGAAGCTCTGCAGGCCTGGATCGACCGCGCCTTCGAACGTCCCCATCGCCACCTCGAACGCATTCCTTGTGTCGAGCACGACGGTATCCGGCGCGGCGATCAGCGCGTTCCAATCGGCGGGACTGACATAGGTCCCGACCTGCCGGGTCGGATTGGCGGCGGGATCGCCGAGCGTGACGATCTCCCGCTTCAGCCGCACCTTGAGGCGCCGGAACGGCATGGCCGTGGCGCGCGAGTATTTCAGCTCCAGACTGTCCAGCCGGCCGGCGAACAGCGTTCCGTCGCGAAACTCGCCGACCAGAGCGGCAATTGCCGGTTCGGTCCCGGCCACGGTGCCGTTGATGCCCTCCTCGGCCAGCAGGACGCTGCCCTTGATGCCGCGCTCGGCGCAAAAGGCGTGGAGCGGCGCGCGCAGGTCGCGAAAATCCGGCAGGGCGACGAACTGATAAAAGGCGGCGACGGCGAGGGGCATGCGGCCGTTTACCAGCAGAGCTGACCATAGAAAAGCTGGTATCCCCGGGCATTGCCGAGCCTGGAAGGAATGTGCGATGTAGCCGGTCAGCACTGGCATTCCAGCCACCAAACGATCACGCAGCGAGCAACGATGAGAAGCTTCCATTTCCCCGGCAGGTCGACGGTCCACGCCCAGAACGGAATGATCGCCACCTCGCACCCGCAGGCGGCGCTGGCCGGGATCGAGGTGCTGCGGGCCGGCGGCACTGCAGCCGACGCGGCGGTGGCGGCCTGCGCTCTGCTCGGGGTGATCGAGCCGCAATCGACCGGCATCGGCGGCGACTGCTTCGCCTTGGTCCAACCCAGGGGCGAAGGCCGGATCATGGCCTATAACGGCTCGGGCCGGGCGCCCGCCGCCGCGACCGTGGACTGGTTTCTCGAGCGCAAGATCCATTCGGTCCCTCTGACCTCGGCTCATGCCGTCTCCGTGCCCGGCGCGATCGATGCCTGGGACCGCATCCTGCGCGACCACGGCCGGCTCGGGCTCGACCGGCTGCTGCAGCCCGCGATCCGCGCCGCGGAGGACGGCTATGTGGTGGCGCCGCGTGTCGCGTTCGACTGGAACAACCAGTTCGAGAAGCTCAAGAACGGCACCAACACCGCGCGCTACTTTCTGCCGCATGGCAAGGCCGCTGCCGTGGGTGACGTGATCCGCCAGCCGGAGCTGGCGCAGACCCTGCGCGTCATCGCCAAGGACGGGCCGAAGGGCTTCTATACCGGCGCGGTCGCCGAGGACATGGTGCAGACGCTGCGTGGCATCGGCGGCCTGCACACCTTGGAGGATTTCGCCAACCACCAGACCGAGGTGACCTCGCCGATCGGCACCACCTACAAGGACTACGACGTCTGGCAGTGCCCGCCGAACGGCCCGGGCATCACCATGCTGGTGATGCTCAACATCCTCTCGCGCTTCGACCTCACGCGCATCGATCCGCTCAGCGTCGAGCGCTTTCACCTCGAGGCCGAGGCCGCCCGTATCGCCTACATGATGCGCGAGCAGCACATCGGCGATCCCGCGCACATGACGACCGAGGTCGCCAGCATCCTCGCCAAGGAGTTCGCCGACGAGTACATCTCGCAGATCAGCCTCGACAAGCTGCTCGACCTGCCGAACGTCGCGCCACCGATGAATCCGGAGACGGTCTACATCACGGTCGTCGACCGCGACCGCAACGTCTGCTCCTTCATCAATTCGATCGCGCATTCGTTCGGCTCGGCCATCGTCTCCAACGAGACCGGCGTGCTGCTGCAGAACCGCGCCGGCGGCTTCCGCATCCAGCCGGGCCATCCGAACTGCATCGGCCCGGGCAAGCGTCCGCTGCACACGATCATCCCGGCGCTCGCCACCAAGGCCGGCCGCGCCCAGATGTCGTACGGCGTCATGGGCGGCCAGTATCAGCCGGTCGGCCAGACCCACGTGCTGACCAACATCCTCGACTATGGCTGCGACGTGCAGGAAGCGATCGATATGGCGCGCGGTCTGCACTACGAGGGCGTCTATCAGCTCGAGGACGGCGTGCCGGCCGAGGTGGTCGAGGGCTTGCAGAAGATCGGCCACAAGACCGCCAAGGTGGTGTCGCCGCTCGGCGGCGGTCAGGCGATCTGGATCGACTGGGACAAGGGCACGCTCACCGGCGGCTCCGACCCGCGCAAGGACGGCTGTGCGCTGGGCTATTGAGGTGCCGGAATTCCTCCGTGCGTTCGTCATCGCGAGCGCAGCGAAACGATCAGAGTGGCGATCGTGACCCCGGATTGCTTCGTCGCTTCGCTCCACGCAATGACGATGGTGGCTACGCAAGCCGCATCCACACACACCGCTGTCGTCCCGGCCTTGCGCCGGGACCCATAACCCCAGGCAGTGGTTTGAGGCAGGCCAGCCGTTAGTTCCTCGCACGTCACGTCCGCCGCGGCGTATGGGCCCCGGATCGGCGCCGGGACGACGGCGGTGGATGGGGCGGATACACGGCTCAAACAACGATCGACACACGGTCTCGTTCTCGCGGCACGGACGCCCGAGGTCTGCGATCATCGTGGCCCTTGCAAAATGCAGAGGGCGCAGGGAATGCCGGGTGAAGGCCTCACCCATGGCCCGCCTGCGAAAAAAAATGCAGGCGGCAGGTACCACAGGCAAAGCCGATTCAACCGGCATTCCCTGCGCGACGGTCTTCACGCTTATACGCAGTCTCCCTGGTGCGCCGGGCTTGTTGGCCACCATTGCGACAATGCGCTTGCGCGCACCGCGCGTGATACCAGCATCGGGGTATCAGGACGCTGCGACTTCACGTCCGCAAGCTGCCGTTCGTCGGCGCGTCCGAAGACACGCTGCGGCAACAACGCGGCCATCGCATCCCACCTCGCGTGTCGTGACGATCGCGCGCTACGCCCCTCTGCGGTGAGGCGGGATGCGCGGAGAAAATCATGATTTCCGATTATGCGCAAGTGAATTATTTTTTTCGGAAGTCGATGCCGGGCTGGTCAGCCGCTCCCGCATGAGCTAAACCGCGGCTCCCGTGAACGAGCAGAGGCGGTCTGGAGCATGCGGCGTCCGATGAACAGAAGAGTTGCGCTGATGGCGGCGGCATCGGCCGCGGCCGGTGTCTTGCTGGGCTCCCGCGCGGTCTCGGCACAGACCAGTTCCGCCAAACCCACAGGAAAGACCATGACCACTCCCTCCGGACTGCAGATCATCGACACCAAGGAAGGCGCCGGCGCCACGCCGACGCGCGGTCAGACCTGCGTGATGCACTATACGGGCTGGCTCTATGAGAACGGCCAGAAGGGCAAGAAGTTCGACTCGTCGGTGGATCGCAACGAGCCGTTCGAATTCCCGATCGGCATGAAGCGCGTGATCGCTGGATGGGACGAGGGCGTCGCCACCATGAAGGTCGGCGGCAAGCGTACCCTGATCATTCCGCCCGAGCTGGGCTACGGCGCCCGCGGCGCCGGCGGCGTGATTCCGCCGAACGCGACGCTGATGTTCGACGTCGAACTGCTCGGCGTGAAGTAAGGCGCGCGAATGATGCCGGGAGGGCAACCAAGCGTGCTGCGCGATACAGCGCTCTCTCCCCTTGTGGGAGAGGGCATCACGGGCCCAACCGCGAACACAATGGGGTGAGGGGTCTCTCTCGGCGAGCGACGCTCATGGAGAGAGACCCCTCACCCGACCGAGCTCGTGGCGCTGTCCTACATGCCCTCTCCCACAAGGGGAGAGGGCGCATTCATGGGCGCCGGCTGGAGCGCTGTAATGATCTGGCTGATAGTTGCCATCTATCGTCAACTAACGACGATGCAAAGACCGGCCCCGTGAGGGGCCGGTCTTGTAGTTGATAGCGTCTTCGCGCGATCTCCGCGACCGCGCCGATCCTGCTCAGAGATTCTTGTTGGCGGCGCCGGCGGCGGTGTTCACCGCGTCCTTGGTCGCCTGCTTGGCATCGCCCAGCGCCTGCTGGCCCTTGCCCTTGATTTCCTGCACGGCACCCTCGCCCTGCAGGCGCTCGGAGCCGGTGGCTTCGCCGATGCCCTGCTTGGCCTTGCCGATGGTCTCGTTGGCGACGCCCTTGATCTTGTCGGTGGTGGCACCCATGACTTCGTCCTCCGCTGTTTGTGTGAACTCCACCGATCCAACGCACGCGATGCAGAAAGGTTCGTGGGGAACGGCGAATAGCTTCGCTGCGGCATTTCGGCTAACAATGGCTTGGTTCCCTCGAACAGATGAAATCCCGAGAAGAAATCATGTCAGGCTCTCACGATCACGCGCACGGCCATTCCCACGATCACGGCGACGAGCGCTGGAAGCACGACGGCGTCCGCGTCATTCCGGGCAATCAGCTCGATTCCAACGTGCCGTCGACGCCGGGCATGGACCGCAAGGCGGCGATCAACTTCGCGCGCGTCGGAGCGCAGAAATTGTGGGCGGGCACGGTCACGATCAGGCCTGACGCCAAGACCGGGGCGCATCATCACGGTCATCTCGAGAGCGTGATCTACGTCGTGAAGGGCAAGGCGCGGATGCGCTGGGGCGATCGGCTGCAGTTCACCGCGGAGGCCGGTCCCGGCGATTTCATCTTCGTGCCGCCCTACGTGCCGCACCAGGAGATCAATGCGAGCCCGGACGAAGTGCTCGAATGCGTGCTGGTGCGCAGCGACGGCGAGGCGGTCGCGGTCAACATCGATATCGAGCCGGTCGAGAAGCCCGAGACGGTGCTGTGGATCGACCCGGTGCACCGCGATCCCGCCGAGTCGAAGTCGTAGCCATCAAGGAATTGGCGGAGCCGTCTCGCGACGGCTCCGCCGGGCAGGGAGCGGCTATACCGCCTTCCCTCTCACACGCGAAGCAGGGGCGACTGTCGCGCGTGTGTCTCGCGGTTCGTTGCACCCGAGGACTTTCGGTTCGGATGCGGGCTGGTCAGGCCGCCTCGTTGGCGCGGCGCCACCTTCAGTCGTTGGCGGTTGTTCAGGATGTGGTTGAGCAAAGTGGTCTTCCCAGCCCCGAGGAAGCCGGACAAGACCGTGACGGGGAGTTTGCGCATCGAGATCGAACAGCCTCTTCAGGGGGAGGGGTCGGTGCCGGCGAACGGGCATGCGGCCTCTTTATGCAATGTTATAACGTAACGTCACCTGAAACGGGAGAGGGTGTCAAGGGGAGGGAGTGGCGACGAAGGTGAGTGGGCGGGCTGGCGGCGGCTTGTGGAGTCGGCAGAGGCGGCGGCCGAGACGCAGGGCGCGAGCGGCTCTGGTGAGCTGGTGAAGTCCTTGCACTGCTGAAACGACGCTGCAGCCGCCAGCGACACCGCGTTCCCTCTGCCGTGAAGAACGGGGAGAGGGAATGGAGTAACGGTGGCGGGATGCAGCTCCGTTTCATCTCGGAAGAGAGGAGCTGATATCTTCTCGTGAAGCCGGGTCGTCAGTCCCGGCGACCAGCCGCTGAAACAGCACTCACGAGAATTGGCTCAGCTATGGCAACTACCTCGACAGGAACGCCGTGCCGGCCGGACCACTGGCCGCCGACATCGACAACGCGCCGGGCGCGATCGCCCAGTTGGTCTGGTTCAGGATCAGCGTGTTGAACACCATCGTGACGCTGTTGCTGCTCATGGTCGAGACCGAGTTGATGGTGACGTTGCGGCTCGGCAGATACATCAGGCCGGTGTAGGACGAGCTGCTGGTGCCGTTGATCGGAAGGTTCGTCGTCGACAGGCCGCTCGGCTCGTACATCAGGATATTGGCGTAGGTGCCGCTGGTCGGCGCCGACAGCGTCGCATTGACGTTGCCGTTGAAGGTGAGCGTCGCGTTCTGGTCGACGAGGTAGAAGGTGACGCCGCTGCCGGTCACCGTCCATCCCGAGTTGAAGGTCATCGCGCCGCCCTTGATGATGTAGAGGCCCGGATTGAGCGTCAGCGTGCCGGAGCCGTTGAAGTTGGTCGCGCCGCAATAGACGCCGGGGCTGAGCGTGACCGAGCCGGGATCATAGACTTTGTTGTTGGTGGTGCACGCGCCCACCGTGACGGCGGGCAGCTTGCCGGCAAATGGGTCGGAGATCGCCGCGCAGCCGGTCTCGGCCGGCGGAGTGGCGCCGCCGTTCTTGGTGATATTGGTGCCCTTAATGCAGATGCGCTTGACGTTGAGCGTGGCGTTGAACATCGCGGCCGGGCTCTGCGTCGACAGCACGTGGATCTCGCAGCTCGGCGCATTGAGCTGGGCCCCGGAATTCACCAGCAATGATTGCGCGTTGATGGTGCTGACCAGCAGGATGCACACGGGCGACGTAGTCTGCGCGCCGGCCTTGGCCGTTGCGGACGCCGTCACGCCGAGCGATGTCGTGCCCATCACGTTGAGGAACGAGGTCTTCACCGAGGTCGTCGCGGTGCCCGACAGCGAGCCGTCGCTGTTGGGCGTGAAGGTCGCCGTTGTGCCGGTGCCGAACCGGCCTTTGAAGCTGCCCGAGAACACCGCGCTCGCGGTCGAGACCTGCTGCGCGCTGGCCTGGGTCACGCCGGCGAGGACCGCGGCGTCGACCGACTTCTGCAACTGCGCCTTGGTGTCGCTGGACTTGGCGAAATCGACGGCGGCGCCGACCGACACCAGGATGGGGATGATGGTGATGGCGAAGATCATGCTGATCTGGCCATCCTTCGCGCGGCCAAATCTCCATGCCAGATCGCGAAGAGTCTTCGACGAAATCGATGCGGTCATGTGCAACGCTTCCTGCTGATGGCTGTCCGAGGCTCGACGCCGGCGGATGCGAGCCTCTGCTGCAAGGAAGTGGCGGTCAGACATTACCGCATGCTGAATCCGGTTCCATAAAGGAACCCGGCAGCGGAGTAGCGGAAGCGGAAGGTTATCAGCCCGTTTGTCGGATCATCGACAGGTGCCCGTTCGCACCACTCATTGGTAGCAGCCGCGCGAATTGCCTGTATTTGGCGGTGACGGCTTGTGAGTTGCAAGCGGTTGGATTGCGCCCGCCGGTGCATGTCGCGCTAACGAGGCGAGCGCCAGATCCGGGGCGAGAGAACGAGGCTGCACACCAATGCGTAGACGACGAGCGACAGCGTGACCATCGCGGCGAGCGAGGCCATGCCGCCGCCGAGCATGATGATTGCGATGTAGCCGCCGCCCGCCGCGATCAGCACGCGCAGGGCGGACCCGACGAATGGCCACAGCACGTGGCCCGCGCCTTGGCCGGCAAAAGCGAGCACGAAGCCGAAGCCGAGCGCGGCGTAGGCCGGCGCCACGGTGCGCAGATAGGTCGCGCCCTCGCGCAGAACCTCGGCGTCGCGGCTGAACAGGCCGAGCCAGAGCGGCGGATGCAGCGCCACGATCAGGCCGATGGTCCCGACCAGGGCTGCGCCCGCCAGGGCACTGATCCAGGCGATGCGGCGCGCACGGCCGCGCTGGCCGGCGCCGACATTGATGCCGACCATCGTCAGGGTGGCCGTGCACAGCCCGAACAGGATCGGGATCATGATGTAGTCGAGCCGTGAGGCGATGCCGTAGGCGGCGAGCTCGGAGGTCCCGAAGCGGCCGGCGAGCGCGGTCACCAGGATGACGGTGAGATTGACCATGACCGCGTTGAGCGCGGTCGGCAGCCCGACTCCCAGGATGTCGGCGAACAGCCGGGCCTGCAGCCGCGCAACGCGCACATGCAGGCTGGAGCGGCCGGAGGCCATGTAGCGCAGCAGCACCAGCATGGCGCCGCAGTAATAGAGGCCGAAGGCGATGCCCGCGCCGGCGATGCCGAGCCCCGGCAGCGGGCCGAGGCCGAAGATCAGCAGCGGCGAGGCGGGAATCATGACCAGCGCGCCGACCAGGGTGACCAACGCCGGCACCCGCACATTGCCGGCGCCGCGCAGCGCCGCCGCCTGCAGATTGACGA
This sequence comes from Bradyrhizobium sp. SZCCHNRI20481, assembly GCF_032485055.1. Lineage (NCBI taxonomy): Bacteria > Pseudomonadati > Pseudomonadota > Alphaproteobacteria > Hyphomicrobiales > Nitrobacteraceae > Bradyrhizobium > Bradyrhizobium sp. SZCCHNRI20481. Next base: position 353,198 of record NZ_JAUEUE010000003.1, read on the forward strand.
TCCACACCGGGATCGCGCCGGCGAACAGATAGTTGGAGTAGCGCAGCGCCGCCTCCAGCGCGCCGGCTCGCCCGCCGAGCGCATGGTACAGGGCCGGGCCGAACAGCGCGGTCGCAAGCGTGAACAGGCCGCCGGCGATCACCGCCAGCACGATGGCATGGAACGCGATGGCATCGGCATCGGCGTTGTGCCCGGCGCCGACCGCGCGCGCCACCGCCGAGGAGACGCCGCTGCCGATGCCGCCATTGGACATCATCGTCATCAGCATGAAGATCGGGAACACCAGTGCGACGCCGGCCAGCGCATCGGTGCCGAGGAAGCCGACGTAATACGCTTCGGCGACGTTGACCGCGGTTTGCGCCACCAGCACGGTCATGGTCGGCAGCGCCAACCGGAACAGCGCCGGCAGCACCGGGCCGGAGAGCAATGCCGTGCGGACCGACGCGGCCTTGGCGCGCGGCGGCTCCGGGGCCGGCTCGAACGGCGCCGCCGCAACACCGGGCAGGGCTTCGGTGGTCGCCTGGGTGAAAACGTCCATCGGATCTCCGCGCGCCTGGCGAGCCAGCGCGTTTAAATGATGATTGTCATTCAATAGGTCCGCCGGCGGGCGCGGGTCAAGGCGACCCGAGCGCAGGCCGATCATGAAATTTTGACGGAGCGAGGGTGATCCGCTCGGCGCCGGGCCAGCCGCTAATAATGGACGCGCAGGCCGATGCCGCCGTGGATGGTGTTGCCGACCGGCTGCGGGCCGAGCGTGCCGTTGACGAACAGATCGGCGATCCAGCCCTGCGGCAGGCGGAAGCCGAGCCGGCCGCCATATTCGAACCAGCCCTGGTTGCCCATGGTCGGCGTCACCGTGCCGTTGCCGGTGACGGTGGCGACGATGCCGGAGCTGGTCGCGAACGACTGGACGTAGCCGCCATTGATGTTGGCTTCGATGCTGGAGCCGAACAGGTGGGTCCATTGGCCGCCGACCTTGACCAGGCTGGTGCGGTCGGTGCCGCCGGCGATCGTCGCATCGAACGGGTTGAAGGCCACCGCGGGATCGCGATAGCCGGCGACGTGCTGCCACAATTGCCACAGCTCGACCGACGCCGCGAGCTCGTCGCGCGGCGACAACCGGCTGATCCAGCCGGCGCGGCCATAGACCGCGTAGTTCGACGCCGTGGTGGTGCCGTCCGCCGTGACGTTGCCGAGGCTCGTCGCATAGCTCCGGCTGTAGCGCACGCGCTCATACGGCGTCAGGATCGTCCCGATGTCGAAGAACGGCCGCGACGAGCCCCAATCGGTGAAGTCGTAGCGCAGCGCGAAGGCGCCGATCGGCGCCGAGGTCACGTGGTAGCCGTTCTCGTTGTAATGCGTGTAGGCGAGGCCGGCGAGCAGCGCCAGATTGTTGGTGAGCTGCTTGCGGCCATGGATGCCGGCCGAGAACGAGCCGGCCGAGCCGAACGCGCTGACGCAGTCGTTGCAGTTGACCTGCTCGTTGACGCCGAGCAGCACCAGCCCGAGCACCCGGTTGGTGATCATCTGGTTGAAGCGCTGGTCGGCGAGGCCGTTGATCGCGTTCGCGCTGTTTCCCGCGCCGGTGGGCGTCGGCGACGGGGTCGGCGAGATCGAGGGCGAGGGCGTCGGCGTCGGGCTGGAGGTCGATATCGGCGTGGCCGACGGCGTGGGCGTGGCGGTGGGCGAGGAGGTCGGCGACGGCGACGGGGTCGGGCACAGCGCCGCCGCGAAATTGTCCGCCCCGCAACTGCTCTGCGCGGCGGCCGGCGCGGCCTGCAGGGCGAGCGGGAGCAGCCCGCCGGCGATGGCGGTCATCAGGAGAGCAAGCTGACCGCGGCGCGTTCTCATCGTCACCGCCCGCACAGGATGCCGGTGAAGTCCTGCGGCGGCGCATTACTGGCGAGATCGGTGACCGTGCAAAGGCCCGATGTCGACGCGCAGGTGGCGGCAAAGCTCCACGACGGATTGCCGGTCTTTTTGATCGCGCTTCGGCCCTGGCCGGTCGCGGTGATGATCGCGGTGTCGCCCGGCTGCGTCAGCTCGAGGCATTGGAAGGTGAGGGTGCAGACCCGCGAGGCGCCTTCCTGCAGCACGACCATGGTCTGGCCGCGCTGCGAGCGGATGTCGAGGATGGTGCCGCGCACGCCGATGGTCGCCAGCGGCGTGTTGATCTTGTAGGCGGTTTTCTCGGAATGGCCGGTGACGAAGCGGAACGCGCCGGTGCCGAGCCGGATCGCGATGTCGCGATAGCTGGTCTCGTCGTTGAAGACGGTGCGGTCGAGCGTCAGGGTGGCGTTGGCGCCGAGCGAGAGATTGGTGCTGTCGATCATGACGAGCCGCGCGGCACTGTCATTGCCGGTGCGCACCGTTTCGTTGCGCACGACGCCGTCGCCGACGCTGATCGGGCTGCTCGAGGCACCTGCAACGCGCAGCACGTCCTTCTGCACCAGCACGGCTTCGCCGATGCGGCCGTCGGCGCTTGCGCCGCCCGCGACGCCCAGCAGGGCGGCCGCCGAGATCGCAGCGACACAGATTCGGCGACGCAGACTCATATCCACACCGAAGATTGTTTCCTGCTCAATCTAGCCGAAGACGGCGCGCGGGGTTGTTGTAAAATGGGCACAAGTTTGCCTCGATGACCGTTCGGTGGTTAGTTGCCGTCACCGTGAGATCAGTTCAACGCGGAGGCCCATGAAGGTATCTGCTGCTCGCCGGGATGACGACGACGAGGACGGCGAGGTTGCGCAGGATGGCGCTCTGTCGGTCCGCCGCTGTGTGATGACGGCATTGCTGATCTTCGCGATCGCGCACGTCGTGCTGATGATCGGGCTCGCCTCGCCGCCGAAATTCGTCTTCGACGAGGTGCATTACGTCCCGGCGGCGCGGCAGATGCTGGGACTGGCGCCGGCGACGCCGCAGCTCAATCCGATGCATCCGCCGCTCGCCAAGGAGCTGATTGCACTGTCGATCAGGACGTTCGGCGACAACGCCTTCGCATGGCGCTATCCCGGTACCGTGCTCGGCGGGCTCGCCGTTGCCGCCATCTATCTGTGCGGCCTGGCGCTGTTCGCGGCGCAATGGCCTGCCATCGCAGCGGCGCTGCTCGCGGCCTTCAACCAGATGCTGTTCGTGCAGGCGCGCATCGCGATGCTCGACATCGGCGCGCTCGCCTTCAGCCTGCTCGGGATCGCGGCCTTTCTGTTTTCGTTCAGGCAGCGCCGGCCGCAGGTCGTGTTCGCGCTGGCGGGCGCGCTGTTCGGCCTTGCGATCGCCTGCAAATGGAGCGGGCTGTTTCCGCTCTTGACGGCGCTTCTCATCGTCGCTCTCATCAAGCTGTTGCAGCACTGGCAGACCTCGTTCGGCGATGCCGAGCCGACCGACTGGTATCGGCCCGAGCAATGGCCGCAACTGAGCTGGCTGCAGATCGTGCTGTGCCTCGTCGCGATGCCGGCCGTTTGCTATCTCGCGACCTTCGTCCCGCTGCACGGCCTGTCCGTCATCGGCATCTTCGAAGCGCAGCGGCGCATCTTCGCCGACAGCGTCACCACGGCGATCGCCGGCCATACCTACATGAGCGCGTGGCCGACCTGGCCGTTGCTGGTCCGTCCGGTCTGGTTCCTGTTCGACAAGACCAGCGACACCGACATCGCCGCGGTGGTGCTGCTCGGCAATCCGCTGGTGCTGTGGCCGGCACTTGCCGCGCTCGGCATCTGCGTCCGGGATTTCATCGCGACGCGCAGCGCGACGGCGTTCCTGATCCTGGCGTTCTATCTCGGCTGCTATCTGCCCTGGGCGCTGCTGCCGCGCGCGCTGAGCTTCATCTACTACTATCTGCCGTCGGCGACGCTGGCGAGCCTCGCGCTCGTCCATGCGCTGAGCCGCTGGCCGCGCTGGGTGCTGTGGAGCTATGTCGCCGTGGTGGTGCTGGGCTTCGTCGCGATGCTGCCGGTCAGCGCCGCCTTCATCGGCACGACGATGCAGACCTTCACCCGGTTGATGCTGTTCCAGAGCTGGATCTGAATCCGGACAAAAAGCGCCCCGTCCGCCAGGGACCGTGGGCGGGCGGGGCGATGCGCGGCGGAGCGCTCACTTCGCCGCGGTTTTGGTGTCCATGTTGACGACCTGGACCCGCCGGTTGAGCGGATCGGCCGGGTTGGCCGCGTCCTTGAGCTTGGTCTTGCCATAGCCGACCGTGACGAGGTCCTGGCCGGCGAGGGCGAACTTCTCGACCAGATAGCGCTTGATGGTGTCGGCACGGCGCTCGGAGAGATCCTGGTTGAAGCCGTCGCTGCCGATGCCATCGGTGTGGCCGGCGACCACGAAGGTCGAGCCCTTCAGGTTCGGATCGGACAGCGCCTTGCCGAGCTCCTGCACGGCCGGCATCGAGGCCTTGCTGATTTCGGCCGAGTTGTAGTCGAACTGGATCTCGAGATCGATCTTGGGCTTGGTCGCCGCGATCTCGGCGATCTGCTCGCGCTCGCCGAGCGACAGCGAGCGGGTCTTGCGGTTGCGCATGCTGTCGATGAAGGCCGCCTGCTTCGCCTGCGCTGCCGCGTCGGCCTGCGGGGTCGCCTGCGGTCCGACCGAAATGCCGCGCGTCACGGCCTTCGGCTTCAGCGCGTTGAGGATCTTGTCGGCCGACACGGCCTCGCCGGCGAGAGCGGTGCCTGCGCCGATCGCCAGCATCGCGGAGAACGCCGCCGCCTGAACTGCAAAGCGTCCAAAATATGGGGTCATCGTCGTTATCCTCGTGTCGTCATGCCCTATGGCCATTGGATGCGGGAACGATAGAACGGGTTCAAAGCGCCAAATGTGATCGACGTCACGTTGCCGGACCGGGCGGCCCTTGAGGGGCGAAGCGAGTGGTCCGCGGGACGCGCCGCGCGCTGCCGCAAAGCGACCGGCAGGTGGCCGGTCAGCGAACAACAAATCGGCCAGATGCGGTTCTACCGGATAGCGTTCGCCGGGAAAAAATCGCAAACCTGAGGAACGCGAACGGCGACTGGATTCGTAGTCTAAGAAACGCAGACAGAAAAGCAGAGCCGTGTTCAACCCATCGCACAGGCGCGACTATCAGTCCCATCGGGCGAGCAGTCAGGATCAGACGGGATCAGCCGGTTCCATGTCGACGCTGATCGGGGCTGGCATCATTGCGGCATCGATCCTGCTGTCGACGCTGATCACCGCGGTCGGCAACCGCTATGTCGGCCTGGAAAGTCCGGCCGAGGATACGGCCTGGCTGGTCGACCGCCTGACCGGCCGCATCTACAAGTGCCGTGCGCCCGATCCCGGCCGCGCCAGCTGCAAGGCCGAGATCGCCACCGGCAGCATTCCGGACAAGGCCAAGCCGTGAGGTTCCGCAAGGGGATCTCGCCGGCCTGATTTGCCGTTGCGGGAGCGGGGGCGAATCTCGCACCATTGCGCGGCATGCCCGCTGTCCCCACGCCCATCCCGCTCTCCAAGCCGCAGGCGCGCCGCATCTGGCTGCGCGCGCAGCGGCTCGATGCCGAGGCGCCGTTCGGCGCGGGCCCCGAGGCGGTCGCCGCCGCCATTGCTCATCTCGGCTATGTGCAGATCGACACCATCAACGTGATCGAGCGCTGCCATCACCACATCCTGTTCAGCCGCATTCCCGCCTATCGCCGCGCCGATCTCAGGCAGGCGCAGAGCACCGACAAGACCGTCTTCGAATATTGGACCCACGCGCTGTCCTACATCCCGCTGCAGGACTTCCGCTACTTCGTTCCGGCGATGCGCCGCTACCGCCGCGAGGGCCATCGCTGGCTGCAGACCGTGAAGCCCGAGGATACGCGCAAGGTCATGCGGCTGATCCGCCAAGGCGGCGCGCTGACGATCCGCGACATCGACGACGACGTGCTGCGCGAGAAGGACCACGCCTGGGCCAGCCGCAAGCCGTCGAAGCGCGCGCTGCAGCTCGGCTTCTACGAGGGCGTGCTGACGGTGTCGGGCCGCGACGGCATGCTCAAGACCTACGACCTCACCGCCCGGCATTTCGGCTGGCAACGGCTGCCGAAGGGCGCCAACGATCGCGAGATCGCAGCCTATCTGCTCGACCGCGGCTTGCGCGCCCAAGGCGTCGTGAGCCTCGATTCGCTCTGCCATCTCAATGCGCCAAGCAAGGCCGCGGTGCGCCGGGTCATCGATGCCAGGGTCCGGCGCGGCGAGCTCGTGCCGGTGACGCTGGAGGGCGCCGGCAGGCAGGAGCACTGGGCGACGCCGGCCGCGCTGGAGGAGCCGATCGACATCAGCTCCGAGCGCGTGCACATCCTGTCGCCGTTCGATCCGCTCATCATCCAGCGCAAGCGGACGCAGGCGATCTTCGACTATGATCATCGCTTCGAGGCCTATGTCCCGAAGGACAAGCGCCTGTTCGGCTATTTCGCGCTGCCGGTGCTGGTCGGCGACGAGATCGTCGCCGCGCTCGATCTCAAGACCGACCGCCAGAACGGCAAGCTCCTGATGCAGAAATGGAGCTGGGTCGGCGAGGGCAAGGCGGCGCGCGGCGACCGGCGCAAGGCGCTGAAGCGGACCATCGAGGACGAGCTGCACCGGTTCCAGCGCTTTCAGCTTGGAGACTGACCTGGTCGTCGGAGATCCGCTCAGTGCTCTTGATTTGGAAACGAATGTTTCCTAAAAGGAGGAATGACGAGGTCGCAACAGGATTCATCCGAGCGCCGCGGGCCCGGTCGGCCGCGCGAGTTCGATATGGACACCGCCCTGAACAAGGCCCTGGTGGTCTTCAGCGAGCGCGGCTACCACGCCGCGTCCTTGGCCGAACTGCGCGCGGCCATGAAGCTCGCCACCGGCAGCCTCTACAAGGCCTTCGCGGACAAGCGCGCGATCTTTCTGGCGACGCTGGATCATTACATCGCGCGCCGCGACCAGCAGGTGCGCGAGCGCATCGATGCGCAGCCCAGCGGCCGCGACAAGCTGGAGGCCTTGCTGCAGTTCTACGCGGAATCCGCCAGCGACAGCGAAGGCCGGCGCGGCTGCCTCGTCGTGACCAGCGCGGCCGAACTCGCCACCTTGGATGCGGAGGCCGCTGCCAAGGTCCGCGGAGCGTTACGGCGGGTCGAGACCCTGTTGCGCGACCTGATCAGGCTGGGCCAGGCGGATGGATCGATCCGGCCGGATCTCGACGCGGAAGTCGTGGCCCGAGCCTTGTTCTGCGTGATCCAGGGATTTCGGGTGGTCGGCAAGACAGGGCGCACGAGGAGCGAGATGATGGCCGTGGCAGACCAGGCTGCCGCCTTGTTCGCGTGATGTCGTGTCTAAATAGGAAACAGTTGTTCTATAATTAGGAGAATGATCCATGACCGAGTTGATGAGTGCCATCTCTGCCAAAAGTCCGTCGCGGCTGGTCGCGGCCGAGCCGTTCGGTCGCGCCGATGCGTCGTTGCCGGGCTTTACCCACCGCTTCGAGACCGTCGATGGCCTTCGGCTGCACTATGTCAGCGGTGGCCCGCCGGATGGCGAGGTCGTGGCGCTGCTCGCCGGCTTTCCCGAAAGCTGGTTTGCCTGGCGCAAGGTCATGCCACTGCTCGCGTCGCGCTATCGGGTCATTGCGCCGGATCTCCCCGGGCAGGGCGATTCGGACCGGCCAGCCGAAGGCTACGACACTCAGACCCTGGCCACGGCGGTGCATCGCCTGCTGCAGCAACTCGGCGTCACCAGCTATCATCTGGTGGCCCACGATATCGGTGCGTGGGTGGCTTATCCCTATGCGGCGCTGTTCGAAGCCGAGGTGCGCAGCCTGGCCCTGCTCGATGCAGGAATTCCCGGCGTCACCCTGCCCGAGGCGCTGCCCTTCGCGCCAGACCGCGCGTGGCGCACTTGGCACTTCGCGTTCCACGCCGTCGCGGATCTCCCGGAGATGCTGATCCACGGCCGCGAACGCGACTATCTCGCTTGGTTCCTGCGCCGGAAGGGTGCCAATCCCGAAGCGTTCTCCGAACGCGATCTCGACGAATACGCCCGCGTGCTGACCAAGGCCGGCGGCTTGCGCGCCGGGCTCGCTTATTATCGTGCCGCCGCACTGTCCGCGTGTCAGAACCGCGAGCTGAAACAAAGAGGCAAGCTGAAGCCCCCGGTGCTCGCCGTCGGTGCCGACCAGGGATCGATCGTGGACATGGCCGCGCCGCTCAGGGAGGTCGCCGATCACGTCGAGGGCATCACCATCTCCTCGTGCGGCCACTACATTCCGGAAGAGCAGCCTGCCGTTCTGGCCGAGGAGCTCAACGCCTTCTTCAGCCGCGCCGGCGCGGGGCCGATCTGAGCTTTCGGTTGATATCGCGGCTTGCCGTTGGCAGGCCTATGCCCAAGCAGGCCGCGTCGCGATCCGGTCGATCCAGATGCCGAGCAGGATGCCGACGACGCGGATGAGCATTTCGGGCGAGGAGGGCGTCATGCGCGCGCCGCGCCCCCGCGATGCGCCGACGGGCTGTGGGATGTCAGGTTTTCCGATTGACTTGCCACGACCGATGCTCAACACCGCCTTCAACTATCAATGTCCAGAAAGCTCCGGGGAGGAGATCGATGAGTCCGTCCGCCACCAGTCCGGCCGCGCTTGGCCGCTCCGATATCGAGTCCGCGACCATCCGCGCCATCTCCTGGCGCCTGATTCCGTTTCTGGTGCTGGCCTATTTCTTCTCCTATCTCGACCGGGTCAATCTCGGCTTCGCCGCGCTGACCATGAATGCGGAGCTGAAATTCTCACCGCTGGTGTTCGCCTGGGGTGCGGGCATCTTCTTCATCGGCTATTTCATATTCGAGGTGCCGAGCAATCTGGCGCTGGAGAAGTTCGGCGCCAGCCGCTGGATCGCGCGCATCATGGTGACTTGGGGCATCATCTCGGCGCTGATGGCCGTGGTCTCGGGCCCGTGGAGCTTTTACACGCTGCGCTTCCTGCTCGGCGTCGCCGAGGCCGGATTCTTTCCCGGCATCATCCTCTATCTCACTTATTGGTACCCCGCCCAGTATCGCGCGCGCTTCCTCGCCGCCTTCGCGGTTGCCGTGCCGATCTCGACCGTGATCGGCGCGCCGGTCTCCGGCCTGCTGCTCGGCATGCACGGCCTGATGGGACTGCAGGGCTGGCAGTGGCTGTTCATCATCGAGGGCATCCCCTCGGTCATCCTCGGCGTCGTCACCTGGTTCTACCTGACCGACCGGCCGGAGCATGCGACCTGGCTGTCCGCGGAGCAGAAGGCCTGGCTCGCGGCGAAGCTCGAGGCCGAGACGGCGGCGAAGCAGGCCGCCGGCCACATGACGCTCGGCGAGGCGCTGTCGTCGCCGAAGGTGATCGTGCTCAGCCTGATCTATTTCGGCTTCGTCGGCGCGCTCTACGGCATGCAGTTCTGGCTGCCGCAGATCGTCAAGGCATTCGGACTGACCAATGTGCAGACAGGCTTCGTCACCGCGATCCCCTATGCGTTCGGCACCGTCGCGATGATCCTGTGGGCGCGGCATTCCGATGCGACACGCGAGCGCGTGATGCATGTCGGCGCGCCGCTGATCCTGATCGCGGTGGCGCTGGCCGCATCGAGCATGATTGGCGATCCCACGCTCACCATGGTCGCGCTCACGGTCGCGGCGATCGGCGTGTTCTGTGTCTTCGGCGTGTTCTGGACGCTGCCGACGGCGTGGCTGTCGGGTACGGCCGCGGCCGGCGCAATTGCGCTGATCAACTCGATCGGCAATCTCGCCGGATTCGGCGGTCCCTATCTGGTCGGCTGGATCAAGGACACGACCGGCTCGACCACGCACGGCCTGCTCGCGCTGTCGGTGCTGCCGCTGATCGCGGGGCTGCTCGCGTTCTTCGGCGGCCATGAGAGCAAGGTCGAATTCGCCGGGCAGGCGCCCGCGGAGTGAAGCGCACGGTGCGTGCCCTGATTGCGGGGCCGGGCTCGACCGCGGCGGCGGACGGCCCCGCAATCGGTGGCGGTTGAGCGCACAGCGCAGTTCCGAGCCGGCCTGCCGCTCCACTGAGCACCTGCGGCAACATGTCCAGATGATCACGAAGTCATGATTACTGACGAATATTGACAATCATCATTCGACATTCGACACTTACTCGTAAGAGCAGCGAGGGTGCCCCATGTTGATCCGCCTGATTTTCGCGAGCTATTCCAAGCTGTTGACCGGCCTTGCGCTGGCCACGATGGCCGTCGCCCTGGCCGGGTGCAATGAAACCGTCGCCCAGAAGGCCGAGCCGGTCCGGCCGGTCCTGGTCGCGCCCGTCCATTACGAGGCCGAGACGCCCGAGCGCAGCTTCGTCGGCACCATCCGGCCGCGCATCGAGGCCGATATCGGCTTCCGCGTCGCCGGCAAGGTCGCCAAGCGCCTGGTCGAGGTCGGCCAGACCGTGGAGGTCGGCCAGCCGCTCGCCACGCTCGACGAGGTCGACCTGAAGCTGCAGGCCGAGCAGGCCGAAGCCGAATTCCGCGCCGCCACCGGCGTGCTGGCGCAGGCCTCCGCTGCCGAGACCCGCGCCAAGGAGCTGCGCGCCAAGGGCTGGACCACGGATGCCCAGATGGACCAGGCCAGGGCGTCCGCCGACGAGGCGAGGGCGCGGCTCAATCGCGCCGAGCGCTCGGTCGAGCTGACGCGCAACTCGCTGTCCTATGCGACGCTGGTTGCCGACGCGCGCGGCGTCGTCACCGCGAGCATGATCGAGCCAGGCGTGGTCGTTGCCGCCGGCCAGGCTGCGATCCGTGTCGCGCGCTTTGCCGAGAAGGAGGCCGTGGTCGCGATCCCTGAGACCCTGCTCGAGCGCGCCAAGACCGGCAGCGCCTACGTCACATTGTGGTCGGAGGCAAACAAGCAATATGCGGCGAAGCTGCGCGAGATCGCGCCCACCGCCGATTCCGCGACGCGCACCTATCTCGCCAAGTTCTCGCTGCCGGACGCCGGCGACGCCGTCTCGCTCGGCATGACTGCGACGTTGACGCTCGCCGATCCCGCCACCACGCGCGTCGCGCGGCTGCCGCTGTCGGCGCTGTTCAGCGATGGCCGCGATCCGTCGCTGTACGTCGTCAACGACAAGGGCGAGGTGACGCTGAAGCCGGTGAAGGTGAAGGCCTATGACAGCAAGGACGTGCTCGTCACGTCAGGCGTTGACGATGGCGACAAGGTCGTGGCGCTCGGCGTGCAGAAGATCGATCCCAGCCAGAGGGTGCGCGTCGTGTCGGCGCTGACGTTCTAGCTCTGCCGTCGTTCCGGGGCGCACGTAGTGCGAACCCGGAACCTCGAGATTCCGGGTTCGATGCTTCGCATCGCCCCGGAATGACGGACGTAACGGTCGTCATCGCGAGGAGTGAAGCGACGGCGCAATCCAGACTGTTTTTTCTGCAGGCGGATTCTGGATTGCTTCCGCCGTCGCCCTTTGGGCTATGGCGGACAGGTCGCTTCTTTCGCAATGACGGTGACTAACAGCAACGGCTCGGACCAGTGATATCGAATCTCGGAGAGCACCCATGAAGCGGTTCAACCTGTCGGCCTGGGCGGTCAATCATCCGCCGCTGGTGCTGTTCCTGATCGTCGCGCTCGGCGTCGCCGGCTTCTTCTCCTATCAGAAGCTCGGCCGCGCCGAAGATCCGTTCTTCACCGTCAAGGTCGTCAACGTCTCGGTGATGTGGCCCGGCGCCACGGCGACTGAGATGCAGAGCCAGGTCGCCGACCCCATCGAGAAGAAGCTGCAGGAGCTGCCTTACTTCGAGAAGGTGCAGACCTATTCGAAGCCGGCCTTCACCGCGATGCAGGTGACCTTCCGCGATTCGACCCCGCCGGCCCAGGTGCCGCACCTGTTCTATCTGATCCGCAAGAAGCTCGACGACGTGCAGTCGTCGCTGCCGTCGGGCATCATCGGTCCGTTCGTCAATGACGAGTTCTCCGACGTCGATTCCATCCTGTTCATGATGACCGGCGACGGCGCCGACTATGCGCAGCTGAAGAAGACCGCCGAAGGCCTGCGCCAGCGCCTGCTGAAGGTCGCCGGCGTTACCAAGGTCAATCTCTACGGCACCCAGGACGAGCGCATCTATGTCGAGTTCAGCCATGCCAAGCTCGCCACCCTCGGCATCACGCCGCAGGCGCTGTTCGATTCGCTTGCCAAGCAGAACAATGTGACCCCGGCCGGCACGGTCGAGACCTCGTCGCAGCGCGTGCCGCTGCGCGTCACCGGCGCGCTCGACGGCGCCAAGGCGGTCGCGGAGACGCCGGTCGAAAGCAACGGACGCGTGTTCCGGCTCGGCGATATCGCCACCGTCAGCCACGGCTTCGTCGATCCGCCGAGCTTCAAGGTGCGGCAGGAGGGCAAGCCCGCGCTCGGCATCGGCGTCGTCACCGCCAAGGAGGCCAACATCCTGGAGCTCGGCAAGGAGGTGCACGCCGCCGCCGCGGATTTCATGAAGGCGGTGCCGCAGGGCATCGAGATCGAGCAGATCGCCGACCAGCCCAAGGTGGTCGAGCACGCCGTCAGCGAGTTCGTGCACTCGTTCGTCGAAGCGCTGGTGATCGTGCTGTTCGTCTCGTTCCTGGCGCTCGGCTGGCGCACCGGCATCGTCGTGGCATTGTCGGTGCCGCTGGTGCTCGGGCTCGTCTTCATCGTCATGAACATCATGGGGCTCAACCTGCATCGCATCTCGCTCGGAGCCCTCATCATCGCGCTCGGCCTCCTGGTGGACGATGCCATCATCGCGGTCGAGATGATGGTGGTGAAGATGGAGCAGGGCTGGGACCGGATGCGCGCCGCGTCCTTTGCCTGGGAATCCACCGCGTTCCCGATGCTGACCGGGACCCTGGTCACGGCCGCCGGCTTCCTGCCGATCGGCTTCGCCAATTCGGCCGTCGGCGAATATGCCGGCAGCATCTTCTGGATCGTCGCCATCGCGCTGGTCGCGTCCTGGTTTGTCGCCGTGATCTTCACGCCCTATATCGGTGTCAAGCTGCTGCCCGACATGAAGGCCCATCACGGCCATGACGAGCACGCGGTCTACGACACGCGCATGTATCGCGGCCTGCGCGCCATCGTGCGCTGGTGCGTCACGCATAGAATCACCACCGTTGCCGCGACGGTCGGCGTCTTCGCGGCATCGATCGTGGCGTTCGGCCATGTCCAGCAGCAGTTCTTTCCGCTGTCGGAGCGGCCCGAGCTGTTCTTGCAGCTGCGGCTGCCGGAGGGCACCGCCTTCAGCGTCACCGAGAAGGCGGCACGCAAGGCCGAAGCGCTCTTGAAGGACGACAAGGACATCGAGACCTACACCGCCTATGTCGGGCAGGGCTCGCCGCGCTTCTGGCTCGGTCTTAACCCGCAACTGCCGAACGAAGCCTTCGCCGAGATCGTGATCGTCGCCAAGGACGTCGCCGCGCGCGAGCGCATCAAGGCCAAGATCGAGACCGCGGCTGCGAATGGCGAGCTGAACGAAGCGCGCGTCCGGGTCGATCGCTTCAATTTCGGTCCGCCGGTCGGCTTCCCCGTCCAGTTCCGCATCATCGGCCCCGATGCGGCCAAGGTGCGCGAGATCGCCTACCAGGTGCGCGACGTCATGCGCCAGAACCCGAACGTCAGGGATCCGCAGCTCGACTGGAACGAGCAGTCGCCCTACCTCAAGCTGGTCGTCGACCAGGATCGTGCCCGCGCACTTGGCCTGACCCCGCAGGACGTGTCGCAATCGCTGGCGATGCTGATCTCCGGCGTGCAGGTCACGACCATCCGCGACGGCATCGAGAAGGTCGGCGTCGTCGCGCGTGCGGCGCCGTCCGAGCGGCTGGATCTCGCCCATGTCGGCGATCTCACCATCACCTCGAAGAACGGCATCGCGGTGCCGCTGCAGCAGATCGCCAGGATCGAGTATTCCCACGAGGAGCCGATCCTGTGGCGGCGCAACCGCGACATGGCGATCACCGTGCGCGCCGACGTGGCGGACGGGGTCCAGGCGCCCGATGTCACCAACCAGATCTCGCCGAAGCTACAGGACATCCGCAACCACCTCGAGCCCGCCTACCGGATCGAGGCCGGCGGCGCGTTCGAGGAATCCGCCAAGGGCAATGCCTCGATCTTCGTGCTGTTTCCGCTGATGGTCATCGTGATGCTGACCCTGCTGATGATCCAGCTGCAGAGCTTCTCGCGGCTGATCCTGGTGTTCCTGACCGCGCCGCTCGGCATTGTCGGTGCCTCACTCGGGCTCAATGTCGCCAACGCGCCGTTCGGCTTCGTGGCGCTGCTTGGCCTGATTGCGCTTGCCGGCATGATCATGCGCAACGCGGTGATCCTGGTCGATCAGATCGAGACCGACGTCGCCCATGGTCTGACCCGCAAGGACGCGATCATCGAGGCCACGGTGCGCCGCGCCCGGCCCGTGGTGCTCACCGCGCTGGCCGCGATCCTCGCCATGATCCCGCTGTCGCGCTCGGCGTTCTGGGGCCCGATGGCGATCACCATCATGGGCGGGTTGTTCGTTGCAACCTTTCTCACGCTGCTGTACTTGCCAGGATTGTATGCCCTATGGTTCCGCAAGAGCCTGGACGAGCGCGGAACGAAGGACGCGGATCATTCCGCAACGCAGCACGTTGACGTGCCGAGGCCCGCGCTTCCTTTGGCCGAGGCCGCCGAATGAAGGACCAACAAGATCGCAGGCATGATGACCCTGGTTTCCGACCATATCGAATCCGATACGCACGAACGCATTCTCGTCGTTGCTGAGCGTCTGTTTCGACAGATCGGCTACCAGAAGACGACCGTCGCCGACATCGCCAAGGAGCTCCGCATGAGCCCGGCGAATGTCTACCGGTTCTTCGATTCCAAGAAGGCGATCCACCGGGGGGTCGCCCGCACGCTGATGGCGCAGGTCGAGGCGGCTGCCATCGCGATCGCGGAGCGGGCGGGGCCTGCGGCGCCGCGGCTGCGCGAGCTGCTTGGCACCATTCATCGCATGAACACCGAGCGCTATGTCGGCGACAACAAGCTGCACGAGATGGTCGCGGTGGCGATGGAGGAGAGCTGGGACGTCTGCGAGGCGCACATGCTGCTGATCACCGAGATCATCGGCCGCGTGATCGGGCAGGGCGCGGCCTCCGGCGAATTCGCCGTCACCGATCTGCCGCTGGCGGCAAAATGTGCGACGACCGCGATGATGCGCTTCTTCCATCCGCAGATGATCGCGCAATGCGCGACCAAGCCGGGCCCGACGGTCGACGAGATGATCGATTTCGTGCTGGCAGGGCTTGGTTCCAGGGGCGCTGCAAGCTAAGTTCGCCGTCATTCGAGCGAAGCTTCGTCGCTTGCGCTCCCCGCAATGACGGAAGGGACGACGGCGTGACCGAACGGGATCTGCATTTCTACGAACCGAAGAACGGCCACGGCCTCCGCCACGATCCCTTCAATGCCATCGTCGCCCCCCGTCCGATCGGCTGGATCTCGTCGCGCGATCCGGACGGTCACGTCAATCTCGCCCCCTACAGCTTTTTCAACGCCTTCAACTACACCCCGCCGATCATCGGCTTCTCCTCGACGCAGTGGAAGGACTCGGTCGCCAACATCCAGGACACCGGCGAGTTCGTCTGGAACCTGGTGACGCGCGGCCTGGCCACGCAGATGAATGCGACCGCCGCGCATGTCGCGCGCGAGGTCGACGAGTTCAAGCTTGCGAGCGTGACGCCGGTGCCGTGCAAGTTCGTCAATGTGCCGCGCGTCGGCGAAAGCCCTGTCGCGTTCGAGTGCAAGGTGACGCAGATCATCCAGCTGCAGGGCGCCGATGGCGCCAAGGCGCAGGCCTGGCTGACGCTCGGCGAGGTGGTCGGCGTGCATATCGACAAGACGCTGATCAAGGACGGGGTCTATCAGACTGCGCTGGCGCATCCGATCGTCCGCGCCGGCCGTCGCGGCGACTATTTCGAGATCATGCAGGAGGCGATGTTCGAAATGGCGAGGCCCGACTGACGGCCTTGCTCGACGCCTCTTGAACGCTCCCGCAATTGGAGACCATCCGACGTGACCGAAGCGACCGTCCATGCCGCGCTGTCCGCGCCGACCGAGCCCCGCGGCGATCTCTGCATCCGCACTCTGGCGATGCCGGCCGACACCAATGCCAATGGCGACATCTTCGGCGGCTGGCTGCTCAGCCAGATGGATGTCGGCGGCGGTGTGTACGCCGCCAAGGTCGCGAAGTCGCGCACGGTGACGGTCGCGATCGAGGCGATGAACTTCCGCAAGGCGGTCTATGTCGGCGATCTCGTTTCGGTCTATGCGCATCTCGTCCGCGTCGGCCGCACCTCGATGACGGTGCGTCTCGAAGCCTGGGTGCTGCGCCGGAAGGAGGAGCAGCCGATCCTCGTCACCGACGGCAACTTCACCTACGTCTCGATCGACGACGACGGCCGACCGCAGCCGATCCGGCGCGACGGGGCGACCCCGGCCTGATCGCAATCTTGGTCTCCCGCCAAAATAACATCAGTTAATGCCCGGCATATGCCACTTGCTCGGCATAGGAACCGTGATCCGGCGGCGCGCGCTCATTCGAGCTCGCGTTTGCGGCGTCTGTGCCGATCAATCTCGCGCGATGTAGGCCTTGTCCACAGGGCAGGCGTGTTTACGATATTTGCAAGTTCTGGTTGCTTGGAGGTGCGATGCCGCGTCTCTGCCTCATTGCGCGCTTCGAGTGGCGCATCGGACGGGCATCGAGGTTGGTAGTCCGCTTCCGATCAACAAGGCCAAAAGGGCCAGCCGGAAAAAAATGCCGGCACAGGGAAATGGCGGGGCGCGGTGCGCGAACAGGGTGGGAGGAAGTCCATGTCGGACGTCGACGAGAAACTGATCTTGCAGGTCCTGAAGAAGCTGCAGCAGCGGCTTCTCCACGCCGAGCGCAGGATTTGCGTCTACGAGAATCAGCTCAGTGCGTTTCGTGAAGATCAAGTCGAGGTGTTGAAGGATCTGCGCACCATCTATCAGTTGCTCGGTCAGCATCACGACCGCATCGGCGGGGCCGATGCGTCGCTGCGCAGGCCGACGCTCGTCCCGAATGATCCACGCTGATTCGGCCGTGTCGTGACGGTGAAGGCGCGTGCAGCGCAGCCAACATAACATCCACACAATTTCCTGTTGGCATGCAGATCGGATAGCCGGGGGCTCCAGGACCGGAACGTTCGTCATAGAGCCCTGTTATACGCCCGGAATGAACGACGGGATTTCGCAATGTCCGACACCTATATCATCGAGGTCAGCTCCCAGGCGGCGGGGATCGTCGTCCGCGATCGTGGCGGCTTCCGCTTCTTCGCGGCGTCCCACCGTTTCAATGCCCTCGAGGGCCAGGTGTTTCGCAATGCCCGCGAAGCCGAACGCGCCGCGCTTCGGCTCGTGACCGGCGAGCTGAGCGCAGCCGCCTGAGCGAGCTTGGCGCACGCGGCCGCCGGCGCACGTCAGCCGGACCGTGCCGCGCCGGACGTGCTCCGAGCCGGCGATTGCTGCGATGCGCCCAATGCTTCGCCGATTGACGCTTGACTCGATCAGCATCACCATGGTGCAGCTTGTCCTGAAAGCTTGCCATGGCCGTCCTTTCCCAACGCCAGACCGACATCCTCAACATCGCCCGCGCCTCCGGCCGCGTCATGGTGGAGGATCTCGCGCGCCGCTTCGAAGTCTCGGCCCAGACCATCCGCAAGGACCTCAATGATCTGTGCGAGCAGCGCGCGCTGACGCGCATCCATGGCGGCGCCATCATCGCCTCCGGCGTCGAGAATCTTGCCTACGAGGCGCGGCGCTTCGTCGCTGCCGACGAGAAGAAGGCGATCGGCGCGGTCGCCGCCGCGCGGATTCCGAACGGCTCCTCGCTCTTCATCAACATCGGCACCACGACGGAGGAGGTGGCGAGCGCGCTGTCGTCGCACCAGGACCTGCTCGTCATCACCAACAATCTCAACGTCGCGATGCTGCTCTATCCGCATCCGCGCATCGAGGTGATCGTGGCCGGCGGCACGGTGCGGCGCTCGGATGGCGGCGTGATCGGATCGACGGCGACGCAGCTGATCGGCCAGTTCAAGGTCGACTACGCGATCATCGGCGCATCCGCGATCGACGAGGAGGGCGCGCTGCTCGACTTCGACTATCGCGAGGTGCAGGTCGCCCAGGCCATCATCGCCAATGCCCGCAGCGTGATGCTGGTCGCCGATTCCACCAAGCTTCATCGCAGCGCGCCGGTGCGCATCGCCCATCTCAGCCAGATCCAGACCTTCGTCACCGACCGGCCACTGCCGGACGGACTGGCCAGCCTCTGCCATAGCCGCGGCATCGAGGTGGTCTCGGCGATGCCCGCCGCCGACGCCGACGACGCCGCGGAGGCAACCGAAGCGGCGGGGTCCGCCGTGCTCCGCCGCGCCTGACTTTCCGCCACTCTCGCAGGCTCCTTGATCCCGGTTTGGGCAGGTTTTGCCCAATCGCGGCCCAACATGCGAATTTCGATTTGCTTTCACTTTCGTTTGTGTTTAACTCGAAACCGAAAGTGAAATCGCCACAGTCAAGGCGATTGCCGGGGGATGCGTCTGTTGGAGCGGATCTACGACCTCGCCATTATCGGAGGCGGCGTGAACGGTTGCGGCATCGCGCGCGATGCGGCCGGACGCGGAAATTCCGTTTTCCTTTGTGAAATGAATGATCTGGCGAGCGGAACCTCGTCCTGGTCGACCAAGCTCGTGCATGGCGGCCTGCGCTATCTCGAATATTACGAGTTCCGGCTGGTCCGCGAGGCGCTGATCGAGCGCGAAATCCTGTGGCAGATCGCGCCCCACATCATCCGCCCGTTGCGTTTCGTGCTGCCGCATCATTCGGGCCTGCGCCCGGCCTGGCTGCTGCGCCTCGGCCTGTTCCTCTATGATCATCTCGGCGGCCGCAAGCTGCTGCCGCCGACGCGGTCGGTGAACCTGCGCAGCGACGAGGTCGGCCGCCCCTTGATCCCCGGGCGCTACAGCAAGGGCTTCGAATATTCCGACTGCTTCGTCGACGATGCGCGTCTGGTCGTGCTGACCGCGCGCGATGCCGTCGATCGCGGCGCCGTCATCCGCACCCGCACGCGCGCGATCGAAATCCGGCAGGATGGCAGCCATTGGCTGGTCACCACCGAGAACACGCAGACCGCCGAGCGCGAGACCATCAAGGCGCGCGCGCTGGTCAATGCCGCCGGTCCCTGGGTCGAGCAGGTGCTGGCGACCGGCGCCGGCGTCAATGCGAAAGCGAAAGTGCGGCTGGTGCAGGGGTCGCACATCGTGGTGCGCAAGCTCTATGACCACGACCGCGCCTACATCTTCCAGAACGCCGACGGCCGCATCATCTTCGCCATTCCCTATCAGCAGGATTTCACGCTGATCGGCACCACCGATCGCGACTATCAGGGCGATCCGGCCAAGGTGAAGGCGACCGACGAGGAGATCGCCTATCTCTGCGCCGCGCTCGGGGAATATCTCGCCAAGCCGGTGACGCCGGCCGACGTGGTGTGGAGCTATTCCGGCGTGCGGCCGCTCTATGACGACGGCGCCTCCGAGGCCAAGGCGGCGACCCGCGACTACGTGTTCGAGCTCGATACGCCCGGCGGCTTGCCGCTGCTGTCGATCTATGGCGGCAAGATCACCACCTACCGGCGCCTGTCGGAAGAGGCGCTGGAGCGTCTCGCGCCCTATGTGAAAGGTGGCAAGGCGGAGGAGGGGTGGACCGGCAAGGCGCCGCTGCCCGGCGGCGACATGAAGGTTTCGGCCGTTGCGCCGTTGATTGCGGATCTCCGCAAGACCTATCCGTTCCTGTCGGATGCACATGCGAAGCGGATCGCCCATGCCTATGGCACGCGGGCTGCGGCCATGCTCGCCGGTGCGACATCTTTGGCCGATCTCGGCCAGGATTTCGGTGGCACCTTGACGGAGCGTGAAGTCAGGTACCTGATGACGAACGAGTGGGCGTTGACGGCCGAGGACATCGTGTGGCGTCGATCGAAGCTGGGGTTGCGGATGTCGGCGGCTGAGATCGCCGCGCTCGATGCGTGGATCACGGCCAATCGCGAGCGCTCCGCCGTGCCGGCGCGTGAGGCGGGAGGGCGCGCATGAGCGTCACGCTCGATCACGTCTCCCGAATCGTCGACGGCGTGACCACCATTCGCGACGTCTCGCTGACTTTGCAGCGCGGCACGCTGAGCGTGCTGCTCGGGCCGACGCTGTCCGGCAAGACCTCGATCATGCGACTGCTCGCCGGCCTCGACCGGCCGACCACGGGGCGGGTGCTGGTCGACGGCAAGGACGTCACCGGCGCCGACGTGCGGCAGCGCTCGGTCGCGATGGTCTATCAGCAGTTCATCAACTATCCCTCGCTCTCGGTCTATGAGAACATCGCCTCGCCGCTGCGCGTGCAAGGCAAGTCGCGCCAGGAGATCGAGAAGCGCGTGGCGGAAGCGGCCCGGCTGCTGCGGCTCGAGCCCTATCTGAAGCGCACGCCGCTGCAGCTCTCCGGCGGCCAGCAGCAGCGCACGGCGATTGCGCGCGCACTGGTGAAGGGGGCGGACCTCGTGCTGCTGGACGAGCCGCTCGCCAATCTCGACTACAAGCTGCGCGAGGAGCTGCGGACCGAGCTGCCGCGCATCTTCGAGGCATCCGGCGCAATCTTCGTCTATGCCACCACCGAGCCCTCGGAGGCGCTGCTGCTCGGCGGCCGCACCATCTGCATGTGGGAAGGGCAGGCGCTGCAGGCCGGCGATACCGCGGCCGTGTATCGCCGACCCGACACCTTGCGTGTCGGCCAGGTGTTCTCGGATCCGCCGATGAACACGGTCGAGATCCAGAAGCGCGGCGAGAGCGTGGAGTATGCCGGCGGGGTCAAGGCGCCGGCGGTCGGCCTCTATGCCGCTCTGCCGGACGGCGCCTATCGCGTCGGCTTTCGCCCGCATCAGCTCGGGCTTGGCAAAGGCGACGGCAGCCACGGCCGCCATGCCTTTCCCGCGACCGTCTCGGTCACCGAGATCACGGGATCGGAGAGCTTCGTGCATCTGACGCGCGACGGTATGAACTGGGTCGCGGTGCTGCACGGCGTCCATGAATACGAGCCCGGCGAGGTCCTCGACGCCGTGCTCGATCCTGCCAATGTGTTCGTGTTCGACGCCGGCGACCGTCTGGTCGCGGCGCCGGCGATCTGAGGGAGATGCCGCATGGCCCGCATTGACCTCGTCGATCTCGCCCACGCCTATAACGGTAACAGCGGCGATATCGAAAGCTACGCGCTGAAGCCGGTCACGATGACCTGGCGCCAGGGCGGCGCCTATGCGCTGCTCGGCCCGTCCGGCTGCGGAAAGACCACGCTGCTCAACCTGATCTCCGGCATCCTGACGCCCTCGCACGGCAAGATCCTGTTCGACGGCAAGGACATCACCAAAGCCTCGACCCGCGAACGCAACATCGCGCAGGTGTTCCAGTTTCCGGTCATCTACGACACGATGACGGTGGGCGAAAATCTTGCGTTTCCTCTGAAGAACCGCGGCGTGCCAAGGGCCGAGATCGACAAGCGCGTTGCAGAGATCGCACGTCTGCTCGATCTCACGCCGGACCTCAACCGCAAGGCCACGCGCTTGACCGCCGACGCCAAGCAGAAGATCTCGCTCGGCCGCGGCCTGGTGCGCTCCGACGTCGCCGCCGTCTTGTTCGACGAGCCGCTGACCGTGATCGATCCCGAGCTGAAATGGCAGTTGCGCTCCAAGCTGAAGGCGCTGCATCGCGAGCTCGATCTGACGATGATCTACGTCACCCACGATCAGACCGAGGCGCTGACCTTCGCCGACACCGTCGTCGTGATGCATGACGGCCGCGTGGTGCAGAGCGGCACGCCCGCTGAGCTGTTCGACAAGCCGGCCCATACCTTCGTCGGCTACTTCATCGGCTCGCCCGGCATGAACATCCTCTCGGCCGAGGTGAAGGGACGTGAAGCCCGCATCGACGGTCACACCCTGACGCTGGCGCGCAGCTACGACGCGCTGCCGGCCGGAGCCAAGATCGAGATCGGCGTCCGTCCGGAATTCGTCGATGTCGCTCAGCCCGGACCCGGCCTGCTCGATGCCAATATCGAGCGCGTCGACGATCTCGGCCGCATCCGCTTCGCGCGCGTTCGTGTCGGCGACGTCAAGTTCGCCGCGCGACTGCCGGCCGGCTTCTCGCCGCAGGGCTCGGCGATCGGGCTGAAGTTCAATCCAGCCTATGTTCATGTCTATGCCGACAGCCGTCTCGTCGAGGGAGCCTGAGTGATGGACAAGACCATCAACAACAAGGCCTGGTTCCTGGTGCTGCCGGTGTTCCTGCTGGTGGCATTCTCCGCCATCTTGCCGCTGATGACGGTGGTGAACTATTCGATGCAGGACACGTTCGGCAACAACCAGTTCTTCTGGAACGGTGTCGGCTGGTTCAAGGAGCTGCTCGATCCCTCGACCGATCTCGGCGGCCGCTTCCTCGCCTCGCTCGGGCGCAACCTGATCTTCTCGCTCGCGATCCTGGCCATCGAGGTGCCGCTCGGCATCGTCGTGGCGCTGTCGATGCCGCGGGGCGGATGGACCGTGGCCTTCTGCCTCGTCGTGTTGGCGCTGCCGCTCTTGATTCCGTGGAACGTGGTCGGCACCATCTGGCAGATTTTCGGCCGGCCCGACATCGGCCTGCTTGGCTATGCGTTGACGAGCGTAGGCATCGACTACAATTACGTGTCCAACGATCTCGATGCCTGGGCCACCGTCATCGTGATGGACGTGTGGCACTGGACCAGCCTGGTGGCGCTGCTGTGCTATGCCGGCCTGAAGTCGATCCCCGACGCCTATTATCAGGCTGCGCAGATCGACGGCGCCTCGCGCTGGGCGGTGTTTACCGCAATCCAGCTGCCAAAGATGCATCGCGTGCTGCTGATCGCCGTGCTGCTGCGCTTCATGGACAGCTTCATGATCTACACCGAGCCGTTCGTCGTCACCGGCGGCGGACCGGGCAATTCGACGACCTTCATCTCGATCGAGCTCGTCAAGATCGCGCTCGGCCAGTTCGACCTCGGCAAGGCGGCGGCGCTATCGCTGGTCTACAATCTGATCATCCTCATCGTGTGCTGGGTGTTCTACACCATCATGACCAATGCCGGCGCCGAGCGCCGGCCGGTGAAAGGGGGCGCGTGATGAACACCATTCCGGGCCGTCGCATCATCATCTCGCTGTTCCTGGTCTTCCTGCTGTTGCCGATCTACTGGCTCGTCAACATGAGCTTCAAGACCAACAACGAGATCGTCACAACGATGACGCTCTGGCCGCATCAGCCGACGCTGGCCAACTACATGCGCATCTTCACCGACGAGAGCTGGTATTCCGGCTACATCAACTCGCTGAAATACGTGATCCTCAACACGGTGATCTCGATCCTCGTGGCGCTGCCGGCGGCCTATGCGTTCTCGCGCTACCGTTTCCTCGGCGACAAGCACCTGTTCTTCTGGCTGCTGTCGAACCGCATGGCGCCGGCCGCGGTCTACGCGCTGCCGTTCTTCAATCTGTACTCGGCGATCGGCCTGTTCGATACGCCGTGGGCGGTCGCGCTGGCGCATTGCATCTTCAACATCCCGCTCGCGGTCTGGATCCTCGAAGGCTTCGTCTCGTCGGTGCCGCGCGAGATCGACGAGACGGCGTTCCTCGACGGCTATTCGTTCCCGCGCTTCTTCGTGAAGATCCTGGTGCCGCTGATCGCCAGCGGCATCGGCGTCGCCGCCTTCTTCTGCTTCATGTTCTCCTGGGTCGAGCTGCTGCTCGCGCGCACGCTGACCTCGGTCTATGCCAAGCCGATCTCGGCGGTGATGACCCGGACCGTGTCGGCGTCCGGCATGGATTGGGGCCTGCTCGCGGCTGCCGGCGTGCTGACCATCATCCCCGGCGCGCTCGTCATCTGGTTCGTCCGCAACTACATCGCGCGCGGCTTCGCGCTGGGACGGGTGTGATCATGCACACTTGTCGCCACGGCCTCCGTTCCGCCTCCCCCGCTTGCGGGGGAGGCCGTATCGCATCGCCAGATGCGATACGGGTGGGGGCATCTCTCCTCTTGGGCAGTCGGACTCGCGGCGCCCCCACCCCAACCCTCCCCCGCAAGCGGGGGAGGGGGTCCATTATCGCCTGGAGCTGATAGCCATGGACAGCATCGCATGGATGGCCTGGACTGCGCCGACGGCGATCTTCTTCGCCACGCTGGCCTGCACCCTCGGCGTCATGACGCTACTCGCCGCGCGCTATCCCGAGGCCGAGCGCGTCGGCGTGCTGCGCATTCCGACCACGCGCGGCGACCGTCTGTTCATCTCGCTGATCTCGGCCGCCGTCATTCACCTCGTCTGGATCGGGCTTGTCGGCACCGACACGATCGCGACCCTGCCGGTCGGCGAGGACAGTTTTGAGGTTTCGAGCCTGTGGCTCGCGACCGCAATTTCGCTTGCATCCGCCGTTGCGATCTTTCGCACCGTCTGAGGCAGGCGAGGAAGGGCAGATCCGGGGGCAACCCGGACCTGGATACGTCGCTCAAGGAGGAAAGCATGCGACACTTGAAACCTAGGAAGCATCACCTGACCAAGGCAAGCTATCTCGCGATGACCAGCGCTGCCGCGCTGTTCGCCGCGACCATGACGCTGTCCGTGCCGGCGCTTGCCGACGACGCCACGATCCAGAAGTGGATCGACAGCGAATTCCAGCCCTCGACGCTCTCGAAAGAGGAGCAGCTGAAGGAGCTGCAGTGGCTGGCCAAGGCCGCCGAGCCCTTCAAGGGCATGGAGATCAACGTCGTCTCCGAGACCATCACCACGCATGAGTACGAAGCCAAGACGCTCGCCAAGGCGTTCAGCGAGATCACTGGCATCAAGCTCAAGCACGACATCATCCAGGAAGGTGACGTCGTCGAGAAGCTGCAGACCCAGATGCAGTCCGGCAAGAACGTCTATGACGGCTGGATCAACGACTCCGACCTGATCGGCACCCACTTCCGCTACGGCCAGACCATCGCGCTGTCGGACTACATGAAGGGCGAGGGCAAGGACGTCACCGACCCCTATCTCGACGTCAACGACTTCATCGGCAAGTCGTTCACGACAGCTCCGGACGGCAAGCTCTATCAGCTGCCCGACCAGCAGTTCGCGAACCTGTATTGGTTCCGCTACGACTGGTTCACCAATCCGGACTACAAGGCCAAGTTCAAGGCCAAGTATGGCTACGACCTCGGCGTGCCCGTGAACTGGTCGGCCTATGAGGACATCGCCGAGTTCTTCACCAACGACATCAAGGAGATCAACGGCGTCAAGGTCTATGGCCACATGGACTATGGCAAGAAGGATCCCTCGCTCGGCTGGCGCTTCACCGACGCCTGGCTGTCGATGGCCGGCAACGGCGACAAGGGCATCCCGAACGGCCTGCCGGTCGACGAATGGGGCATCCGCATGGAAGGCTGCCGTCCGGTCGGCTCCTCGGTCGAGCGCGGTGGCGACACCAACGGCCCGGCGGCGGTCTACTCGATCACCAAATATCTCGACTGGATGAAGAAGTACGCGCCGCCGCAGGCGCAGGGCATGACCTTCTCCGAGGCCGGCCCGGTGCCCGCGCAGGGCAACGTCGCCCAGCAGATCTTCTGGTACACCGCCTTCACCGCCGACATGGTGAAGCCGGGTCTGCCGGTCGTGAACGCTGACGGCACGCCGAAGTGGCGCATGGCTCCGTCGCCGCACGGCGCCTACTGGAAGGAAGGCATGAAGCTCGGCTATCAGGACGCGGGCTCGCTCACGCTGCTGAAGTCGACCCCGCCGGATCGCCGCAAGGCCGCCTGGCTGTACCTGCAGTTCATCGTCTCCAAGACGGTCAGCTTGAAGAAGAGCCATGTCGGTCTCACCTTCATCCGTGAATCCGACATCTGGGACAAGTCGTTCACCGAGCGTGCGCCGAAGCTCGGCGGCCTCGTCGAGTTCTACCGCTCGCCCGCGCGCGTGCAGTGGACCCCGACCGGCAACAACGTGCCCGACTATCCGAAGCTGGCGCAACTGTGGTGGCAGAACATCGGCGATGCGTCGTCCGGTGCGAAGACGCCGCAGGCCGCGATGGATGCGCTCGCAGCCGCCCAGGACTCCGTCCTCGAGCGTCTCGAGAAATCCAAGGTCCAGGGCGAATGCGGTCCGAAGCTGAACAAGAAGGAATCGGCCGAGTTCTGGTTCAACAAGTCGGCCAAGGACGGCAACATCGCTCCGCAGCGCAAGCTCGCGAACGAGAAGCCGAAGGGCGAGACGATCGACTACGACACCCTGATCAAGTCGTGGCCGGCGACCCCGCCGAAGCGCGCAGAGGCGAAGTGAGCCCACGCTCTGAAGTCGTCGTCCGGCTCGACCGGCAATCCCATCACGAAGGCCGGGAGCAATCCCGGCCTTTTCTTTTGGCCCAGAGGTGAGGGGCTTCCCGTTCCATTCGGGAATTATTCCCGGGTCGCATAGGACAACTTCCACGCAGCAAATGCCTTGAAGCCGGTGGGGACAGGCGGCACTCTTTGACGATCGGGATTGTCGCGATCTTCGCCGTGACTTTGCCCCAACGACACGAAACAACAAGGCCTCGACACGATCCGGCATGGCCCCATGCGATCCACGCCGGGATCGTGATCACCAACCACGGGGCCACCGAGGGAGTACGGCCATGGATCAGGCGCACATCGCCAATATCGCGAGCACGCTGCCGGAGGCGTTGTCGCCCTGGACCATGTTCATGCAGGCCGACATCGTCGTGAAGGCGGTGATGATCGGGCTGGCGCTGGCTTCAGTCGCAACCTGGACCGTTCTGGTGGTGAAGACGATCCAACTCCGCGCGGCACTGCGTACCTCGCGCAGCGCGCTCGGCATCGCGATGGCCGCGCGCGCGCTGTCGGATGCGACGGGACGCATTTCCGCCGACGACGGTGTGGTCGGCCGGCTGCTGGCCGTCGCCGATGACGAAATCGACAAGTCGCGTGGCCTCCCCGCCGATGGCATCAAGGAGCGTGTCTCCTGGCAGTTCGAGCGGATCGAGGCGGCGGCGGTGGCGCGCATCGGCCGCGGCATCGGCATTCTCGCCACGGTCGGCGCGGTCGGGCCGTTCGTCGGCCTGTTCGGCACCGTCTGGGGCATCATGAACAGCTTCATCGGCATCTCGCATGCCCATACGACCAACCTCGCGGTGGTGGCGCCGGGCATTGCGGAAGCGCTGCTCGCGACCGCCTTCGGCCTCGCCGCCGCGATTCCCGCGGTCGTGATCTACAACCTGTTCGCGCGCGCCACCGGCGGCTATCGCGCCGTCATCGCCGATGCATCGGTGGCGGTCATGCGCCTGCTCAGCCGTGATCTCGACCGGCAGCACGCGGGGCCCGCCGAAACGCGGCGCAGCGCCATCCGCGCCGTCGAGGCGCCGATGCTGTCGATCGCCAATCCGGCGGAGTGAGCCATGGCCGTCAAGCTTGCCCGACGCCCCGACGAATTCGAGGAGACGCACGACATCAACGTGACGCCGTTCATCGACGTCATGCTGGTGCTCTTGATCATCTTCATGGTCGCCGCGCCGCTCGCCACTGTCGACGTCCCGGTCAACCTGCCGGCGATCTCGGCCGAGCCGCAGCCGCGCGCGGAGACGCCGGTCTTCGTCACCTTCAAGGCCGACCGCTCGCTCGCCGTTGGCGACCAGAGCGTGGCGCAGGCCGACATCGCCGCCTCGCTCGATGCCGCCACCAAGTCCGATCACGAGCAGCGCGTGCTGCTGCGCGCCGATCAGACGCTGCCCTATGGCGAGGTGATGGCGCTGATGAACACGCTGCGCCGTGCCGGCTATACCAAGGTGGCGCTGGTCGCGTTGGAAGACCGGGGCGCGCAGTGAGCGTCCTCACGCTCGATCCGTTCGAATACGAGCAGCGCCGGGAGCGGACACTGTGGACCATCGCCGCGCTGGTGGTGGGCGGGCTGCATGTCGGGCTCGCCGTCGGCTATCTGCTGCTGCGTCCCGCGCCGCAGGGACGTGCCCAGGCGCCGGCCTTCGACGTCGTGTTCAGCCCGGCGGTGGTGAGCGAGCCGGCGCCGACGGCGCAGGATGCACCGGCGTCCGAGCCGCCGCCGGTGGAGCCGCCGAAGGACGAGCCGGTGAAGGACGACCCGGTCGCGCGCGAGGCCGTCGCTGAGCCTGTCCCGCCGGCTCCCTCCGAGCCGGAGCCGCAGGTCATGGCGCAGCCGGAGCCGGTGCCGGATGTCATTCCCTCGCCGGAGCCCGCGCCACAGGTCGCGCTCGCGCCCGAGCCGCCGCGTGCAGACGATGTCGTTTTGCCGCCGCCGCCACCACCGAAACCGATCGAGGCGATACCGCCGGAGCCGAAGCCCGTTCCCGTGCCCGAGCGTGTCGAGCGCAAGCCGGTGGAGAAGAAGGAGACGAAGGAGAGGGCCGAGAGGAAGCCGGCACCGCCGAAGCCGGCTGCGGCGCCGGCGGCCCGGCCTTCACGTGTCGCGTCGGCGCCCAATCCCGGCGAGGACAGCGTCGGGGCGCGCGAGGGCCAGGCCAGTTGGAACGCCGAGGTGGTGGCGCAGATCCGCCGCGCCGCAGCCTATCCCTCCGACGGCAATGGCGCGAGCGGCACCGTCATGCTGAACGTCGTGATCGATCGCAACGGACGGCTGCTGTCGCGACGGCTCGCTGGAAGCTCGGGCTCGCCGGCGCTGGACCGCGCGGCGATGGGCATCATCGAACGCGCCGCGCCGTTCCCGCGCTTTCCGCCGGCGATGGCTCAGGCGCAGGTCTCGCGCACGGTCCCCCTCCATCTGAGGCCGCGCTGAACGCGGCGCCATCCAGGGCGATATCGGTGCCGCCGCGTGCCGCCTATTTGCTGCACTCGGTCAGATCCGTATCGCGCACGACGAACTGCGCGCCTTCCTTGAGTTCGATGTTCTTGGCGACGCAGGTGCGGCCGCCCTTCTCGGACAGCTTGATGTCGTAGCGGCCGGACTTCACGCCGACCAGCGTCATGCGCTCATTGTGGTCGACCTCGCCCTCGTCGTCGTTCTTGCACTGGTCGGCGCCCCAGGTTTTGGTGCCGGCGGCCGCCAGGTACATTTTCACGATGGTCTGGCCGGTGCGGTTGAGGAAGCGCGGGCCGTCCTCGGCGGACGCGGCGGAGCCGGCAAGCATGAGAAGCGCGCAGGCGGTGACGAGGCGACGCATGACGAGTGTCCTTTTCTTATGATTGGTCATGGGATGAAGGCGCGCCGATCAGAAATCCTTGCCGATGCTGGTCTTGACGGCAAGGCCGCGCGAGGCGTTGGTCAGGCCGTAGCCGACGCCGAAGCTGAGCTCGAAGCCCTTGAAGCGGGTGTCGGCGACTGCGTAGAGCGTCTGCATCTGCTGATTCCAGGGCAGGATGTAGCCGAACGGTCCGAGATTGGAGAAGTGCTCGATACCGATGGTCCAGCGATCGCTGAGGCGCTTGACGAAGCGCACCGAGGGCTCGAAGGCCGAGCCGGCGCCGTCGATGCCGAAGGTCATGTTGGCGTTGAAGATGAGCTGATAGTCGTTGGGCAGGTTGACGCCGATGATCGGCGTGAACATCTGCGCCACCCGCGGCGTGGCCTCCTGCACGAAGCGCGGCGCGCCGGGCTGGCCGGCTCCGGCCTTGTTGGCGACCCACAGGTCCGGCGTCAGGCCGCCCTGCGGCGCCAGGATGGTGCGTGACACCAGGCCGAGGAAGACGGTGCGCTCAAGCCGGTCGCCCTGGATGAAGGTCTGGCGAATGGTGACGCCGCCGGACTGAAATGAATAGCCGGGCACGCCATTGTCCATCACATTGCCAAGCGCCATCGGCACATTGGTGCGGGCAAAGGCGTAAGGCGAGGTCAACGCGATCTCGTACCATTCGGTCGGCGAGTAGCCGATCTCGGTCTCGCCGGTGACCGCACGCTGCGGCACGCGGCGTCCGCCGTTCTGTTGCGGATTGAAGGTTGTCAGATAGCCGAAGCGCTGTTCGACCTGGAAATGCCCGGGCGAGGCGGGGTCATTGCCCTGGATCTCCTCGGCCGCTGCACCGAATGGCGCGAGAACGAGAGCACCGGCAGCCATGTACAATCGCGATCGTCTTCTTGCACTCCTGGCGATGCCGTTCGGCTGCATGTCCCCGCGCTCCCTTCAACTGATGGGCTAACGAGTCGGCGGGGCGAAAACATGCGGGCCCGTCGGCTGAAAGATGACGCGATCGGGAAACGATCAGTCGTTGAATGCCGCAATTGCTCCGGCCCTTCCTGCTTCGATGAGGAATAGGGATGTTTTGGCAAGTCGAACGGGACATTTTGACCGGGACAATATGGCGGCCATTTCGCGAGTGAATCTCAGGGCGGCGATGAATGTGGCGTGTTGCAAACACATTGAAGTCATAGAGCGAGGAAAACATATGCTGCAGCATGCATTGCTGATCGCCGGATCAGCCAGAGAATGGACACGCCCGTGCTTCACACACCCGGTCATCGTCGCCGCTTGTCCGCTCAGCCGATGCGGCTCGGACTGGTGCTCACACTCCTTCTGTCCACGCTGCTGCCGGATGGACGCGCCTTCGCGGAGGAGTCGCTGCGGGACCAGTTGGAAGCGTGGTGGAATCAAACCCAGGCCGGCAAGAGAGGTCAGGTTGGGCAAGTCCGACAGGTGTCATCGGGGAGCGGTGCCAGAACCGCAAGGCATGTCGCCAAGCGCGGACGCCACGTCGCCAATGCCCGGGCCGAGGCAGGAGGAGGTGTCTTCGACCACGATAGCGGTCCGCGTCGCGACCGTCCGGGGAGATATTTCCTGCACGGACCGAGGTTCTAGTCCCGACGCTCTTGCGGGAATTTCCCGGGCGTCGCGTTCTTGCACTTGCGAAATGACAAGGCCTCCCATAGGTCAAAGCAATGTGTGGCGCGTTGCCGGTGAAACCGCCGACGCTCGCATACGTTGTTTTCGTGCCCTTCATCGCCGCCCCCCGGACGGCGGAGACAAAGGATCAATTCGATGAATTGGAAACTGATGATGACGGCCGCTGCCGTCGGCATGACAGCAATCGTCGGCACGTCGACGATCGCTGTCAGTGCACCGGCCCCTTCCAAGCTGCTGACCTCGATCGACCCCGACAAGGACGGCACCGCCGACATGAACGAGGTCCGCACGGCCGCCGGCGCGCTGTTCGATCGTCTCGATCGCGACCACGACGGCACGCTCGACGCCAAGGAGCTGCGCGGCCGCGTTTCGGCCAAGGATCTCAAGGCCGCTGATCCCGACAATGACGGCACGCTGACCAAGGACGAGTATCTCGCGCTGGTGGAAGGCCGCTTCAAGGCGGCCGATCCTGACCATGACGGCACGCTCGATTCCAAGGAGCTGAAGTCGGTGGCCAAGCTGCTGAAGTGAGACGTCGGTCCGCACTGGACCGACGCGACACAGATATGAGCTCGAGGGCCTGTGATGGGAGACCGTCGCAGGCCCTCGCCTTTCAGGCGGATGCTCGTGGCGGGCCGGCAGGGACGGCGATTGGCCCTCACATGCTTGGGCGGGACATTTCCACTGCGAGACGAACCAGGTCGGGCAGGCTGCGCGCCCCGAGCTTCTGTCGCAGCCGGTAGGTCAGGTTGATGACGGTCTTGTAGCTGATGCCGAGATGGTCGGCGATCGCCTGATAGGATTTCGCCTGAGCCAGCAGCGCAAGTGCCTGGCGCTCGCGCGGGGTCAATGCCACGGTCGCCATGCCGTTCGGATCGGCGCGGAGCAGGGCGATGCGGGTGGCGAGCTGCGGGTCGAGATAGGTGCCGCCGGTTCGAACCTGTTCCAATGCCTTTGGCAGCTCGTGCGGCGGGGCGTCCTTTAGCAAATAGCCGTTGGCGCCGGCGTCGATCGCGGAGCGGACGATACGCGGATCGGCGTGCATGCTGAAGACCAGGATTCGGGCGCGGGGATCGTGCGACCGCATGCGTTCGATCAGACTGATGCCGCCGAGCTCCTGCCCGTGCAGGCGCAGATCGACGATCGTGACGTCCGGCCGGTCACGAACATAGGCGTCGTACCCGCTGTCGGCATCGTGTGCCTCGGACAGCGCACGGATCCCGGCTTCGTTCAGCAGCCAGCGGCAGGCCGTGATCACGACCGGGTGGTCATCGACGAGCAGAACGCGATACATCCGATGAAGGTCTTGCCCTTATGGGCGCTGGTGGCGCCGATGCTTCTTCTATCATGTAGGTTCCCTTGCAAACCAGAACCGGGTGCAGCAGTACGGCCGAGTCTGGGAGATACGTCGGCGAATTGATCGCCACTTTCCGGATCCGGGAAGATTGTCCCTAGAGGCCGAAGAATATTGCCCGTTGCGACGAACTGGAGGGCTGTTTACGAATGTTAACGTTCGTAAACAGGTAAATCGGCCGGTTCTGGTGCGGGTAAAGGCTCAGGGGCGTGGGCTGTTGCCGGAACCGGTCGACAAGAAACTGGGGGACGTCTTGACCAGACTGTCGGCGCTGAAGAGCGCGCTTCTCGCGACGTGTGCGTTGCTGCCTACGGCTGCGTTCGCGCAGCAAACCCTGCAGACCATCGAGGTGGTCGGCGTCTCGCCCGTTCAGGGCAGCGAGATCGCGAAGGACAAGATTCCTTCCAATGTCGAAACCATCGGGGCGCGGGAGCTCGACCACAGCCGCGCGCCGACGCTGCTCGACAGCATCCTGCAATCGGTGCCCGGGGTCTCGCTCAGCGACCAGACCGGGAACGCGTTCCAGCGCGACTTGAATTATCGCGGTCAGACTGCCTCGCCCGTGCTCGGGACGCCGCAGGGCATCGCCGTCTACCAGAACGGCACCCGCATCAACGAGGCCTTCGGCGACGTCGTGAACTGGGACCTGATCCCGGAAATGGCGATTGCGCGCATGACGCTGATGCCGAACAATCCGCTGTTCGGCCTCAACGCCACCGGCGGGGCCATGTCGATCGAGATGAAGAACGGCTTCACCTACCAGGGCGGAGAAGCCCAGCTGTTCGGCGGCTCGTTCGGCCGGGTCCAGTCAGGCGCGCAATACGGCTGGAACAACGGAACCTACTCGGCCTATATCGCGGCGGAGGGCGCCTATGACCGCGGCTGGCGCGACTACTCGTCTGCCTCGCAGATCCGGCGCATGTATGCCGATTTCGGCGCGCGCGGCGACAATACCGAATTCCATCTCTCCTTCACCGGCGCCGACAACAAGCTCGGCTCGGTGGCCGCGACGCCGATCGAGATGCTGAACCAGCGCTGGTCCAGCGTCTATACCTGGCCGCAGTCGCTGCATCTGCAGATGCAGATGGTGCAGGCGAGCGCGAAGTGGACACCGACCGACACGCTGTCGATCCAGGCCAACGGCTACTACCGTAACTACAAGTCGGCGCGCGTCGACGGCAATGGCACCGAAGTGCAGGACGGCGGCGGCGTGTTCGTCCTTGAGGACGCCGCCGGGACCCCGTGGGACATCAACCGCAACGGCCCAACCGCCAACACGCTGGCCGCCGATGCGGCGCTCGGCCAGATCGACCGCAACACGGTCAAGACCGACAGCTATGGTGGCTCGCTGCAGGCGACCTCGACCACGCAGCTATTCGGTCATGACAACCATTTCGTCGTCGGCGCCAGCGTCGATCACGGCAACACCAACTTCCAGGCGACCTCCGAGCTCGGCACCCTCGACAACAACCTGTTCGTCACCGGCCTCGGCGTCTATATCGACCAGCCCAACGCCGGCCTTGCTCCGGTCAACCTGAATGCCAAGAACACCTATCTCGGCATCTACGCGACCAACACCTTCGACATCACCTCGCAGCTGGCGCTGACGGCTGGCGGCCGCTTCAACTGGGCGCAGATCAACCTGCGCGACCAGACCGGCTTCGCGCCACTCCTGAACAGCAACAACAACTTTCAGCGCTTCAACCCGGTGGTCGGCCTGACCTACAAGATCACGCCTGATATGACCGCTTATGCCGGCTACTCCGAAGCCAACCGCGCGCCGACGCCGCTCGAGCTAGGCTGCTCCGATCCGGCCAATCCCTGCCTGATCGACAACTTCCTGATCGCCGATCCGCCGCTCAAGCAGGTGGTGTCGCGCACCGTCGAAGGCGGCCTGCGCGGCGAGATTTCCGGCGGCCGCTCAGCCTACGCTGCCGACCTGCCGGCCTACCGCAAGGCGCCGATCAAATCGGTGGCGGTCGATGACGGCTGGCGGCTGCGCTGGGGCCTCAGCCTGTTCCGTACCGAGAATTCCGACGACATCCTGCAGGTGGTCGATCCGCTCAACCCGGTGCGCGGCTATTTCAAGAACGCCGGCACCACCCTGCGCCAGGGTGTCGAGGCCAAGGTCGACCTGGCCTGGAACCGGTGGACCGCCTACGCCAACTACACCTTCATCGACGCCACCTTCCGCAGCGCCTTCGACGTCAACGATCCGTTCCTCCGGGTGCCGGTCGGCGTCGTCTCCGGCAACCACATTCCCGGCATTCCGGCGCATCGCCTGAAGCTCGGAGCGGAATATGCCGTGACCGATGCCTGGAAGGTCGGGGCGAGCATCAACTATGTCGGCAGCCAGTACCTGCTGCACGACGAGACCAACGTCTACCCGAAGGTCCCGGCCTACTGGGTCGTGAACGTCAACACATCTTATCAGGTGACCAAGAACGTCGAGGTGTTCGGCCTGATCCAGAACCTGTTCAATCAGCGCTATTACTCGGCAGGTACCGTGTTCGACCCGGCCGGCTTCAACACCGCCGGCGGCGGAACGGCGTTCGCGCTGAACGATCCGCGCAGCATGGTTCCGGGGATGCCGCTCGCGGCCTATGCCGGCATCCGGGCGAAGTTCTGAGCCTCAGGAGCGGACGACCAGCCACCATAGGCGCATCCGCGCCGCGCCACGGCAGCCCCCCACCGTGGCAAGAAGGCCGGGAGAAATCCCGGCCTTTTCATTTGTTGATCGGAGCCAGCAGGTGTCGAAACCGGGAGCGCGAGTTCATCTCTGCGCTGTTCTCCACGGTGGAGCGGTCCGCCGTCCTTGTCGTCAAAATTTCAGATCTGGCGGAAGAGTGGTGTTTCAAATGAAGCGGATGATGATAATTAGTCCGGGAATTATGGGACTAATTCAGTTGTTAGTTTGACAATGTCACGGGCGTTCATAGAAACTTTCGCCTTGCTGGGTCCTGCCAACGTTTCGATACAATCGGTCATCAACAAGAAGCCGTGTATTGCGTAACGTGGGGCGTCAGGTGAAGTCAAAGAACAGAAAGCGCAGCGAGGCAGCTGCCGCAAGTTTCGTGTTGTTGTCGACATGGATGGTCGCCGGCGAGGCAAGGGCCGAATGTGCGACGCCAGGCGCCACCGTCACCTGCAGCGGGACCATCAGCACGGCAATCACCGTGTACGACGCCGCTGCGGCGACGGCGACGCCCTCGAGCGGCAGCAATTCCTATACGCCGGCGAACCCGGCCTTTCCGGTGACCGGCTACAATCCCAATCCGCCGACGACGATTGTCACGCTGGATTCGACGGCCGTCCGCAATCTCACCACGAACACCCAGGCTGGCCTAGCCGATCGCGGGATGATCGCGGCCAATTTTTCCAATGCCGAGGATCCGGCCGTCAACAACGTCGTCATCAACAACGCCGGCTGGCTCAGCCTCACCACCAGCCAGCTCAGCGCCGGCCGGCTTCACGTCATCGTCGCCGACAGCCAGGTCAACAAGTTCACCGTCAACAACACCGGGACGCTCGCCGCGACCCAGAATTTTTACGGCGCGTTCGATCCCGCCAAGCTGAGCGTTTCCGTCGGTGCGACCGCGACGGGCCGCTACAACGGCACCAACCTCGCCATCATCTCGGCGCTGTATTCCGACGACAACACCAACAGCTTCGTGGTGAACAACCGCGCCGGCGGCACGATCTCGGCGACCGGCAACTATGCCGCCGCCTATTACGGCCGGGCCGACACCACGATCACCAACTCCGGCACCATCGCCAACACCAGCTGGACGGCGGCGAGCCGCTTCTATGATGGGCACTGGGCCATCGGCGCCTTCGCCGGCGCCGAGTTCGATACGATCCCCGGCAGCAATCCGGATTCGCCGCTCTACAAGTTCGACGCCGGCGGCAATGTGACGGTGACCGAAACCAAGGCGCTGACGCTGACCAACACTGCCGGCGGCGTGATCAAGGGCGATATCCTGGCGCTCGACACCAATCCGCTGACCACGGCCGCGGGGCTTGCGGCGGGATCGACCCTCCCGCTGACCGGCAGCGGCTCGAACTCGGGCCCGCGCGACAGCGTCATCAGCAATGCCGGCCTGATCCAGGGCAACCTCTATCTGGGCTCGGGCGAGC
This sequence comes from Bradyrhizobium sp. SZCCHNRI20481, assembly GCF_032485055.1. Taxonomy (NCBI): domain Bacteria; kingdom Pseudomonadati; phylum Pseudomonadota; class Alphaproteobacteria; order Hyphomicrobiales; family Nitrobacteraceae; genus Bradyrhizobium; species Bradyrhizobium sp. SZCCHNRI20481. The sequence goes on from NZ_JAUEUE010000003.1 coordinate 389,597, forward strand.
ACGACATCGCCAACAGCGGCACGATCTCGGGATCGATCTCGGTCGACCAGAGCGCCTCGCGCGGCTCGTTTGCGAAGGCGACCGCAGGCACCGTCGCGGGCACCTATAGCAGCTCCGGCTCGGGCACGGACGTCAACGGCAATGCCTGTCCGACGGCGGGCGCGAACACGACCGATCCGCTCTGCGCCGCCAGCACCACCCAGGCGGCGACGTTCTTCGGCGCGCGTACCTTCAATCTGGTCAACACCGGCGCGCTCGGCGGCGACATCATTATCAACGACCAGGATGGTGCGACCAATACCATCCTGCTGAAGGGCACCGGCTTCAGCGGCAACGTCGTCGCGCAGAGCGGCCTCGGCAGCAATTCGCTGACGCTCGACGGCGTGACCAGCCTCGCCAGCATCGTCAATTTCGGCATGCTCGACCTGATGAAGTCGCAGCTCACCATGAGCGGCGGGGCCGGCGTGCAGCTCGTCGATGGCGCGGTGTTGCGCACGACGATCTTCGGGCCGGGCCGCACCGCGGCAGCGCCGTCGACGAAGATCGGCAACATCACCGGCGCGCTGACCTTCGCCGGCGCGGGGACGGTTGCGCCGACGCTTCAGGGCATCGTGCGCAATGGCGACTTCTACCGTGTCGCGACGTCGGTGTCGGCGACGCCGCTCGACGTCGATTTCTCCAGCGCGCTGGTCGGCTTCACTGCCGATACCTCGACGGGGGCTCTGCTGCTGAACGCGTCCGTGCGGTCGCCCGCGACCATTGCCGGCATCTCGCCCAGCAGCCTTGCCGCGCTCAACGGCCTGCTTGGCTACAACGGCAGCAATGCGCGGCTGCAGGCGCTGGGCGGCGCGGTGCAGAGCCTCAGCTCCGACCGGGAGGTGCGCGGCGCCGGCGATCAGTTGCGTCCGCTCGTCAACGGCGCCCAGGTCCAGGTGCCGCTCAGCACCGCATCGCTGTTACAGAACCAGATCGACAACCGGCTGACGGCGGCGGCCGCGTCGCCCAATTCGCGTGTCGCCTCGGCGTTCGCCGACGACGCCGATCCGCTCGCCTCGATGCTGATGGCCTTCCATCCGACCAAGGCTCGTCCGACGGTGAAGGCGCCGCTGGCGTCGGCCATCGCGCCCGAGCCGGAGCGCACCGTCTGGGGCAGCCTGATCGGCACCAATGCCTCGCAGCGTGACGTGGCGGGTGTTGCCGGCTACAGCGGCAACACCGGGGGCCTCGTCGCCGGCATCGATCAGCGGATCGACAATGCGTTCCGCGTCGGTGCTGCGTTTGGCTACGCCACCAGCAGCATCGACGATCGGACCGCCGCCGGCGATGCGGTCGGCATGCAGCACTATCAGGGCACGGTGTACGCCGCCTATGTTCAGCCGTCCTGGTACGTCAACGGCTCCGCAGGCATCGCGCTGGTCGACTACACCACCACGCGCCGCGTCAACTTCGCGGGCTTTACCGACACCGTCTCGGGCAGCCACAAGGGCTGGCTTACGCTGGTGCGTGGCGAGTTCGGTGTCCCGGTGAAGCTCGGCGAGGCCGTGCTGACGCCGTTCGCCGGCGTGACCTACGGCCATCTCGATCAGCAGGCCTACACCGAGACCAGCACCGCAGGTGCCGCGCTCGCGATCGCCAGGCAGACCACCAACTCGGTGCGTTCGAACCTCGGCTTCCGTTCGACCGTTCCGCTGCTGGTCACCTCGACCTACGGCTTCGGCCTGGAGACGCTGGCGGCGTGGCGGCACGAGTTCGGCAACACCGCGCAGAACGTGACCGCAAGCTTTGCCGGCGGCAGCGCGACCTTCCTCGCCGCCGGACCGTCGCCCGAGCGCAACCTGGCCGAGCTGGGCGCCGCGCTCAAGCTGGTGGCGTTCGGCGAGCGTCAGTCGATCTCGCTGGGCTACAACGCCGTGGTCGGCAGCCAGTATCTCGAGCAGTCGGCGCTGCTGAAGGTGCGCGCGGAGTTCTGAAGCGGCTGCCTCGGGCAGGACCTGCGAAGCACGACGTCAAAGGCCGGGAGCAATCCCGGCCTTGTCGTTGCTTGACCAAAGGCGTGACGTGTCTCCGCTGCCGTAGGGTGGGCAAAGGCGCGCGTGCGACACTGCATGCCACGAGCTCAACTCCACCGCGCGCCGTGCCCACCATTCCTTCCGCTTGCGCGGATGCACGGTGGGCACGCGACCGCCCTGCGGGCGGCTGCTTTGCCCACCCTACGCAGCCGGTATGAATCGTCGACGAGTCTGCTCACGTTGGATTTTGGGCAATTATCCCGCTGACCTCGTGAACGAGATCGCTGCGCGCTTCTGGAATTTGCGAAGCATCGCGATTAGTTGCTGCCGGCCTCCGTCAACTACGAACTTCCGCCACAGAACCCGACCAGCTATTGCGCATCGTATCGAGCAGCGAGGTGGTGCACGTGAGCCGTAGATCTTCAAGTCTTGTATCGATCATCACGTCATCGATGGATGCCGTTCACCGGCCCCACGTGCCTCCTTGGGTACGAGCGATAATCTCTGCCCTGCTTCTCGCCGGCAGTCTGGGGGCGTATTCTCTGCTGCTTGGCGATGCGGCGGCGCGCGATCTCGATGGGCGTTACGCCAATTCTCCGCTCAAGGGCTGGTTCGAGAGTTTGCGTTCGGGCAAGGGGCCGTGCTGCTCGGATGCGGATGGCACCGCGCTCTCGGACACGGATTGGGACACGAAGGATGGCCGCTACCGTGTTCGCATTGAAGGCCAATGGTGGGTCGTTCCGGAAGAGGCTGTGGTGACCGAGCCCAATCGCGCCGGCCGGACGATGGTATGGCCCGTGTATTATCGCGAGCTGAATACGGGCCTGCGCATCGATGTGCGGTGCTTCCTGCCGGGCAGCATGATATAGGTGGGGATGTGCCGGATCGCAGAAGCGCAGGGTGGGCAAAGGCGCGAAGCGAGATGTCGCGACAGGCGCGGCCTCTCGTGCGCCGTGCCCACCACTCCCTCCGCTCTCGCGGAGGCATGGTGGGCACGCGGCCGCCCTGCGGGCGGCTGCTTTGCCCACCCTACGTGATGGCGACTACTCCGCCGCTTGCGCCGCTTTCAGCGTTGGATAATCGGTGTAGCCCTTCTCGCCGCCACCATAGAGCGTGGCGCGGTCGAGCTCGTTGAGCGGGGCGCCGGTCTTGAGGCGCTCGACCAGGTCGGGGTTGGCGATGAAGGGGCGGCCGAAGGCGATCAGGTCGGCGGCGCCGGCGTCGAGCTGCTTGTTGGCGAGCGCGAGGTCGTAGCCGTTGTTGGCGATATAGGTGCCCTTGAAGCGCTTGCGCAGCGACGCGTAGTCGAACGGCGCGACGTCGCGCGGACCGCCGGTCGCACCCTCGATGACGTGGATGTAGACGAGCTTCAGCGCCGCGAGCTGGTCGACGATGTAGTCGAACAGCGCCTGCGGATTGGAATCGGAGATGTCGTTCGCGGGCGTCACCGGCGACAGCCGGATGCCGGTCTTGTCGGCGCCGATCGCCTCCGAGACGGCCTTGGCGACCTCGAGCATCAGCTTTGCGCGGTTCTCGATCGACCCGCCATAGGCGTCGGTGCGCTTGTTGGCGCCGTCCTTGGCGAACTGGTCGAGCAGATAGCCGTTGGCGCCGTGGATCTCGACGCCGTCGAAGCCGGCCTCGATCGCATTGAGCGCGGCCTGCTTGAACGCCGCGACGATGCCGGGAATCTCACTGAGCTCGAGCGCGCGCGGCGTCGAGACGTCGGTGAAGGTGCCGCCGACGAAGGTCTTGGTCTTGGCAGGAATCGCCGAGGGCGCGACCGGGGCGCCGCCGTTCGGTTGCAGCGAGACATGGGAGATGCGGCCGACGTGCCAGAGCTGGACGAAGATGCGGCCGCCCTTGGCGTGCACCGCGTCGGTCACCTTGCGCCAGCCGGCGATCTGCTCCTTGGAATAGATGCCGGGCGTGTCCTGGTAGCCTTGGCCCTGCTGCGAGACCTGGCTGGCCTCGGAGATCAGCAGGCCGGCGGAGGCGCGCTGGCTGTAATATTCGGCCGTCAGCGGGCCCGGCGCAAGGCCGTCCACCGCGCGGTTGCGGGTCAGCGGCGCCATTACGACGCGATTGGCCAGGGTGATCGGACCGAGCTTATGCGGCTCGAACAGTTTGGATGCACTCATCGGGTCTTTCCAGGAGAGAGGAGGGGGTTGTGGTCAATTGTGCATTGCCGCGAACAGCGCAATGCCAGGAGGTATCCGTCCGACGCAAACGAGCTGCGCGATCGGGGCCGCCGCAACAAGCCGTCCGTTGGGTAGCCTGCTGCAGAAAACAAAAGGGGGTCAGGCAACCCCGAGGAAGTCCCGCTTGCCGATTTCGACGCCGTTGTGGCGGAGGATGCCGTGCGCGATCGCGGCGTGGAAATAGAAGTTCGGAAACGAGACGCGGTTAACGAACTCCTGCCCCTTCAGGGTCAGCGTGGTGTTGGGCCCGCTTGGAAAGGTCACGTCGCGGCTATCGGCGCCCTCGAACTGCGCCGGCTGGAACGTCTTCAGGTAATCGATGGTTCTGGCAAGCCGCTGGCGAAGCTCGGCGAACGTCGTCTCGGTGTCGGGTGTGCTCGGGACCTCGCTGTGGGAAAGCCGGGCGCAGCCTTTGGCGGCGAAGTCGCAGGCGAGCTGGATCTGTTTGGAGAGCGGCAGCATGTCCGGATACAGGCGAGCGCCGAGCAGGACCTCGGGGGCGATCTTTTTGGCTTCGCAATGGGCCTCGGCCTTGCTGAGCAGGCCGGACAGGCTGCCGAGGATCTGGAGGTAGGCCGGCACGGTCGAATCGTAAAAGGACATGATGCTCTCTTTTGGCAGGAGACGTCGCGACGAAAGCGCGCGCCCTCGGAGATGGGGCGGCGTCCAAGAGAATGCAACTGCATCTTTCTGGTTTTGCGGTCGCCGTGCATTCCAGTCGTTCACGCTGAGGTCACGGCGATTGTGGACGCGTCCCCTAGAGGATTTCGCCAAGCCGTGGACGAAATGCCGGATCGAGGTCGTGGAGAACGACGAGCCTGGGTGGCCGAACATGGTCAGGATGAAGATCGGCGCTACAAGCCAAATTGGGCTTCAATTGTCCGTCTGCTCGCGCTTTTGTCCTGAGCGATCGTCTGGCGGTCCAATTCCAAGGTGATAAATTGGAATAGCCAAGAGCGGACGACACGGTCGCATGAAGTCGGACAATAGGTCATCAGCAATTGAGAGACGAGGAGCGTCGCGCGATGATGTCGGCTCACCTACCGTGTCGCTGTCGCTGAAGCCGGCGCCGCCTGCGCCCGCGGTGTGCCGCGCATGCCTACGAGCAGTTCCGCCGTTGGCCAGGAATCGGCCGGCAGCCCGAGCCGCAACTGCATCGTTTTGACCGCGATACGGCTCTGCTGGCCGAGCACGCCGTCGACCTTACCGACGTCGAAACCGGCCTTCACCAGGAGCTGCTGCAGCTCCTTGATCTCGTTGAACGGCAGTTGCGCGACCGGGCCGCTGGCTTTGCGCATCGGCGCCGCGCCGGCGATGCGGGTGGCGAGATAGGCCGCGGTGGTCGAATAGATCAGCGAGTTGTTCCATTCGGTATAGGCCGCGAAATTGGCGTAGGCCAGGAACGCCGGGCCGTTGCGGCCCATCGGCAGCAGCACGGAGGCTTCGAGCGCATCGTTCGGCAGCGGCCGTCCGTCGGCATAGCTGATGCCGAGGCCCGCCCATTTGCTGCGCGGCGCCTTGACGGTAAGATCGGCCTGCTCCCAGGGGAAGCTTTGCGGCACGCGGATCTCCTCCAGCCATGGCTCGCCGCGGCGCCATTTCAGCCCGGTCGCGATATAGTTCGCCGTCGAGCCGATCACGTCGGGCGCGCTGCGCAGCAGATCGCGACGGCCGTCGCCGTCATAATCGACGGCATAGGTGACGTAGTGGGTCGGCAGGAACTGAGTCTGGCCGAGCTCGCCGGCCCAGGAGCCGATCATCTCGGACGGCGCGAGGTCGCCGCGGTCGATGACCTTCAACGCGGCGATGGTCTCGTTCTGGAAGCGCTCGCTGCGGCGGCAGTCGTAGGCCAGCGACACCAGCGAGGGCAGCACGGGCAGGTTGCCCATGTTGGCGCCGAAATCGCTCTCCAGGCCCCAGAACGCGGCGATGACCGCCGGGGGCACGCCATACTCCTTCTCGGCGCGCGTGAACGCCGCCGCATGCATTCGGATGTGCTGCTGGCCGTTCTGCATCCGGTAGCTTGCGGCCATGCGGCCGGCGAACTCGGTGAACAGTTGGCCGAACACCCGCTGGCCGCGGTCGCGGTTGACGATGCCCTGGTTGTAGGTGAGGTATGGCGAGGCGGCCGCGATCGCGCTCTGCGACACGCCGTCGGCAATGGCACGCTGCTTCAGCTCGGCGAGAAACCGGTCGAAGCTCTGGCCGTTATGGCAGGCCGCGGCGCGCAAGGAAGGCGCCGGCCTCGAACGCGGCGCGGCCGCTTCCGGCGCCATTTGCGCCGCGGCGCTGACAACCAGCATGAACGAGGTCGCGAGCGCGCTGAAGATGACGCGCAAGGCAGTCGAAGAGCTTCGCATCCGGTCTCACCGATGGCTGTCAGGTCGTTGTCCAGCCATCGATATCCGATGCGGGGGGCGGGAGGGAAGGGGGCAGGGGCGAATAGCGAATGGCGAATGGGGAACGGCAAGAACCCTATTCGCTACTCGCCCTTTCACCCCACCTTCGCCAGCGCCGCCTGGGCCTCGCTCTGGATCCGCTTGAGATGCTCGGCGTCGCGAAAGCTCTCGGCATAGAGCTTGTTGACGTCCTCGGTGCCGGAGGGGCGCGCCGCGAACCAGCCGTAGTCGGTCTCGACCTTGATGCCGCCGAACGACTGGCCGTTGCCCGGAGCCTTCGTATGCACCATGCGGACGGGATCGCCGGCGAGCTCCTTCAGGTTCAGCATTTCCGGCGTCAGGGCCTTCAGCGCCGCCTTTGCCGACGGGCTCGCCGGTACGTCGATGCGCTCATAGACTGGCGCGCCGAGCTCTGCCGTCAGCTCCTTGTAGAGCTCGCTCGGGTCGCGGCCGCGCTTGGCCATGATCTCGGCCGCGAGCAGTCCGAGGATCAGGCCGTCCTTGTCGGTGGTCCACACCGTGCCGTCGCGCTTCAGGAACGACGCGCCCGCGCTCTCCTCGCCGGCGAAGCCGAAGCTGCCGGAGCCGAGGCCCTCGACGAACCATTTGAAGCCGACCGGCGTCTCGACCAGCTTGCGGCCGAGCTTGCGCGCGACGCGGTCGATCATCGAGCTCGATACGATGGTCTTGCCGATCGCGGCGTCGCTTCGCCAATCGGGCCGGTGCGCGAACAGATAGGAGATGGCCGTCGCCAGATAGTGGTTGGGATTCATCAGCCCGCCCGAACGCGTGACGATGCCATGGCGGTCGGCGTCGGTGTCGTTGGCAAACGCGACATCGAAGCGCTCGCGCATGCCGATCAGGCTCGCCATCGCGTAGGGCGATGAGCAGTCCATCCGGATCTTGCCGTCCCAATCGGCCGTCATGAAGCGGAAGGTCGGATCGACGAGCTCGTTCACGATGGTGGCATTGAGGCCGTAGCGCTCGATGATCGGCGCCCAATAGGCGATCGCCGCGCCGCCGAGCGGATCGATGCCGATCTTGATGCCGGCCGCCTTGACGGCGTCGAGATCGACGGTGTTGGCGAGATCGGCGACGTAGGGCGTGATGTAGTCGTAAGCGTGCACCGAGTCGCGCTGCTTGGCATGGCTGTAGCTGATGCGCGACACGCCATCGAGGTCGTTGGCGAGATAGACATTGGCCTGCCGCTCGATCTCGGCGGTCGCGTCGGTGTCGGCGGGACCGCCATGCGGCGGATTGTATTTGTAGCCGCCATCCTCCGGCGGATTGTGCGACGGCGTGATGACGACGCCGTCGGCGAGATGCGCCGTGCGGCCCTTGTTGTAGGAGATGATGGCGTGCGAGATCACCGGTGTCGGCGTGTAGCCGCCGTCCTTGTCGACCATCACCTCGACGCCATTGGCGCCGAACACTTCGAGCGCGCTGGCGAGCGCCGGCTCGGCCAGCGCGTGGGTGTCGATGCCGACGAAGAGGGGGCCGTCGAGGCCCTGCTGGCGCCGGTAGTCGCAGAGCGCCTGGCTGGTGGCGAGAATGTGGTTCTCGTTGAAGCCGGTCTTCAACGACGAGCCGCGATGGCCCGACGTGCCGAACGCGACGCGCTGGGTCGGCTGGTGCGGGTCGGGCTTCAGCGCATAATAGGCCGTGATCAGCCGCGGAATGTTGGCGAGCGCGGCATTGGCGATCGGCTTGCCGGCTGCGGGGTCTGTCTTGGCCATGGAGCATCCTTCGCAAGTTCGAGAAACATCTGCGGCGGCGCTTCGTTCCGCCGCGGCGGGCGCAGGGAACGCGGGGCGTCGCGACGAACCTGCCGCAACATGGCGGCGCGCGGTGATCCGATCAACGGAATTCGTGCACGCCCCCCGCGGCGGCGTGAAGCCTATTTGATATCCGCTGAGGGAATGCCGGGTTCTCGCGGTCGAGGCCGGCCAATGCCGCCGCCTTGTGCGCGCGACATTAACCACGCCTCACTGAGTCCGCGTGCCGGGACCGGCGCTTAAGCCTGAGTTTAACGGATGGCCCTTGAAATAGCAGGCCAAAGCAGAGGCGCGTCCCGTGCGCAGGAGAGTCGTCAGGAGCGGAAAAGTGAGAGCGCTTTGTCTCGGCGCGTTGGCCGTCGTTTCAACCTTGGCCCTGGCCGGCTGCAGCCACCAGGTGACGCCGCAGGTGGCCTCGCCTTGCGTCGATCTGAGCGGAAGGCCCTGCGTGGACGGTCCCGTCGCCGACGAGCCGCCGCAATCATTGGAGCCTGCCAAGACGATCCGTAAGCCTGCAGCCGCGGTCGCGCGCCGCGCGGCCCTGCAGCGCAAGCACGCCCACGCTGCAAAGCGCCGGGTCAAGCCGCAAATCGTCACCGCCAAGACGATTGAAAAGCCGATTGAAAAGGCGATTGATAAACCGATCGAAAAGCCGCTCGCGGCGCCGGCGCAAACGCCGCGGCCCGATCCGGTCGCGCCGGCTGACGGCGCGCCCGCGCCGGTGATCAAGACCCCCTCCGCCACGACGGACACGCCGAATCCGGCCAAGGTCCAAAACGACGTCATGGTGGCTGCGGTGACGGTGGCGGCCGAACTGGCCGAGCGGATGACCGCGCTGCGTGTCCCAGAGGGGCCCGCCGACAGTCATCTCGTCGCGGTGCTGCTGGCGCGTCCCACCGTGCGCGGAGTGGGCGATCTCAGCGGCAAGGTGATCGCGATCGACGAGCGCTATGCCAAGTCCAACGCGAAGATCACCGCGGCCATGAATGCGGCCGGTGCGACGGAGGTGCTGCTGCTGGAAGGACAGGCCACCGCGATCACCCGGCTGAACAATGGCGAGGTGAGCGCAGCCGTGGTGGCCCTGGTCTCGCCGGAGGCCGCGGAGGCGTTTCCGAAGATCGCGGGCTTTCGCCGGTTCTCTGTCGTCCTGAAGCCGTAGCTTCAGGACGTTGTTCCACAGACCGGCTAGGTCGCGGCGGTGCTGCGCGCCGGCCGCGGCAACGCCGCGCCTTTTGCGGCGGCGATGCCCCTGGGAAAGCCGCTGCGGTCGCTGTAGAGGCGCTTGCGGCCGCGTCGCGGATCGTGCTGGCTCTTGACGTCCTGGGCGCACATGTAGTCCAGCGCCGTGATGCCTCCGACCATGACCAGCGCCGCCAGCACGCTGGCCACGCGCGGATTGCTCGGCCTGAGCTCACCGACCAGCGTCATCATGTCGAGCCCATCGCCGGCGACGCGGCTCAGCAGGCCGGCCCGCTTCTCCACCGAGAGCGTGAGCACGCCGGCGAACAGCTCGCGCACGCCATAGGCGCGCACCAGTCCCTCGCGGCCCTCCATGCCGAGCGCATGGGTGACGCGGTGCGGCGCCAGCAGCTCCAGCGTGCCGAGCGCAATGCTGAACCAGCCGAGCCCGCAGGCCAGACGATCGGCCGGCGTCAGCGAGCTCGGGCCGGTCGAGATGATCCTGGGGTCGCCTTTCGACCTCACGAGATTCGAGACATGAAACATGCGATGGGATCCCTTATGGCTTCAGCACGACCTTGACGCAGCTGTCCTGCTTGTCGCGGAAGGCGCGGTACATCTCAGGTCCCTGTGCGAGCGGCACGGTGTGGGTGATGACGAAGGACGGGTCGATCTGGCCATCCTCGATGCGCTGCACGAGGTCGTCGGTCCAGCGGTTGACGTGGGTCTGGCCGGTGCGGATCGTCAGGCCCTTGTTCATCAGCGCGCCCATCGGCACCATGTCGGACAGTCCGCTATAGACTCCGGGGATCGAGACGATGCCGCCGGGACGGCAGACATAGATGATCTCGCGCAGCACGTGCGGCCGGTCGTTCTCGAGCATGAACATCTGCTTGGCGCGATCGATTACGCTATTGGGCTGCGCCAGGGTGACATGGCTCTCGAAGCCGACGCAATCGATGCACTTCTCCGGGCCCTTGTTGTCGGTCAGCTCGTTCAGCCGTCCGACCACGCTCTCCTTGTCGAAATTGATGGGGATGGCGCCGCTGGCCTCGGCCATCGCCAGCCGCTCCGGAATGCGGTCGATCGCAATCACCTTGGCGGCGCCGAGCAGGATGGCGCTGCGGATCGCCATCTGTCCCACCGGGCCGCAACCCCACACAGCGACCGTATCGTCCGGCTCGATGTCGCATTGCGCGGCCGCCTGCCATCCGGTCGGGAAGATGTCGCTGAGAAACAGCGCCTGCTCGTCCGTCATGCTGTCCGGAACCTTGATATGCGTGGCGTCGGCGAACGGCACGCGCAGATACTCGGCCTGGCCGCCCGGATAGCCGCCGGTGAGATGCGTGTAGCCGAACAGGCCTGCGGTGGTGTGTCCGAACACCTTCTCGGCAAGATGCTTGTTGCGGTTGGTGGTCTCACAGACCGAGAAATTGCCGCGCCGGCACTGCTCGCATTCGCCGCAGATGATGGTGAAGGGCACGACGATGCGGTCGCCCTTCTTGAGCTTGCCGTTGACGCCGGAGCCGACCTCGACGACCTCGCCCATGGTCTCGTGGCCCATGATGTCGCCGGGCATCATCGCCGGGATGTAGTTGTGGAACAGATGCAGGTCGGAGCCGCAGATCGCGCAGCTCGTCACCTTGATGATGGCATCCCTGTTATGCTCGATCTCGGGATCGCTCACCGTGTCGCAGCGAATGTCCTCTTTGCCATGCCAAACCAGCGCCTTCATACAGTCCTCCGGGCAGAATGTTGCGGAGGCAAGTCGAAGGGCGCGGCGATGGTTGCTATGGAGGGCGCAATTTTCGGAGGTGGCGAGGCGTCCGCTCGGAGCCCGGCTCAGGCGGACTTGGCGGCCTTCTTCGCCGTGGCCCTCGCAGGAGCCTTCCTGGCCGCCTTGCTAGCTTGCGGCTTGGCTGCCGCGGCGTCGGCCTTTTTCTCCGGAGGCTTGGACTCCGCCTTCCTGGGCAGCTCCGCGGCGGCGGCCTGGCGCATCGCGCGGGCGTAGCTGTCGGCGACGTTGTCGGCGGAGATCAGGAGCCGTCGGGCGGCGGCATTGGCCTGCTCGACCGCCTCGCGAGCGAGCAGCTTGAAGCGCTCCTTGGCGTCCTTGTCCTTGGCCTTGACGGCCATGCCGTTGAAGCGGTCCTTGCGCTTCTTCGCCGCCGCCAGAATGGCCTTGTTCTGCTGCTTGGCCAGTTGCCGGATCACGGCATCAAGATCGGCATCCGCCATCGTCGTCCCCAACTCCCCCAGAGAATCAGCGCGCCCCGGCGCTGCAAACCGCGCGGACTATGCAATCGGCGCAGCCGCTTTGCAATCGGGGTACCAGAGGAGGGATGCCGCGCAGATCAGGGGGCGGCGGGCGGATGAGACCCGTCCGGCATTCCGTGTTGGGCCCGCCAAAAACACTGTCCGCATGGCAGTCATGTCACTCTGAGTGGTGCATCGACACCGCCGGAAGGCCGCTTACGACAATCGGAAACGCAACGTAACCAATTCTCGGCAATTCCATCAATTCCAATGCAACGCTTGATCCGCAACATTCCCGGCAACATCACCGTGTTCGTTGGAGTGTGGCCGTGCTGGCCGGAAATAGATACCTCAGGCTATTGTCGCGTTTCCGTCGCGACCAGAGCGGCAACATCGCGATCATCTTCGCGCTTGCTTTGCTCCCGATCCTCGCCTTCGTCGGCTCGGCGATCGACTATTCGATGGCCGTGCGCGCCAAGGCGAAGCTGTCGGCTTCGATCGACGCCGCGATGCTGGCTGCGACCGGCTACACCGCCATGCGCGGCGCCGCGTCGGATGCCAAGACGGCGGCGACCAACATGTTCAACGGCCAGATGGCGGCGCACAATCTGGCGGCGGACTCGCTGAACATCGATATCAGCGATAGCGTCACCGCGCGGACCGTGACCGGCAGCGCCACCGTGGTGGTCAAGACGGCCTTCATGCACATGTTCGGCTACCCGACCATGACGGTCTCGGCCTCGTCGTCGGCTTCGGCCTCGTTCCCGACCTACATGGACTTTTACGTTCTGCTCGACAACTCGCCGTCGCAGGGCCTCGGCGCAACCACGGCCGACATGACGACGCTGCAGAATGCGACGTCCGACAAGTGCGCCTTCGCCTGCCACGACACCTATACGTCGAGCTCGAAGAAGACGCTGCAGACCAACAGCTATTATTCCATCGCCAAGAAGAAGGGCGTGACGATGCGCATCGACGTCGTCCGGAGCGCGACGCAGTCGCTCACGGACACGGCGACCGCCAGCCAGGTCGTCAGCAACCAGTACCGCATGGCGGTCTACAGCCTGGGCAGCGACTGCGGCTCGCTCGGCCTCACGACCATCGCCAGCCTGTCCTCGAGCATGTCCTCGGTGAAGTCGTCGGTCGGTTCGCTCGACCTGATGACGATCCCCTACAGCGGCTACAACAACGACATGTGCAGCGATTTCGACGGTGCGATGTCCGCGATGAACGGCGTCATCCCGACCCAGGGCGACGGCTCGTCGACCAAGCCGCAGAAATGGCTGTTCTTCGTCTCCGACGGCGTCGCCGACTATTCCTATCCGACCACCTGCAGCAAGACAGTTCTCTCGGGCGGCCGCTGCCAGGAACCGCTGAACACGACGACCTGCGATGCGTTGAAGGCTCGTGGCATCAAGATCGCCGTGCTCTACACCACCTATCTCGCGATCACCAACAACAGCTGGTACACGACCTATATCGCGCCATGGCGGGATTCGATCAGCGGCATCATGAAATCGTGCGCCAGCCCGGGCTACTACTACGAAGTCGATTCGAGCGGCAGCATCGGCGCAGCGCTTACCGCGCTGTTCCAGCAGGCGATCGCATCGGCGCATCTGACCAAATAGGGCAGGTCGTCCAGGCGCTCATGCGGGAAGTGCGACGAGCTGCTCCAGCGTCGCGCCATCCCTGAGGACGGCCAGGATCTCACGGCGCGACAGGAAGCGGATCGCCTGCGTGAACGAGCCGGCCCCCGCGATCCGCGCCTTGGCGGTGGCGAGGTCGACGTCGATGTCGCCCGGCTCGCGCCGCTGTGGCGCGGGCAGGGCATCGACATGCTTTCGCCGCAGCTCGGCATTCCGCTGCAGCGCGACCAGCGCGGCCTCGCGGCGGGGCTCGGGCTCATCGGCAAGCTCCCGCGCCCGGATCAGCACGCGCGGCGGCGTCCGGTCCTCGGGCGTCACGAACAGGGCGGTGCCGGTGCTGCGGCCGCCCGTCAGAAGTCCGATCGGAATCGACAGCACGAGGCCGGCAATGACCGGCGACATCCAGGCGAGCAGAGGCAGCGACACCGCATAGGCGCTGGCAGCCATTGCGAGGCCGCAGATGGTGGGCAGCGCGAACTTTCGATAGATCTCCTGCCGGCTCACGCCGCCGTCGCTGCGGCGCTGCACCTGCCAGCCGGCGTCGCGTCCCAGCAGGATCTCGATCACCGCGGCCGACTGGAAGATCATCATCGAGGGCGCGATCAGCGCAGCCAGCACGGTCTCCGCCAGCACGGCGACGCAGAGGCGCAACCCGCCGCCAAAGCCTCGGCGGCGCGTCGGCGTGAACAACGTGCCGAGGCAGGCGAGCAGCTTCGGCACCATCAGCAGGCCGAGCGTCGCCGCGAAGACCTGGGCGGCGAGCACCGGATCCTGGGCCGGCCAGGTCGGAAACAGCGCAAAGCCCTTCGGGAAGTATTCCGGCCGGACGAAATTGGCCTGCAGCGAAATCAGGATGCCGAGCACGAGGAAGGCGAACCACAGCGGCGCGGTGATGTAGGCGCCAATGCCGATCAACAGGTGCAGCCGCGATACCCAATGCAGGCCGCGCGCCGGCAGCACCGCCAAATGCTGCAGATTGCCCTGGCACCAGCGCCGGTCGCGCGCGGCATGGTCGATCAGCGATGGCGGGACTTCCTCGAAGCTGCCGTCGAGGTCGACCGTCATGTAGATGCCCCAGCCGGCGCGGCGCATCAGCGCGGCTTCTATGAAGTCGTGGCTGAGAATATGCCCGCCGAACGGCTTGCGGCCGCGCAACTCCGGCAGGGCCGCGTCCTGCGCGAACGCCGCGACGCGAATGATGGCGTTGTGGCCCCAATAGTTGCCTTCGGCGCCGTACCACCAGGCATTGCCGGCGGCGATGACCGGCCCGTAGAGTCGGCCGGCGAACTGCTGAAGGCGAGCGAAGAGACTGGTGCCGTTGACGATCACGGGCAGGGTCTGGATCAGCGCCGCTTCCGGGGCGTGCTCCATCGCATGCGCCAGCCGCACCACGGTCGGGCCGCTCATCAGGCTGTCGGCGTCGAGGATGATCATGTGATCATAAGCCGCGCCGAAGCGCCGCACCCATTCGGCGATGTTGCCCGCCTTGCGGGCGACATTGTCGGCGCGGTGCCGGTAGAACACGCGATCGGTGCCGCAGGCCTCGCGCAGCGCCAGAAACGCGGCTTCCTCGCCGATCCAGATGTCGGGATCGGTGGTGTCGCTCAGCAGAAACCAGTCGAAGTGCTCGGCCTGACCGGTCTCGGCGACGGATTCGATCATGGCCCGCAGCCGCACCATCACTGCATGCGGATCCTCGTTGTAGGTCGGCAGCAGCATCGCCGTGCGGCTTGCGAGATCGGGCAGAGGGCCGTCGATGTCGATCGCGATCGTATCGCGCCGCCGCCCCAGCAAGGCATAGAATCCGGCCAGCGCGCACACGAAGGCGAAGGCGATCCACGCAAGCAGGATCGAGAACAGCACCAGCACCATGCCTTCCAGCACGGTCACCCCGCCGACCTCGACCACTTCGTACATCTTGTAGCAGCCGGCCAACGTCAATGCGGCCGTGCCGGCGAAGATCAGCGCGCGCCGCAACGCGATGCGTGGCCCGCTCGTGATCGCCTGTTGCGCCGCCGGAACGTGATGCAGCGGCGACGGCTCCATCGCGAGCGGCGCTTCTGCGGGAAGGAAGCCGTTGATCGCCGCGCGATGAGGCGCGCGCATCTGCCTTGAGGTTACGGCGTCCATCGATAGATCCAGCTCTCGGAGACGAGCTTGTCATTGGCGGTGAGCTCGGCGCGCAGCTCGACCGGTGCGCCATTCACGGCACATTGGAAGCTCAGCCGCCATCCGCCCGTCTCGGGGTTGGGCTGCGTGACGATGTTGGTCACCTCCGCTTTGTCGGCGCTGACCACGCCCTTGACCTGGCCCGGATCGAGTTCCTTCAAGGCGTCTCCCTCGAGCTCGAGCACGAACAACCGTCCTTCGCCGTGAACGCCGACGCCGGTGCGAGTGACGCGCGCGAGCGCATGCGGCTTCGGCGCATCCTGGCCCCAATGCAGGCGGTAGGTCATGTTGTGCTCTCCCTTGGCGGCGAGCGGCGCCTTCGGTCGCCAGAATGCGGCGATGTTGTCGTGGATCTCCTGCTTGGTCGGAATCTCGAACAGCACCACCGCGCCTTCACCCCAGTCACCGATCGGCTCGATCCACAGGCTCGGCCGCCGTTCGAAATGCGATTCCAGATCCTGGTAGGCGGCGTATTTTCGCTCCCGCTGCATCAAGCCGAAGCCGCGCGGGTTGAGATCGTTGAACACGCTGACCTGCAGGTCTCGCGGATTGCTCAGGGAGCGCCACAACTGCTCGCCCTTGCCGTTGAACATCGCCAGCCCGTCGGAATCGTGCACGGCGGGGCGGAAGTCGTCGACGTCGTTGCGGTCGTTGGGTCCGAAGAAGAACATGCTGGTCATCGGCGCGAGCCCGGCGTGAGCGATCTCGACGCGCGGATACAGCGAGGCCTCGACGTCGAACACGGTCGTCTCGCCGGGACGGATGGTGAACCGGTAGGAGCCGGTGGCGCTCTTGCTGTCGAGCAGCGCGTGCACCACCATCGCGGTGGCGCCGCCCGTCGGCTTCTCCAGCCAGAACGCCTTGAACACCGGAAATTCCTCGCCCTTGGCCTCGCCGGTGTCGATCGACAGCCCTCGCGCGGAGAGCCCGTAGATCTCGCCCTTGGCGACCGCGCGAAAATAGCTCGCGCCAAGAAACACACAGACCTCGTCGTAGTAGTCCGGCCGGTTCATCGGCGCGTGGATGCGGAAGCCGGCAAAGCCGAGATCGGCGGCCGGGAACGCCGCGACCTGCTGACCGAATGCAAAGTCCTCGGGACGATAGGCCACGGGCTTGGCCTGCCCGTCGGCAATCTCGTAGATGTCGACCCGGTCCTTGTAGATGGAGCCGCGGTGGAAGAACTGCGCCTGGAACGGCAGGTTATCGCCGCGCCACAGCGCATGGTCCGGCAGGAAGCGGATCGAGCGATAGGCGTCGTAGTCGAGCTTGGCCAGCGCGTCCGGCAGCTTGTCGTCCGGCGCGGCGAATGGCTTCGCCGCGAGATTGCGCGCGAGGTCGCGGACAGTGGCTGCACTGAACGGCTGCGCCGCTGCCGACGCACTCCGCGCCAGCGATGCGGCGACCGGGATCGCAGCCGCAGATTGAATGAACTGACGACGATTCAACTTATTCTCGCTTTGCTGCATGGAACTGCGGAGCAACATTTCTGAAGGCGTCGGGTTCCATCGGG
Source organism: Bradyrhizobium sp. SZCCHNRI20481 (assembly GCF_032485055.1). Classification (NCBI taxonomy): domain Bacteria; kingdom Pseudomonadati; phylum Pseudomonadota; class Alphaproteobacteria; order Hyphomicrobiales; family Nitrobacteraceae; genus Bradyrhizobium; species Bradyrhizobium sp. SZCCHNRI20481. Next base: position 406,741 of record NZ_JAUEUE010000003.1, read on the forward strand.
AAGCGCGACCTTTCAGCCCGAACAATCGATCGTCGTGTCCGAACGGCACATGAACGACGATCATGACGCCGCTGACCGGTCGTTGCTCGCACGGCTCTATATTGGCAAAGGCGAGGGGGGAGGCTTCAACGTCGGACGAGTCCGATCCGACCTGGTCGACGGTCGATCGGCAAGGCGTCAGCCGATCTGGAACGCAACCATACGCGCAGGCCCGTCACTTCCGGACACTCCGCCGTCCCTTCAGGTGCGATGAGCCAGTCTCCCAAGCCGCTGCTCCCTTCGATCCTGTCGCAGCGATAGCCGGGATGGTTGCTAAGGCCACGGTCGATCAACACGTCGACCTTCCCTTCGACCAACTCATGCAAGCCGGCCGGCTGCACGACCCGCAATCCGATGTCGGGATGTGTGCCGCGGAAATGCTCCAGCGCGAGGCGACGCAAATCGAAGCCGTCGTGGACGCCCAGTTGCAGCAGCACCGCGCATCGGGGTTTGAGCTGCGAGGTCGCATCTGCGATGCGGCGAAAGCCGTCGGAGATCCCGACCAGATAGGACTTTCCCTCCGCCGTCAGGACGAGTTGCTTGTGCAGCCGCTCGAACAGACGCACCCCGAGGCGCAGTTCGAGGGCCTTCACGTGCTGCCCGATAGCGGCGGGCGTCACATGCAGTTCATGCGCAGCCAGCTTGAAGCTGAGATGTCGCGCCGCAGCTTCGAAGGCTCGGAGCGCGTTCAGGGGAGGGAGGCTGTAGGTCATCGTCAGGCACTCTGGCACGGCAGGTCCGTAGGCCTGCAATAGATTTTCTTTCGCTGAGCCGCAGAAACTCTGCTTTGAGGCGCGCGGATGGTCGCGGGTAGGGTTGCTTGCTCAACGTGCTGGCCGGACAGGTCCGGCAACGAAGGAGGTTCGATGTCCGATATCCATCTCTTCTACCAGACGCACATCGGCGCCATGCAGGACGCCATGCGCCAGCGCCTCGACCTTGCCGGTCCCTTCCTGAGCCAGCGGGCTGAGCTGTCTGACATCGATGCAATCAGGGCCGACGTCATGAAGGAGTTCGACGTCGTGCTCAACCAGCTTCCATATGTCGGAGGCGCCGCAAGCCGCATGACCGCGTTCTTCATGCAGCTCATCGGCTTCATGGCCATGAGCCGTGTGCTCCGGCGACACGGCTTGCCATCCGCCGTGATCGGCGACATCGAACGAGAGGTCCACAAGGCGCAGCTGCTCACGGAGCCTGAAGCGCAGCGTCTCGAAGCGGGCCGCCGATTCATGTCGCCCGAGAACCGGAGCTTCTTGCGTCAACAGGCGGCGTTGAGTACATCGGAAAGCCATCGGCGCGAATTTCCTGACGACTTCGTCTACGATGTCGTCGAGCCCGGCCCGAGTGACACCTTCGAATTCGGCATCGACTACAAGGCTTGCGGCTTCTGCAAATTCGCCGCTCGTCATGGTGACAAGGACATCCTGCCGAACATCTGCGGGCTGGACGTCGACGCCTATGCGACGCGCGGCGTCCGGCTCGAGCGGACGCAGACGCTGGCCGGTGGCGCAAGCCACTGCAACTTCCGCTTCTCGCGGCTGGCCTCGGATTAGGTCGGATCATTCTTTGGCAACGCGAGGTTCTTCCAAACGAAAGCTCTCTTAGCGATTGCAGTTCGTAGGGTGGGCAAAGGCGCGCATGCGGCGCTGTCTGCATCTGGCGCTGCTCTCTGCGCGCCGTGCCCAATGACGTGGATAGATGGGGCTAAAAACCCGGTGTCAGTCCGGGGCGCGCGAAGCGCGAGCCCGGAATCAGGGCCGCAGGCGGTGTCGTTGGATGGATTCCTGGTTTGCGCTTCGCGCGCCCCGGAATGACGGAGGAGAGAGCCGTGGTCTCAAAGCTCCCTCGCATTGCTGAACGCGAACGAGCTGACGCGCCGCGTGGTCTCGTCCAAGATCAGCGTGCGCGTGATCGGCGGCTCGGCGCGCTGGGCGCAGTTCTCCCGCTCGCACAGCCGGCAGTTGACCCCGATCGGGGTGCCCTCGGTCTTCTCCAGATCGATGCCGGCGGCATAGACCAGGCGCGATGCGTGGCGGATCTCGCAGCCGAGGCCGATGGCGAAGCGTGGCTGCGGCAGCGGATGCGGCGCGACCGGGCGGCGGACCATCTGGGCGATCGAGAAATAGCGCGAACCGTCCGGCAGCTCGATGATCTGCTTCAGGAGGCGGTCGGGCGTGTCGAAGGTCGAATGCACGTTCCACAGCGGGCAGGTGCCGCCGAACTTGGAGAACGGGAAGGTGCCCGACGAGAAGCGCTTGGAGACGTTGCCGGCATTGTCGACGCGCAGCATGAAGAACGGGATGCCGCGGGCGTTCGGGCGCGACAGGGTGGTGAGGCGGTGGCAGACCTGTTCGAAGCCGGTATTGAAGCGCTGCGCCAGCACGTTGATGTCGTAGCTCAGCGCCTCCGCAGCAGTGAGGAACGGCGCATAGGGCATCATGACGGCGGCGGCGAAGTAGCTCGCCAGCGTCATGCGGTACAGCCGCCGCGAGGTGTCGTCGAGCGCGCCGGCGCGGCCGATGATGAGCTCGAACTGCGGCAGGCATTCGGCCATGCCGAGCTGCACCGCGAGCTGGAAGGTGCGTCCGGGCCCGTCGACCAGTTCGGAGATCAGCAGCTGGCGGCGATGGCGGTCGTAGCGGCGCAAGGTCTCGCGCATCACGTCGACCGGCATCACCCGCGTCTGCACCGAATGCTTTTCGCGCAGCCGCGCCGCGAGCGCCGCATAGAGCCCCTCGGCCGGCACGTCGAGCGCGTCGCGCAGGCTTTCGGCCTGCTGCTCGAGCTCGGCGAAATAGTTGCGGTTGGCTTCGATCAGGTCGCGCACGCGCTCGATCGGGTTGGCCTCGAAACGGGCGCCCTCGTTGCGGTCGGCCATCTGCGCCGCCACCAGGGTCTCGCCGCGGCGCGCCTCGGTGTAGGCCGCGTACAGCCGCTGCAGCGCGTGGGTGACGCCGGGGCAGAGCTCGGCGAGATCGCGCAGCTCCTGCTTGGGCAGCTCGATCTGGCGGAACAGCGGATCGGAGAAGATCTCGTTGAGCTCGGCGAAGAAGCGGTCCTCGTCGGCGCTGGCGAGGTCGCGCAGGTCGAGGTCGTAGGTTTCGGCCAGCCGCAGCAGGATCTGGGCGCTGACCGGGCGCTGGTTGCGCTCGATCAGGTTGACATAGCTCGGCGAGATCCCGAGGCCCTCGGCGAGCTGGGTCTGCGACAGCCCCAATTGCTGGCGGATGCGCCTGAAGCGCGGGCCGACGAACAGCTTCTTTCCGGATTCGCCGGGCATCGCGATCCCCCTTCGGGCCGGCCGGCCCGCCTTTGTGACAAAATTTACAAAATGACATTTATGACAAGTGATGATGTTACATGACATCACCATTCGAAAACAAGGGCTCTATACGAAACAGCCGGACTCGCGTTTATCTCCTGTCACGCAATTCGCAATGCACTGTCAAAATTGTGACGGTTGAAGGAGAGTCTCATGAGCAGCAATTTCTGGGTGATCGGCGGCGAGTTCGGCTCGATGAATTTCCACAAGCTGGTGGAAGGCTCGGCCCAGGTGAAGGGTCCGTTCAAGTCGCGCAAGGAAGCCGAGGATTGCTGGCGCGAGGTGTCCGAGGAAAACCGCCACAAGGCTGGCGTGCGGTTCTCGATCGTCGAGGAACCGCAGCGCGCTCCGGCCGCCTGACGCGGCCGCGCAAGGAATGCATTGCCGGGTATTTCAATAAGCTCAAGGAAGAGCCCAAGGACGGGGCGGTCTCAGCCGGATCACATCGGCGGGGGCCGCCCACGTCCTTTTCGTGGTTACGACGGCGTGCTTATAACCCATTGAAGATGAAAGGGGATTGCAGAATACTGGGTTACTGCTAGGTTTACACGGTGGGAACCTGGCGAAACCAGGGCCGAACCGTGAAAGCGTGAGCGATGTCCGAGGCCGCCGATAGCAGCACAGACTCCCGCCCCGTGCGCCTGCGCGAAGCGCTGCGCCAGGCCCGGATCGAGGCCGCAGACCGAACAGGCGTGGTGGTCGACCTGCGCGACGCCGAGGTGGCTCGGCTGGAGATCCTCAACGATGCGCTCGACTCCCTGTTCGCGGAGATCCCGAGCCAGCTCGATCTGTTCGACCGTGGCATCAGCCAGGGCGAGACGCCGCGGCTGTGGATCGACGTCGTCGCCCATGTCGTGATGGGGCGTGACAAGCGGCAGTATCGCTTCGTGCAGGACACCCGCAACGGCCGCATCGTGCTCGTCGAGTCGCACGACATCGGTGCGATCGTGAAAGCCGTCACCGACTACGTCGCCCGCCGGATGGTCGAGCGCGAGCGTGCCTTCAGCGTCGCCCGGGCTCAGGCGAGGGAGACCAGCGAGGCGCCGCGGCGGCGCGGCGGGTTCTGGCCGTTCGTGCTCGGCTTCGTGCTCGGCGCGCTGTCGCTGTTCGGGGTCGCGTTCTATGCGAGCCTGCAGCAGATCTGAGGACTTGGCCGCGACTCAAAGCAGGCGGACCTCGCGGATTTCGCGCACGCGCAGCGCCTCGTTGACCGCGCGCACGGTCATGTCGCAGCGCCAGTGATTGCCGTCGCTGCTGATGGCAAACATGTTGTAGGCCGCGGCTGGATAGTGGCCATGCGCGATCGAGGAGGCCGAGGGCACGCCGACGACCGGGATCTTGCGCTCCGGGCCATCGATCCAGATGGTCGAATGCACGTGGTCATGGCCGTGCAGGATCAGCTCGACGCCATGGCGCGCGAGCAGCGCGATCAGCTTCTTGGCGTCGGTCAGCCGCTTCATCCGGTGGGCCGAGCGCAGCGGATGATGCACCAGCAGCACGCGGAACAGCTGCTCGTGCGCCAGCGATTCGAGCAGCAGCTCAAGCGCGGCGAGTTGCGCGCTGCCGATCCGTCCCGTCGCCATGAACGGCGCCGAGGGCACGGCCGAGGACAGGCTGATCAGCGCCAGCGGCCCGCGCCGGCGCAGCGACGGGAACGTTGCCGGTCCCGCGGCATCGCCACCGAAATAGTCGGCAAAGCTCTCGGCGAAGCGCAGCCGGGTCGAGCGCACATAGGCGTCGTGATTGCCCGGGATCGCGGTGACCCTGTCCGGCGGACCCACCGTCCTGAGCCAGGCCTGGGCGAGCGGGAATTCCGATTCCAGGGCGAAATTGACCAGATCGCCGGTGACGGCGATCTGGTCCGGCATCTGCGTGTGCAGGTCGGAGATGAGCAGATCGAGGATGTCGCTGCGATGGTATTTGTAGCGATTGCGCGTCCAGTTGAGATAGCCGAGCGCGCGCTTGCCGGCGAGCTCCGACAGGCGCGGCTTGTGCTGTGGCGCGAGATGCGGGTCGGACAGATGAGCGAGCGTGAAGGCGGCCATTATGCCCCTCGGTGCCGATGGCGGATGCAAGCGCGCCCAGATGTCATCTCGTGCTATCCCTCGTGGTGCCCGGCTCTCATGACAAGCCCTGCCAGCGAGCGCAAGAACAACCAGGACGACGACAGCGATGACGACACATCTGAGCCGGCTGCGGATCCGGTTCGAGCCCGTGCTCCGCCGCGGCTTCCATCTCTATTGGCGCTTCGCCCGCGGCATGACGCTCGGCGTCCGCGGCGTGGTGCTGGATGCCGAGAACCGCGTGTTCCTGGTCCGGCATGGCTATGTCTCGGGTTGGCACCTGCCGGGCGGCGGCGTCGAGGTCGGCGAGACGTTCATCGAGGCGCTGACGCGGGAGCTGTTCGAGGAGGGCCGGATCGCGCTCGAAGGCGAGCCGGAGCTGCACGGCATCTTCCTCAACAGCCACGTCTCGTCGCGCGACCACGTCGCCGTCTTCGTTATCAAAAGGTTCACGCAGGACCGGCCGCCGGAGCCGAACCTCGAGATCGTGGAGACCGGATTCTTCGCATTTGATGCGCTGCCGGAGGGAACGACGCTCGGCACGCTGTCCCGCCTGCGCGAGGTGCTAGACGGCGTTAAGGTCATTCCCACCTGGCGGCCGGAACAGAACGTTGCCGCCGGATCATTATGAATTTCTGCACCGAATGAGGGCAGTCTCCCGGCCGTGGGAGAGGGGTCGATGATATCACCTTCGATGCGGATCGCCGTGCTGGTGCCCTGCTACAATGAGGAGGCCGCGGTCGCCACCGTGGTCCGCGATTTCAAGCAGGCGCTGCCGACGGCCACGGTCTATGTCTACGACAACAATTCCAAGGACCGCACCATCGAGGTCGCGCGCGCAGCCGGCGCGGAGGTGCGCCGTGAGCGGCGGCAGGGAAAGGGCCACGTCGTCCGGCGCATGTTCGCCGATGTCGATGCTGACATCTACGTCCTGGTCGATGGCGACGCGACCTATGACGCGCCGAGTGCGCCCGGCATGATCGCGCGTCTCGTCAGCGAGCGGCTCGACATGGTGGTGGGCCTGCGCGTCGACCAGGAGCAGGCCGCCTATCGCATGGGTCATCGCACCGGCAACTGGATGCTGACGAGCTTCCTCGCCGAGGTGTTCGGCCAGGCCTTCAAGGACATCCTGTCCGGCTACCGCGTATTCTCGCGCCGTTTCGTCAAATCCTTCCCCGTCCTCTCCGACGGATTCGAGATCGAGACCGAGCTCACCGTGCATGCGCTGGAGCTGGCGCTGCCGGTGGCCGAGGTCGCGACGCCATACTACGCGCGGCCCGAAGGGTCCGTCTCCAAGCTCAACACCTGGCGCGACGGCTTCCGCATCCTCGGCACGATCCTGAAGCTTTATCGCTCGGAGAAGCCGCTGCGCTTCTTCAGCGCGATCGGCATTTTCCTCGCGCTGGTCTCGATCGGCTTCGCGATTCCCATCTTCGTCACCTATATCGAGACCGGGCTGGTGCCGCGGCTGCCGACCGCCGTGCTGTCGATGGGCCTGATGATCATGGCGCTGCTGTCGGCCTCGTCGGGCCTCGTGCTCGACACCGTCACCCGCGGTCGCCGCGAGATGAAGCTGCTGGCCTATCTGTCACACGCGCCGATCGAGGGCTGATGCAGGCGGAAGCTTGTGTCCGTCCGCCGTTCCGGTCATGGTTCGGGCGTCAATGTCCTGAACGAGAACACCGCCTCCATGCCCATCCTCAACAGCATCGCCGCGCTCGCCGACGACATGGCCGCCTGGCGCCATGATCTCCATGAACATCCGGAGTTGATGTACGAGGTGCACCGCACCGCCGGCATCGTCGCCGAGCGCTTGCGCGAATTCGGTTGTGACGAGGTGGTGACGGGCATTGGGCGCACCGGCGTGGTCGGTGTCATCCGCGGCCGTCGGACCAGTTCAGGTCGCACCATCGGCCTGCGCGCCGACATGGACGCGCTGCCGATCGAGGAAGCCTCGGGCGTGCCCTATGCGTCGAAGACGCCGGGCCTGATGCATGCCTGCGGCCATGACGGCCATACCGCGATGCTGCTGGGTGCCGCCAAGCATCTCGCCGACACGCGCAATTTCGACGGCACCGCGATCGTGATCTTCCAGCCCGCCGAGGAGGGCGGCGCCGGCGGCAAGGCGATGGTCGACGATGGATTGATGACCCGCTGGGGCATCCAGGAGGTCTACGGTCTGCACAATGCGCCGGGCGTGCCCGAAGGCGTCTTCGCGCTGCGGCCGGGTCCGATGCTGGCGTCATCGGACCAGATCGAGATCACCGTCCGCGGCAAGGGCGGTCATGCCGGCGCCGGGGTTCACAAGGCGGTCGACAGCGTGCTGATCGCTGCGCACATCATCACGGCGCTGCAGTCGATCGTGTCGCGCAACGTCGATCCGATCAAGTCGGCGGTCATCTCGATCTGCGTCGTCGAGGCCGGCAAGGCGATGAACGTCATTCCGGAAACCGTCGAATTGAAGGGCACCGTGCGCACGCTGGATCCCGAGGTGCAGGATCTGGTGGAGCGCCGCATTGCCGAGGTCGCCGACGGCATCGCCCGCACCTATGGCGGTGAGGCGACGACGAAATACACGCGGCTCTACCCGATCACGATGAATCATGCGCGCGAGACCGGCGTCGCCGCTGACGTCGCCCGCGACGTTGTCGGCGCGGAGCGGGTGGTCGACAATGCGCCGCCGCTGATGGGGGCCGAGGATTTCGCCTTCATGCTGCAGGCCCGTCCCGGCGCCTTCGTCTTCCTCGGCATGGGCGACGGCAAGGATTGCCACCACCCGGCCTATCGCTTCAACGACAACATTCTTGGCCATGGCGCCTCCTATTGGGTGCGGCTGGTCGAGAAGACGATGCCGGCTGATTGATGCCGGCGGCGTGGCGCTAGCTGCGAGCCGTCGCCTGCAATGACCGTTGGCGCCACTGCCGCGGGCTGCAGCCGCTCCAGCGCGCGAAGGCACGGGAGAACGCGGACGCCTCGGAATAGCCGAGCAGGAAGGCGACGTCGCCGAGCGGCAGATGCGCTTGGCGCAGATAGTGGCGGGCGAGGTCGAGCCGGGTCGCCTCGACGAGGTCGGAGAAGGTGGCGCCGAACTCGGCAAGCCGGCGCTGCAACGTCCACGGCGTGGTCGACAGCGCGTCGGCGACCTCCTCGAGATGCAGCGCGCCGGCCGACAGCCGCCGCCTGATCTCGCCGCGGACCAGATCGAGGAACGCCGGCGTGCCGCACGAGCCGGCGACACTGGCAAGATCGGTCGTGAGCCGCTGCAGGCGTGACAGATCGGCCCCTGGCATGGCGCGGTCCAGGCCGCGGTCGCGAAACACCAGCGCATTGGTGCCTTGCGACCATCCGACGTCGGCATCGAAGGCTGCCTCATGATCGCGCCAGGCGGCCGGCCGGGCATGCTCGAACAGCACCATGTCAGGCGCCCAGCCCGATGGCAGGCACGCGCGGAAGACGTTCGCGAACATGCCCATGGTCAATTCGGCATCCTGCCGGCGATCGACGATCGAGCCGTCGAGGATGCGATATTCGAGGTGGAGAAAGCCGTCCTTGCGGGCGAGGCGGGTCTCGGTGGCCTGCTGATGCCAGGGAAACCACAGCGCGAGATGCTCGATCGCCGAACCGAGCGTCGGCGCGGACAGCGCGATCTCGCCGATCAGGCCGAGCATCTGCGGCTGGTAGCGCTGGCCGAACCACAGTCCGAAATTGTCGTTGCCGGTCTCCTGCGCGGCGTCTTCCATCATCGCGACATAGTCGGCGAGGTCGAGCGCGCGGCGGGTCTGGCCGAGGCATTCGGCATCGATGCCCACCCGTTCGAATACCGCTTCCGGACGGCCTCCCGTCAGGGCGATGAAATCAGCGACACCGGTCGCAGCAGCGGCCAGAATGTTCCGGCTGCGGTCGCGCGGATGCTCGCGTTCGGCTGCAAGAGGCTGTGCCATGAAATCCTCGCCTTTGAGGACGTACGCCGTCGGTTGACACCTCGTAGTTATGCAAGTCACGTGCCTGCCGAAGCGGGCTATCGATAAAGCCCTCCGCGCAAGGAACGCGGAGGGCTTGCCTCGATCCTGGATCTCGCGGGCCCTGGCGGATCAGTCGGCCATGGCGCGGGCCTCGGTCAAAGCGATGTCGAGCAGATCGTCATTCGCCGCGTTGCCGCGCTTGCCGGCCGTCAGACGATAGAGCAGCAGACCGGCGGCGAACAGCACCACGAAGGCTGCGAACACCTGCAGGTTGAACCAAATCATCGTGAGCAGCGAGAGCGTCGCACACACCAGCGCCACGGCCGGGAGCACCGGATAGAGCGGCGCCTTGAACGGCCTGATAAGATTGGGCTCGGTGGCGCGCAGGCGGAAGAGAGCGGCCATGCTCATGATGTACATCACGAGCGCGCCGAACACGCTCATGGTGACGATGTTCGCCGTCAGCGTCTGTCCGGCGAACTGGATGAGCTCGTCGGAGTAGATCGCGGCGATGCCGATCACGCCGCCGGCCAAGATCGCCCAATGCGGCGTGCGGCAGGTCGGATGCAGTGCGGCGAGCTTGGCCGGCAGGAAGCCGGCGCGCGACAGTGCGAAGATCTGCCGCGAATAGCCCATGATGATGCCGTGGAACGAGGCGATCAGACCGAACAGGCCGATCCACACCAGCATGTGCAGCCAGCCGGAGTTCTCGCCGACGACGATCTTCATCGCCTGCGGCAAGGGATCGTTGATGTTGGCGAGCTTCGCCCAGTCGCCGACGCCGCCGGCCATGATCATGGTGCCGAAGGCGAGCACGACGAGCGTCAGGATGCCGGCAATGTAGGCGCGAGGAACGGTCCTCGTCGGATTCCTGGTCTCCTCCGCGGCCATGGCGGCACCTTCGATCGCCAGGAAGAACCAGATCGCGAAGGGGATCGCTGCGACGATGCCGCCGATGCTCGCCAGCGAGAACGAATTCTCACCGGCCCAGCCGTTGGCGGTGAAATTGGCGAAGGAAAAACCGGGCGACACGACGCCCATGAACACCAGGAGCTCGCCAATCGCCAGGACCGTGACGAACAGCTCGAACGTCGCTGCGATCGATACGCCCGCGATGTTGAGGGCCATGAACACCACATAGGCGCCGAGCGCGGCGGTTTTGGGCGACAGCGCCGGAAACTGGACGTTGAGATAGGCGCCGATGGCGAGCGCGATGGCAGGCGGTGCGAACACGAATTCGATCAGTGTCGCAAAGCCGGCGACGAAGCCGCCGAGCGGGCCGAAGGCACGGTAGGAATAGGCGAACGGACCACCGGCATGCGGGATCGCGGTGGTGAGCTCGGTGAAGGAGAAGATGAAGGTCGTATACATCACCGCGATGAAGATCGTGGTGACGAGGAAGCCGAGCGTGCCGGCCTTGTCCCAACCATAGCTCCAGCCGAAATATTCGCCGGAGATGACGAGCCCGACCGCGATGCCCCAGAGATGGAGTCCGGTCAGGCTCTTCGAAAGCGTCGGTTTGGTCTCGTCACTCATGTCCAGTCGCTCCTGTCTGTTTGTGATGGGTGATTTGTGATGACGGTGTGGTCGTCTCGATCGCGGCGTCCGGCGCCGCCTCCTTGAGGCCGATGCCGGTGACGCCGATCCGCAGCGCCTCGCGCGCCAGCCAGGCCAGCTTGTCGGCGGCGCGCTCGGCCGACAGCCCATGGTGGTGAATGTTGGAGATGCAGTTGCGCGCGCTGTCGCGCAGGCCAGGGGCAGGGTGCAGTGTCAGATACACACCCAGGGAATCCGCCGCCGACAGACCCGGACGCTCGCCGATCAGGACCGCCACCAGCCGGGCGCGCATCGCGGCGCCGACAGCGTCACCCAGCGCCACGCGCGCCTGCGAAGCCAGCACGATCGGGCCGATAGACAGGCCCGTCAGACGCGCCTCGGTGGCGATCACGACAGCGGCGGCATGGCTTTCGACCGCATCCGCCGACAGCCCGTCGGCAATGATGAAGACGAGATCATACGGACCGGATGTTAGCCTGGCGGCATCCTCCGCGGCCAGGCGACGCCCGAGGTCGGGCCGGCGCAGATAGCTGGCGCGGTCCGGCGCTGCGCTCGCGACCTTGATCACCTCGCGCGGCGCGAGCGCGTCGGCGATGCCGTCGAAATTGACGCGGCCCCATACGGCATCGCGCGCGAGCGCATGCGCCATCTGGAATTCCAGCTTCGCTGCGGTCGGAAGCCCGTCGCCGGAGCGGCCGAGGGCGACGCGGGCGCGCGTCATCCCGCGCAGCAGGTCGAACGGATCGTCCCTCATGCCCGCGCTCCATGGCCGATCAGCCGGGCCACGGCCGGCGCTCTGCCGGGCAGCGGCGGCATGCGGCCGCTGCTGTCGAGCAGGCCCATCCGCGCCAGCCAGGCCTCGAACTCCGGCGCCGGGCGGCGGCCGAGCAGATGCCGCAGCCGCATCACGTCGTGATGCGACAGGCTCTGATAGTTCAGCATGATGTCGTCGGCGCCGGGCACGGCGATCAGGAAATTGACGTTGGCCGCCGCAAGCAGCAGCGCCAGATCGTCCATGTCGTCCTGATCGGCCTCGGCATGGTTGGTGTAGCAGACATCGCAGCCCATGGGCACGCCGAGCAGCTTGGCGCAGAAATGATCCTCCAGCCCGGCGCGGATGATCTCCTTCGCGTCGTAGAGGTATTCGGGACCGATGAAGCCGACCACGGTGTTGACCAGCAGCGGCGAGAAGGCGCGCGCCACCGCGTAGGCGCGGGCCTCGACGGTCTGCTGATCGAGGCCGTGATGAGCCTCGGCCGACAGCGCCGCGCCCTGGCCGGTCTCGAAATACATGACGTTGTTGCCGATCGTGCCGCGCTTCAGCGACAAGGCTGCGTCCTGCGCCTCGGCCAGCAGCGCCAGGGTCACGCCGAAGCCGGCATTGGCAGCCTCGGTGCCGGCGATCGACTGGAAGACGAGATCGAGCGGCGCGCCTTTCTCTATCGCCTGGATCGAGGTCGTGACGTGGCTCAGCACGCAGGACTGCGTCGGCACCTCGAATTTGAGCCTGAGATCATCGAGCATCGTGAGCAGGCGGATGCAGGCCTCGACATTGTCGGTCGCGGGATTGATGCCGATCACCGCATCGCCCATGCCGAACAGCAGGCCATCGAGCGTGCCTGCGGCGATCGCCCGGGGATCGTCGGTCGGATCGTTCGGCTGCAGCCGCGACGACAGCCGCCCCTCCAAGCCGATCGTGGAGCGGAGGCGGGTCACGACCCGGCATTTGGCGGCGACAGCGACGAGATCGCCATTGCCGCAGAGCTTGGAGACCGCGGCCACCATCTCCGGCGTCAGGCCCGGCGCGAGGGCGGCCAGCCGGTCAGCGTCCGCCTCCCAGGACATCAGCCATTCGCGCAATTCGCCGACGGTCAGCGACGCGACGGGCGCGAATGCGGCGGCATCGTGGCTGTCGAGGATGAGGCGCGTGACCTCGTCGCTCTCATAGGGAATTAGCGGCTCGTCGAGGAAACGCCGCAGCGGCACGTCAGCGAGCGCCATCCGCGCGGCCACCCGTCGCGCGGCGCTGTCGGCTGCGAGGCCAGCCAGCTCATCGCCGGACCGGCGCGGCGAGGCGCAGGCCAACAGCGTCTTGAGATCATCGAACACATGAGTTTCGCCGCGATGGCGCGACCGGAACGCACCCGTCATCTTCGACCTGCCGCTCGTGCTGCGTCAGAGCGGTCCCAGCGGCCGCGACGGCGACCACAACGCTCATGACCTGAGGCAGGTTAAGCGAGGGCGGCTCCGGAAACTTGACATCTTAGCACAATCTTCGGTCATGCCACGCGAATGCTCAGAAAATTGGCATTGGCGACCCCGGGGCGGGCGAATGCTGTCAACACGTGGACGGCCTGCCATGGACCGCGCCGCTCCAGAATGCTATCTCGCCACCCCACATGAGTGACCTGTCCATTACGATCTCCGCCGAGAAGCCGGGCGACGCGCAGGCGATCGAGCGGCTGCATGAGCGCACCTTCGGCCCCGGCCGCTTCGTGCTGAGTGCCTATCGACTGCGCGAGCATGTCGATCATCTGCTCGCGCTGTCGTTCACCGCCCATATCGGCACTTTGCTGGTCGGCTCGGTGCGGCAGCTCCCGATCTGCGTCGGCGACACCAAGGCGCTGATGCTCGGGCCGCTGACGGTCGAGCCGCCGTTCCGCAAGCACGGCATAGGCCGCATGCTGATGGAGCGCTCGATCGCGGACGCGCGGGCGCAGGGCCATCGCTTGATTTTGCTGGTCGGCGACGCCGCCTACTACAGCCGTGTCGGGTTCAAGCCGGTGCCGAAAGGCCGGGCGATCATGCCGGGCCCGGTCGACTACAACCGGCTGCTGGTGAACGAGCTCGTCGACGGCGCGTTCGAGGACGTCGAGGGCGCGATCCGTCCTGACTGGGACTACGCCAGGTAGGTCGTCATTGCGAGCGAAGCGGCGAAGCGAAGCAATCCAGAGCCCCAAGAGAAGTCTGGATTGCTTCGTCGCTTCGCTCCTCGCAATGACGAAGGAAGGGGGTTGTCGCGTTTCACGCCCCCCTGAGCTCGCAATCAGAACTTGAGATTGGCAAAGATCCGCACGCCGATGCCGGGCAGTAGCACCTCGTCCTTGGTGTAGGAGACCGAGTTGCGGATCTTCTCGTTCAACAGATTGTTGCCGACGAGGCCGACCAGCATCTCGCGCGCGCCGAACATGTTCGGATTGAGCTTGGTGCGGTAGCTGACCTCCGCCTTCAACAGGTTGTAGCCCGGCGTCGGAGTCTCCGCGATCGGCGCGATGTCGTTCTGGGCGAAGGCGTGCAGCAGGTTGATGCGGGTCAGCCAGTTGGCATCGCGCCAGAACAGGCCGCCGCCGACGCGCATCGGCGGAATCCGCGGCACGTTGGTGCCGTCGGAGAAGGTGGCGCGGACGACGTCGAACTGGTTCTCGATGCCCCAGATGCCGCTGCCGAGCGGAGCGACATCGAACTGGCTCTGGAACTCGAAGCCGCGGAACAGCGCGTTGCGCTGCGAGTAGACTGCTTGGGTAAGCGCGGTGCCCGTGGTGCCGCAGGACGCGAAATCGTCGTCGCACATCACGCCGGTCAGCCGGCGATAGATGAAGTTGCTGAACTGCGTGTAGTAGGCCGTGGCTTCGAAGCGGAACGGGCCAGTGGCCTTGCGCAGCCCGGCCTCGACGGTTTTGGCCGTCTCGATGGTCAGGTTCGGATTACCGATGTCGAAGGTTGCGGTCGCATCATGGCCGCCGCGCGAGAACAGCTCGGCTGGCTTCGGTGCGCGCTCGACATATTGCGCGGTCACGCTCGCCACCAGATCGCCCGGCAGGTTCTGCAACAGGCCGACGCTCGCGCTCTTCGGCGTGTACGACGGATTGCGGGCGATGTTGGCTTGTGGCGTACCGTCCGGCAGATAGTCGACCGGAAAGTTCGGTGTGGAGCCGTTCAGCGCGACGTGCTCGATCCGGCCAGCGACCTGCGCCTTGGTCGAGGGCGAGAAGGCGAGCTCATTGAAGACATAGCCGGCGACGCGATTGTTGGTGTTGGGGCCGAACAGGCCGTTGAACACCGAGCCGGGGTTGTCGGGGCTCGGCGCATTCAGCTCCTGGTGCCCGGCCTGCACGCCATAGGCGGTCGTCAGCGTGGCGAAGCGCAGATTGACGGGCATCATCTGCATCTCGACGCGCGCTTCCTGCTCGCGATTGGTGAAGGTCTGGCGCACGCCATCGGTGGTCGGGTCGGTGACGGCTGCAAGGCCGAGCTCATTGTGCCGATAGTCTGTCGCGCCGGCCCAGAATCGGATCGCATCGATCGCCGCGGAGTCCGGGCGATACTCGCCCTTGGCGGTGATCTTGGTCTGGTGTGCGTCGATCCGGGTCCGGCTGTCGGCGCCGTCGATGCCGGGGATGTGGTAGAGCGCATCGGTCTGCTGGATCGCCGCGCCGATGAAGCCGCCGGTGAAGAAATAGCTGCCGCCGATCGAGGCGCCATCGTTCTGCACGGCGGAGTTCGGCTGCCGGCCGTTCACCGGGCGGGTCTGGTCGAACAGATAGGGGTAGCCCGGAATCGAATAGTCGCCGGTCTTGCGGCCGTAGGCATCGGCATGAAGTGCGAAGTTGCCGCCGCCGGCATCGAGCAGCACGCCGCCCTCGACGCCGCGGTCGACCGAGCTGAACGAGGTGCGCGTTTCCGCGGTGACGCAAGGCGCGCTGCCCGCGGCCGGCGCGCTCGCCGGCAGGCCATAGGTCTGAAACGGCGCGGTCGAACAGGTCGGCAGGGCCTGCGGAATGCGGTTGTTGGTGGCGCTGACGACGCCGCCGATCGAGGTGGAGCCGTAGCGCAGCGCCGCGGGGCCGCGAACGACCTCGATCTGGTCGCTGGTGAGCGGATCGATCGGCACGAAATGATCTTCGCCGAGATCGGACGCACCGCCGCCGCCGATGCCGTTCTCGACGATACCGACGCGGTTGACGTCGAGGCCGCGGATGATCGGCCGGCTCGAGGCGCCCGGCGCGAAGCTCGATCCGGTAATGCCGGGTTTCGAATTGAGAAGGTCGCCGAGCGTGGCGGCGCCGGAGCGGCGAAGCTCCTCGTTCGGCACCACGGTGACGGTTGCGAACTGGTCGGTGACGACAGGCAGCACACCCTGTTGCGGCGGCGGTGGCGCTGATTGTGCTTCTCGCGCTGGCGTCGGCGCACGGGGCCCGCGCGCGACGCGCGCGGTAGGATTGGGCCGCGGCACCACCGGCTTCCGTGCCCGTATCGGGCTCGGCGCTGTCACGTTGACCTCGGGCAACTCGGCCGCCGGCTTCGGATCGTCAGCGCGCGCGGGCGCACCCAAAACGCACAACATGGCTGCGGCGCTGCAGCCCGACATCAAGGCTCTCGACAACATCGTTCAATTCCTGATCCTGATCAGGCGTCCCACGTCTTTCGTTGCTGGCGGGATGCGCCTGCCGTCGGCTTGCGACGGACCCATTCCTGCACGCGGCCGCCGTGCGCGTGAGCGCAACCGTGGCGGCGTTTCGAGCGGTTCAGATCAGGCGATGGGAGGAGCGCGCGGCTGGAAGGCGGTGTCGACGACAACAGCCGCGACAGTGGCGGTGATCGCATCGGGCAGACGAAATGCCACCGCTTCAGGAGGCGTCAGAACGGGCGTCGGTGACAGCAGGATCGATTGCGCCATCGCCATGACGGCGCAGATGGCGCAGCCATCAGCGGAGGGCTGCTGGTCGGGGTCCTGGCTTGCGGGAGAGGAGCCGGTATGGGCCTGTGCGGTCGTGATACGACTGCCGTCCAGGCTCTGCGTGGAGAGCCAATGAACATGGCCGAACGCGAGCGCGAATTGCAGCACCAGCGCCAACAGCGCGAGCCGCGAGACATCTTTGATGTTCGCGCGAAACCAGCTCATCGCCAGCTCTGGCTCATGTGATCTGGCTCATGTGAATAGGCCACCCCGTTCGGCTGAGAGGCTCAGCCGTTGTTACATTGTAACATCGCAGGGGGGCTTCACAGCTGTCAATCAGTGTACTGCGACGGCGGATGAAATCCCCGTCGCTGTGCCCTTCGCGCCACGTCGCGCGGGCTCGTATCCTTCGAGGCTAACGACCCTCGCGCACCCAGGTTGCGGCGAGTGCGCCGAGCAGCAGCAGCAGGCCGATCACGCCGGCGAACATCGGCAGCACGCCGACGCCCTTGACCACGCTGGCGTCGCGCATCCGCACGCCCATCCAGCCGTCGCCGCTGAACAAGGTCGATGACCTCACCGGGACGATGCGCGGCAAGTCGATGCCGGATCCGTCGGCGATGCGGCGGGCGTCGCCGCCGGTCGCCTGTGCCAGCGGCTTCAGGGTTTCGGTGGTCGAGGTGACCTCGGAGAATTCCTTCGGATTGGTCGGGCCGACATTGATCAGCGCCTTCAGCGTGCCGTCGGTCGCCTGCCACAGGCCGAGCTCGTTGGCGGGCAGGGTCGCGCGCCATTCGCCGGGATCGCCCTGGCTCAGAGTGAGCTCGCGCGTGGTGCCGGACGGCGAGGTCACGGTCACCGGCGGGACGGTGTCGCCCATCGTCTGGCGGATGACGGCGAGATCCTTGCCTTGAATCTGCAGCCGCAGCGCTTCCTCGTCGAGATCAGGCTGCTGCATCAGCCAGTGCGACATCCGCCTGAGCAGATCGAGATGCGGTCCGCCGCCTTCGTAGCCGCGTGCCCACAGCCAGATGTGGTCGGACAGCAGCAGAGCGACGCGGCCGGCGCCGAAGCGCGACAGCAGCAGGAGCGGCTTGCCGTCGGCGCCGGTCATGACCGGCGGACTGACCGCATTACGCGTCTCGACGGTGCGGAAGAAGCGGCTCCAGCGCGGCGGCTCGGAGCCCGAGCCCTCGAGGCCGCGCGTAACCGGATGGCGTTTGCCGGCGTCAGATAGATGCGCATAGAAGGGCTTCTCGGTGACGCCGACCGGCTCGGCGGGCAGCACCGAATCGAGCGGTGTGCGCCAGATGCTGGTGTTGGAGGCGTAGTCCGGCCCGGCCGAGACCAGCACCGCGCCGCCATTGCGGACGTAGCGCGCGATGTTGTCGAAATAGGCGATCGGCAACACGCCCTGCCGGGCGTAGCGGTCGAAGATGATCAATTGGAATTCGTTGATCTTCTGCTGGAACAGCTCGCGGGTCGGAAACGCGATCAGCGACAGCTCGTTGATCGGGGTGCCGTCCTGCTTCTCCGGCGGCCGCAGGATGGTGAAGTGGACGAGATCGATGCTGGCGTCCGACTTCAACAGGTTGCGCCAGGTGCGTTCGCCCGAATGCGGCTCGCCCGACACCAGCAGCACGCGCAGCTTGTCGCGGACGCCATCGATCGAGACCACGGCGCGGTTGTTGACGAGGGTCAGCTCGTTGTCGAGCGGCGAGGCCTCGATCTCGACGATGTTCTGGCCTTCGTGCTTGATGTCGACGTCGACATTGGCGGCCTGGCCGCTGGTCAAGGTGCGCTCGCTGATGACCTCGCCGTCGCGCCGGATCACGACCTTGGCGCTGGCGCCGCTGACGCCCTGGTCGTCGAGCCGGAAGCTGATGGTCTGCGGCTGGCCGACGATACCGAAGCGCGGGGCGGCGGTGATCGCGACGCGGCGGTCGCGCTCGGCCTTCTGGCCCGTGATCAGGGCCTGCAGCGGAGCCTGGAAGCCGAGCGCGGCAACGTTGCCGGGAATGTCGTGGACGCGGCCATCCGTGATCAGGAAGGCGCCCGCGACCCGATCGACCGGGACGTCCGACAGCGCCGAGGTCAGCGCGCTGAACAGATGCGTGCCGTCGGTCTCGCCATCGGCCTGACCGGCATCGACCACGCGGACCTCGAGGCCCTTGATCTTCTTCAAGCTGTCGACCAGCGACTCCTGGGCCGCCTGGGTCTGCTTGTTGCGGTCACCGAAATTCTGGCTCGGGCTCTTGTCGACGACGACGGCGGCGACCGAGCTTAGCGGCTCGCGGTCCTCGCGCGTGAACTGCGGATTGGCGAGCGCCAGCGCGATCAAAGCGAGCGCGGTGACGCGGATCCAGGCCGAGCGCGAGCGGCCGAGCAGGAGCAGCGCGGCGATGACGACGATCGCACCGATCGCGAGCCACAGCACGATCGTCGGAACCAGAGGCGTGAACGCGATGCCGTAGTTCATGAGGCAAACTCGCTGGCTTCGTCATGGCCGGGCTTGTCCCGGCCATCCACGTCATGCCCTCGGAAAAGAGGGGCGTGGATGCCCGGCTCAAGGCCGGGCGTGACGACGGAGGTTTTGGCGCGGCTGCGCGTGGCTATTGTCATCACTGCCCAAGCCGTTCGATCAGTGCCGGCGCGTGCACCTGGTCGGCCTTGTAGTTGCCGGTCAGCGTGTACATCACGATGTTGACGCCGGCGCGGAAGGCGAATTCGCGCTGCCGCGGCTCGCCGGGAACCATCGGCAGCATGGCCTGGCCGTCGGGGCGGATGGCCCAGGCGCCGGCGAGGTCGTTGGAGGTGATGATGATCGGTGAGACGCCGTCGCCGCCGCGCGCCGGACGCGAGGCGCTGTCCTCGTCCTCGTCTTTCGGCAGCGCCTCGACCCAGGTCTGGCCTGCGGTGAAGCGACCGGGGAAGTCGCGCAGCAGGTAGAACGTCTTGGTCAGCACGTGCTCGCGCGGCACCGGCTCGAGCTCGGGGACGTCGAGCGACGACAGAATCTCGCGCAGCGACTGCATGCCCGGGGTCTGCTGCGCGCCGTTCTCGCCCGGGGGCGCCTCGACTGCATCGCGGGTATCGAAGATCACCGTGCCGCCCTGCTTCATGTAGGCGTCGATCTTGTTGATCGCGTCCTGCGGCGGCTTCGGCGTGCCCGGCACGATCGGCCAGTAGATCAGCGGGAAGAAGGCGAGCTCGTCATGCGCAGGATCGATGCCGACGGGGTCGCCGGCTTCGAGCGCCGTGCGCTGCGCCAGGAACAGGGTCAGTCCGGTCAGGCCGGCCTTGACGATCGAATCGACGTCGGCATTGCCGGTCACGACATAGGCAAGCCGCGTCTGCGACACCGCGCGCATGGCGAAATCGTCGCTGGCGGCGTCGGCGCGCGCGGCCGTCGGCATCGCGACCGCGAGCAGGGCGCCGGTTGCAAGCACCGCAAGCGCGATGGACGCGGGCGCTGCACGCCGCCACCGCGCGAGCGAGGCCAGCACGCCGCCGAGCAGGGCGACGATGACCGCGTCGATCAGGAACAGCAGCAGTGCGGTCGACAGCAGGATGCCCCGGAGATCGCGCGGCTCGGCGGAGGTGTAGCTGGCACGCTTGGCGCGCAGCGTCGACGTGTCGAGCTGCAGAATGCGATCGGCGGGGCTGAGCGTGTTCACTGCGGTGGGTCCCTCGGCTGGGCCATAGAATCCGGGTGGATGATCCAGCGAAGCCCGGTCGTTGAAATCGGCCGGCAGCGGCTTGGCGGTCGAAGGCGGCGGTCCGAAGGCGCCGAAGCCGTCGAGGATGTGCAGCGGCGCCAGCGTGGCCTTGGCGGTCTCACCCGCGGGACCAGGGCCCGGCGTCGAGGTGTAGCCGGACATGTCGACGATGCGGCGGAGCATCTCGACCATCGCGCCTGACATCGGCAGATCGGACCAGCGCATGTCGGCGCTGACATGGAACAGCGCGATCAGGCCCTTGCCGCGATGCTCGCCGGTGACGAGCGGCGTGCCGTCCTCCAGCGAGGCCCAGCTCTTGGTCGCCAGCACGGCGTCGGGCTCGGCGAGGACCTGGCGATTGACCGTCACGTCCTTCGGGACGGTGATGCCGGCGAACGGGCCGTCGGCAGCGAACGCGGCCAGGTGTTGCGGCTTCTCCCAGGTCAGGCTGCCGCCCAGGGTGCGGCCGCCGCGGCGCAGCTTGACCGGCACGAGATCGTCGTCGCCCTGCGCCAGGCGCGGGCCGGCGAAGCGCACCAGCACGCCGCCATTCTCGATCCAGCCGTTGAGACGGTCGCGCAGCTCCGGCGACAGCGTGCCGACGTCGGCCATCACGATCATCGGCACCTTCTGGTCGAGGAACTGCGTGATGACCTGCTGCGGAGCGCCGCGATCACCGAGGCGGAGATCGGCGAACGGCGCCAGCGCGCGCGTCAGATAGAAGGTCGGCGCGAGCAGCGGTTGCGCGGTGTCGCTGGTGGCGCCGGAGACGATGCCGACCGCACGCCGCCGCCAGCGCTTGTCGAGCAGTTGCACGGCGCCTGCGGAGCGCTCGCCGGCGATCTCGAGCCGGGTGATGTCATTGCGCAGCTCGACCGGAAGATCGAAGCTCGCCTCGGCGTCGTGCGCACCGGCGGCGAAGCCGAACTGCGCTTCGCCGAGCGGCGAGCCCTTGGCGTCGAGCGCGCGCACAATGCCGCCCGGAACCGAGAGATCGGCGCGCAGCACCTTCACGGTCATCTTGGCCGCGGCGTTCTCGGCGCCCGCAAGCGCCAGCGGCGACAGGGTGCCGCCTTCGAACACCGTCAGGCTGCGATCGCCGATGGTCTTGGCAAGGCCGGTGACAAACTCGCTGCCGCGGCCGGGATCGACGCCGTCGGAGAACCACATGATCTCGGCATCGCCGGTCGCTTTCAGGAAGCGATCGAGCTGCGGCAGCGCATCGGCGCGCTCGGTCGTGTAGGCCTTGGGCGCGATCTGGCGCAGCGCGACGCGTGCAGCGCCAGCCGGCATCAAGGTCAGGTCGCGCGTGGGCTCGGACAGCGGCACCAGCGCGACGCCGCGCCGGTCGGCATCGGCATTGGCGATGATCTCGTCGGCGGCCCTGATGCGCGTGTCCCAGCTTGCGGCTGCGCTCCAGCTGTCGTCGAGCAAAAGCACAAGCGGCGCCTTGCTGCCGACGGCCTCGGTGCGCGGATTCCAGATCGGACCGGCCGCGGCGAAGATCACCAGCGCCGCCGCGATCAGCCGCAGCAGGGTCAGCCACCAGGGCGAGCGCGACGGCGTCTCTTCCTTGGGCGTGATGTCGAACAAGAGCCGGGTCGGCGGAAACTCGATGCGGCGCGGCCGCGGCGGCATCACCCGCAGCAGCCACCACAGCACCGGCAGGCTGATGAGCCCGGTCAGCAGCAAGGGTTCGGCGAACGACAGCGGCAGGCCCATCATGCGCCGAGCCCTCCGGGGCCAGCGCCCACTTTGACGCCGCCGCGCGCGCTACCTTTGGCCGTGGTCATACCGGCATGCAGGAACAGCAGCAGCTCGGCGGCCGAGCGGCTGGTGGTGTGGGTTGTGAACAGCCAGTCGAGCTTGCCGGTCTCGGCGCGGATCTGGTCGCGGTGCAGCGCCACGCGGGCGACGTAGTCCTGCGCCCAGCTCTCGGCGCGGCCGGCCGTGATGACCTCGCCGCCCTCCGGCTCGACGAACTCGACGCGGCCGGAATAGGGGAAGGTCTCCTCGGCGGGATCGACGACCTGGACCATCGTGCCGTGCGCACCCGACGCGGACAGGCCGGCGAGCATGGTGCTGATCTCGGAGATCGGCGACCAGAAATCCGACAGCACGACGATCTCGGCGAGCGCGGACGGCACGAAGGAGGGCGGCAGGCTCGGCCTGATCGTCTCATCATGCAGCATCGCCTGCGCGATGCGGTCGATCACGTTGCGGCTCCCGGTCGGATTGATCAGGCCGGGAATGCCGACGCGTTCGCCGCCGGCCACCAGCAACTCGGCCAGGGCGAAGGTCACGATCAGGGCGCGCTCGAGCTTGCTGTCGCGGGCGCCCTTCGACGCGAACGCCATCGACGGCGAGCGGTCCGGCCAGATCCACACGGTGTGCGCGGCCTCCCATTCCTGCTCACGGACGTAGAGATGATCGTCGCGCGCGGAGCGGCGCCAGTCGACGCGCTGCGACGGCTCACCGGAGACGAAGCGGCGGTACTGCCAGAAGCTTTCGCCGGAGCCGGCGCGGCGACGGCCATGCAGACCATGGATCACATTGGCGGCGATCTGGCGCGCTTCGAGCACCAGCCGCGGCAGCGACGACGCCAGCGTCCGGCTTTCGCCATCGGCACGCCGGATTGCGAGAATCTCCTTGTCGGCGTGCCCTGTCGCTGCGGCCATCAGCCAATCCGGCTCTTCAGTTGCCGGATCACGTCCGGAATGGTGCGTCCCTCGGCGCGGGCCGGGAAGGTGAGCGCCATGCGGTGCTTGAGCACGGGCTCGGCGAGATCGAGCACGTCGTCGATCGAGGGAGCGAGGCGGCCGTCGAGCAAGGCGCGGGCGCGCACCGCGAGCATCAATGATTGACTGGCGCGCGGACCCGGGCCCCAGGCGATCAGCTTGCCGGCGTCGCCGGCCTCCGGGCCGGGGCGGGCGGACCGCACCAGCGACAGGATCGCCTCGACCACGGAATCGCCGACCGGCAGCCGGCGTACCAGCCGCTGCGCAGCGATCAGCGCGTCTGCGGTCATCGCGGCCTTGGCGCCGCTCTCTTCGGCACCGGTGGTCTCGAACAGGATGCGGCGCTCGGCGTCGCGATCGGGATAGTCGACGTCGATCTCCATCAGGAAGCGGTCGAGCTGGGCTTCGGGAAGCGGATAGGTTCCTTCCTGCTCCAGCGGATTCTGGGTCGCGAGCACGTGGAAGGGCTTCGGCAGGTCATGACGGGCGCCTGCAACCGTGATGTGCTGCTCCTGCATGGCTTGCAGCAATGCCGACTGCGTGCGCGGGCTGGCGCGGTTGATCTCATCCGCCATCAGCAGTTGCGCGAACACCGGGCCGGCGATGAAGCGGAACGAGCGCTTGCCGCCGGCGCTCTCGTCGAGCACCTCGGCGCCGAGAATGTCCGACGGCATCAGGTCCGGCGTGAACTGGATGCGTTTGGCATCGAGGCCGAGCGTCACGCCCAAGGTCTCGACCAGCTTGGTCTTGGCGAGGCCGGGGACGCCGATCAGCAGCGCGTGGCCACCGGACAGGATGGTCACCAGCGTGTTTTCCACCACGCGGTCCTGGCCGAAGATGACGCTGGAGATCGCATCCTTTGCCGCTCGGATCTGGCCGGAGACCTGTTCGGCCGACCGGACGATCGCATCCTCGAGCTTCTCGGCACTCTCAGCCATTCCCATCGCTCCTTCTGCCCCGCATCTTGAACTTTCGGACGGACGTTCCGCTCCAGTTTGCCGGGACACGGATGCCAACCTATGCGAAGGCGCTGTATTCGTTGAGTTAAACTATCCCCATATTATCGGCATTACGGGGTATTGACGGCATCACGTTATGGCGACCTTACATGACCTGCAGGGCCGCCAGGAACTTTTGCACAGACGACGGCGATGGAATCTTGCACCAATCGTGCCAAGGTGGACGCAAACTCAAGGCAAACCATGGCGAAGCAAGGGCAGACCACCGACAACGGACTCGATCGGCTGACGTCGGCGGCAACGCAGGCTGGCACATCCGCAAAGGGACTGCCGCCGGTGCATTTGTGGAATCCGCCATTCTGCGGCGATCTCGACATGCGAATCGCCGGTGATGGTAGCTGGTACTACATGGGCACGCCAATCGGGCGGCCTGCGCTGGTGCGGCTGTTCTCGACGATCCTCAAGCGCGAGGGTGATCGCTATTTCCTGGTCACTCCGGTGGAGAAGGTCGGCATCCGCGTCGATGATGCCCCCTTCACGGCCGTAGAAATGCGGACGGAGAGCGATGCGCGCGGACCGCTGCTGCATTTCCGCACCAATGTCGACGACTGGGTCGCGTGCGATGCCGAGCACCGGCTGCGCTTCGAGCCTGGCGAGAGCGGCGGCCTGACGCCCTATCTGCATGTGCGAGCCGATCTCTGGGCCAAGGTGACGCGGGCGCTCTACTACGAGCTTGTTGACATGGGTGAGGAGCGGATGATCGATGGGCGTGTCATGTTCGGCGTGGGGTCGGGCGGCGCGTTCTTCCCCATGGCCGATGCAGAACAGGTGAGGGCGGCGCTTTGAACCAGCCCATGGTGAGGAACGGGACCGCTGGGCTCAGTTCAGCCGATTTCTTCGCGCGGGGCCGCGCGCGGTTGCGCTTCGACGTTCCGCAGGCCCTGCTCGATCCGGATGTCATTCCGGCCAGCGGAGATTCCGGCACCGACCGCATGCTCGAGATCATCTCCCGCGAGCAGCCCATCCGCCCCGCGGCGGTGCTGATCCCGGTGGTCGACCATCCCGAGCCGACGGTCCTTTTGACCCAGCGCTCGCCGAACCTCTCGAGCCATGCCGGGCAGATCGCCTTTCCCGGCGGCAAGATAGACGTCACCGATGCCTCGCCGCTCGATGCCGCCCTGCGCGAGGCCGAAGAGGAGGTCGGGCTCGACCGCAGCTTCGTCGACCCGATCGGCTATCTCGACGTCTACGGCACCGCCTTCGGCTTCCGCATCCTGCCCACGGTGGCGCGGGTGCGGCCCGGATTCACGCTCAAGATCAACGAGGGCGAGGTCGACGACGCCTTCGAGGTGCCGCTGGCCTTCCTGATGGACCCCGCCAATCATCAGCTGCATTCCAAGGAGTTTCGCGGCATGGAGCGCTTGTATTACGCGATGCCGTTCGCCGAGCGCTACATATGGGGCGCTACAGCGGGCATCCTTCGGGTCTTGTACGAGCGGGTCTGTCAGCCATGATCCGTGGCGTGTTGACGGAAATCGGAATTTTCCTCATTCCTTTTGCGGTTTATGTGTTGTTTTTGCTCGCGACCAAATCGGGGCTGTTGGTGCCTGTCAACTGGCCCTTTCATCTGATCACAAAATTGACGGTGGCGGCGCTGGTGTTGGTGATTGCAAGTCTGGTCCTGCTCGCCGAGTTCTCCGGCGCGCCGCCGCGTTCGACCTATATCCCCGCTCATGTCGAGAACGGCAGGCTCGTTCCAGGGGTCGAGAAATGATCGGCGCGCGGGTGCTGCATGCGCCCTGGCTCTCGTCCGGTCCCGCCGCGCGCGTGCTCGCGCTGCTCAATTGCGACGGCGAGGAGGCGCGGGTGGTCGGCGGCGCCGTGCGCAATGCGCTGCTCGGCATCGCCATCGGCGACATCGACATCGCGACCACGGCGCTGCCGGCGGAGGTGCTCCGGCGCGCCAAGGCGGCGTCGATCAAGAGCGTGCCGACCGGCATCGACCATGGCACCGTGACCCTCGTGCTCGAGGGGCATCCATTCGAGGTCACGACCCTGCGCGAGGACACCGAGACCTTCGGCCGCAAGGCCAAGGTCGAGTTCGGCCGCGACTGGGTCGGCGACGCGCACCGGCGCGACTTCACCATCAATGCGCTGTCCGTCGGGCCGGACGGCGTGGTGCATGATCACGTCGGTGGTCTCGCCGACATCGCCCAACGCCGCGTGCGCTTCATCGGCGATCCCGCCCAGCGCATCGCCGAGGATTATCTGCGCATCCTGCGCTTCTTCCGCATCCATTCGGCATTCGGCCACGGCGTCCCCGACCGCGAGGGCTATCTGGCCTGCATCGCCGGCCGCGCCGGCCTCGCCGCATTGTCCGCCGAGCGGGTGCGCATGGAGATGCTGAAACTGCTCGTCACCGACGGCGCGGTCGGCGCGGTCACGGCGATGGCCGATGGCGGGTTGCTGACGGCGATCCTCGGCGGCGTCGCCTATCTCGGTCCGTTTGCCGCGATGATCGGCATCGAGCGCGAGCTGGAGCTTTCGCCGAGCGCGGTCCGCCGTCTCGCGGCGCTCGCGGTCGCCGTGACCGAGGATGCGCGCCGTCTCGGCGTCAGACTGAAGCTCTCCAATGCCGAGACCAAGGCGCTGGACGGCATGGGCCATCGCTGGTGGCGGTTCGCTTCCGCCGATGAGGCGCGAGTCCGGCGTCTGCTGTATCGTCTCGGCGAGACCGTCTATCGCGACCGCCTGATGCTCGGCTGGGCGCGGGCGCGCGATCGCGACGACCGGCGCTGGCGCGAGCGTGCGCTGTTGCCGCAGCGCTTCACGCCGCCGAAATTGCCGTTGAAGGCGGCCGATTTCATCGCGCGCGGGGTTGCGGAGGGACCGCTTCTCGGTCATGTGCTCACCCTCGCAGAGGATGCTTGGCTCGCGGCGGACTTTCCGCTCGACGAGGCATCGCTGAACGCGATCGCCGATCAGGCGGCGGCGCGTGTCAACCGCGACGGACGTTCATGAATTTTCTGGCAGGCTTTGCCGACATCTCGCTCCTGCAACTCCTGCTCGTCGCTTCCGTCGCTCTCTTTGCTTCCATCATCGGTGGTCTCGCCGGCTACGGCACCGGCGCTCTCATGCCGCTCGTGCTGGTGCCAATGGTCGGCGCCGAACCCGTCGTGCCGATCATCGCGATCTCGGCGATCCTCACCAACCTCAGCCGCGTCGCCGCCTACATCAGCCACGCCGACCGCACGCGCGCCGTGATCGTCATCGCGGCAGCCGCGCTCACGACGGCGCTCGGCGCCTACGGCTACACGCGACTGACCAATGCCGGCGCGGCGTTCGTGATCGGCACCATGCTGATCATGAGCGTCCCGCTGCGGCGGATCCTGCGCAAGCGCGAGGTCAGGATCGGCAATGGCGGCCTTGCCGCCGGAGCAGTCGGTTATGGCGTGCTGGTCGGCGGCACCTCCGGCTCCGGCGTGATCTTGCTGTCGCTGCTGATGGCGGCGGGCCTGGAAGGCGCCGCCGTCATCGCCACCGACGCGATGATCTCGGTGGCGACGGGCGTCATCAAGATCTCGGTGTTTGGTTTGGCCGGCGTGGTCACGGCGCAGGTGCTGGCCTTCGCGCTCCTGATCGGCGCGGTCGCGGTGCCGGGCGCGTTCCTCGCCAAGGCCTTCGTCGCCCGCATGCCGGTGCACATCCACGCCGCCATCCTCGACGCCGCCGTGATCACCGGCGGCGGCGTGATGATCGCGTCGGCGCTGCGGCACCTGCTGCCGGCGGGATAGCCCTTCGGCGTCAGGCTACCTGCTGTGCTGCTCGGCCTCTACGTCCGCCCCCAGCGGCCGATCAGCATCTTCAGGAAACGCTCCGCCGCAGGCGACATCGTGCCGGTTCTGCGGCGCACGACGCCGATGGTGCGTGAGATCTCGGGATTGAGGATGGGGCGCGTGACGAGGAAGGGATGATCGCTCTGCGGTGTCGCCATCTTCGGAAGAACCGAGATGCCAAGCCCAGCCTCGACGAGTCCAAGCGACGTGGAGAGATGCGTCACCTCGTAGAACCAGCGCAGCTTGATCGCTGATTTGGCGAGCGCGGCATCGAGCAGGGTCCGGTTGCCGCTGGACCGGTGGACGGTGATCAGAGGGTAGGGCTCGAGATCGCCCCAGCCGACCGTCGCCATCGCGGCGAGCGGGTGATCCTTGCGCGCGGCGAGCACGAAGGGATCCTCGACCAGACGATCGAAGATCAGCTCGGGGTCCGATGCTCCCATCAGGTTGATGCCGAACTCGACCTCGCCACGCTCGACGGCCTGCAGCCCATCGGTGGCAGGCAGGTCGAGAATGCGAAAGCGGATGTTGGGATATTGATCGTTGAACTCGCGGATGACCGACGGCAGGAAGTAGAACGCCGCGGTCGGCAGGCAGGCGATGGTGACGAGGCCTCCGCGATTGAGGCCGCTGTCGCGCACAGCAAACAGCGAGCCGTCGAACTCCTCGATCATACGCCGCACGAGCGGCACCAGCTCGGCGCCGAGCGCCGTCAGCGCGACGTGACGCGTCGTGCGCTCCAGGAGCGGCGCGCCGATCGCGCCCTCCAGCTTCTGGATGCGCCGGCTCAATGCCGGCTGCGAGAGGTTCAGGGCCTCGGCGGCCCGATGAAAGCTCTCCAGATCGGAGACGCTCAGGAAGGCCCGGAGGTCTAGGATCTCACAATTGATATTAATCATGCATCAATACCGCAATTCTTTGCATTTCAAAGATCGATCTTAGCTCAGTATACGCAACAGTAACGTAGATTGATACGAAATTGACATAACTGAGGCCGGCATGAACGATCTGATCTCGATACCGTGCGTCCTGATGCGAGGCGGAACGTCGAAGGGGCCCTTTTTCCTGGCGTCGGACCTGCCGAGCGATCCGGCCCGGCGAGATGAGATTCTGCTCTCGGTCATGGGCTCCGGTCATCCGCTGCAGATCGACGGCATCGGCGGCGGCAATCCGGTCACGAGCAAGGTCGCCATCGTCGGGCCGGCCAGCGTGCCCGGCGCCGACGTGGATTATCTGTTCGCGCAGGTGCGGATCGATCAGCAACTGGTCGACACCTCGCCCAATTGCGGCAACATGCTTGCCGCGGTCGGACCTTTCGCCATCGAGGCGGGGCTGGTGCCGGCGAAAGGTCCGGCGACGCTGGTCCGCATCCACAACGTCAATACGCGCCAGTTGATCGAGGCCGAGGTGCCGACCCCCAACGGCAAAGTGTCGTATCTCGGCGACGCGTCGATCGACGGTGTCCCAGGGCGAGCGGCGCCGATTGCGCTCACCTTTCTCGATGCGGCCAACCGGATGGACGAGATGTTTCCGACCGGCGAGGCCAATGAGACGATCGACGATGTCGACGTCACGCTGATCGACTGCGCGATGCCGATGATGATCGTGCGTGCGGAGGATCTCGGCGTGACCGGCTATGAGAGCGCCGCCGCGTTGAGTGCGAACGCGGCGCTGCTGGAGCGGCTCGAGCGGCTGCGCGTGGCGGCCGGCGGGCGCATGGGACTCGGCGACGTCCGCGACCGTGTCATTCCCAAGCCGGTGCTGCTCGCCCCCGCGGTGCACGGCGGCCACGTGTCGGCCCGCTATTTCATGCCGCACGATTGCCACCCGTCGCTTGCCACCACCGGCGCCGTCGGCATCGCCACCTCGCTGATCGTGGCGGACACGGTGAGCGCGCGCCTCGCTGGGCTGCAGGTCGCGCCTGCGGTCATCGGCATCGAGCACCCGATGGGCCATATCGACGTCAAGCTGCAGGAGCGCGATGGCCGGATCGTGGCTGGGATTTTGCGGACCGCCCGCAGGCTGTTCGAAGGCTGCGTGTTCGCAAAACCCACGACACGGATGGTACACGCCGCCTGAGCGCACGCGCCGTCCGGACTCAATCGACATCGATAACAAGGGAGGAAGTCACATGCGTCGTCTCATGCTCGCCGTCACTGCGGCTGTCGCAATCTGCGGCTCGGCCGCCGCCGAGCCCGTGCGCATCAGCGTCGGCTCGTACAATCTGAACAACCTGCCGTTTCCGGTTGCGGTGGGCCTTGGCCTGTTCCAGAAGGAAGGGCTCGACATCACCGTGGAGAATTTCGCCTCCGGCGGCTCCAAGACGCTGCAGGCGCTGGTCGCCGGATCGACCGATGTCGCCGTCGGCTTCTACGACCACACCATCCAGATGCAGTCGCAGAACAAGTCGGTCGTCGGCTTCGTACTGCTGTCGCGCAATTCCGGTCTGGTGCTGGCCGGTGGCAAGTCTGCGACGTTCGACCCGGCCAGGCCGGAGACCATCAAGGGCGCCAAGATCGGCATCACCGCCCCTGGCTCATCCTCGGACTTCTTCGTCCGCTATTATCTCAAGCAGAACAAGATCCCCGCCGAGAGCGTGTATCTGATCGGCGTCGGATCAGGGGCCGCTGCCGTGGCCGCGCTGGAGCAGGGCAAGATCGACCTGCTGGTGAACTACGATCCGGCCGCGACCTATGTGGAGCAGAAGGGGATCGGCAAGATCCTGATCGATGCGCGAAGCGACGAGGGCGCCAAGCAGGTCTATGGCGGCATCTATCCGACCTCCGTGCTCTACGCGACACAGCAGTACATCGCCAAGAACCCGGGCACGGTCCAGAAGATCACCAACGCCATGGTCAAGGCGCTGCGCTGGATCGCCACGCACAATGCCGAGGAGATCGTCGCGGTGCTGCCGAACGATTTCATCTCCGGCGAGAAGCAGACCTATACGAAAGCGGTCGAGAAGGCCAAGGCGATCTTCTCCAGGGATGGGCAGTTCGACGAGACCGACGTGCAGACGCCGCTGCTCGTGCTCAAGAGCTTCAACGACAAGGTGGATGCGACGTCGATCGACCTCGCCAAGACCTACACCAACGCCTTCGCCGTGAAGGCGCAGAGCGTCTCGAACTGATCGGGAGGGAAACAATGGCACTCGCCGTCGTCAAGGACCCGGACCCGATGGTCCAGTGCCGCAGCGCCAGGAACATGGTGGAGATCAATCAGGTCACCATGTCCTTCGGCAACTACACCGCCGTCAGGGACGTGAACCTCACGGTCGCCGATGGCGAGTTTCTCGCCATTGCCGGTCCGACCGGCTGCGGCAAGAGCACCATCCTCAACGCGATCGCGGGCCTCTTGAAGCCGAGCGCCGGCAGCATCGCCATCGATGGCCAGCCGGTGCGCGGTGTCCAGGGCAACATCGGCTATCTGTTCCAGCAGGATGCCTTGCTGCCGTGGAAGACCGCGATCGAGAATGTCGAGCTCGGCCCGCTGTTCCGCGGCGTGTCGGCCAGCGAGCGCCATGAGCGCGCAATGGCCTGGCTCGTCAAGGTCGGGCTGAAGGGCTTCGAGCACCGCTATCCGCACCAGCTCTCCGGCGGCCAGCGCAAGCGCGTGCAGATGGCTCAGGCGCTCATCCATGGGCCGAAGGTCATCCTGATGGACGAGCCGTTCTCGGCGCTCGACATCCACACCCGCCATCTGATGCAGAACGAGCTGCTGCGGCTGTGGCAGGAGGAGAAGCGCGCGGTGGTCATGATCACCCACGATCTCGAGGAGGCCATCGCGCTGGGGGATCGCGTCGTCGTTCTGGCCTCGGGACCGGCCTCGCGGGTCATCGACAGCTTCCCGGTCGACCTGGAGCGGCCGCGCGACGTGGCCGAGATCAAGCTCGATCCGCGCTTCACCGATCTCTATCGCAACATCTGGGCCTCGCTGCGCGGGGAAGTGGAGAAAAGCTATGCCCGCCATGACTGAACGCCTCATCCAGCTCGCACTGCTGATCGTCATCGTCGGCGGCTGGCAGGTCGGCGTCACCTACGGCGTCATCGATCCGTTCTTCTTCCCGGCGCCGCTGGCGGTGCTCAAGCAGGTGTTTGCCTGGCTGTCGGCGCAGAGCTTCTACGCGCATGTCTCGACGACGCTGACCGAGACGATCCTCGGCTACATCATCGGCACCGGACTCGGCGTCACCGCCGGCGTCTGGCTCGGCCTCAACCATTCCGCGGCGCGCATCCTCGATCCCTTCATCAAGGCGCTCAACGCCGTGCCGCGCGTGGTGCTGGCGCCGATCTTCGTGCTATGGCTCGGCCTTGGCCTGTGGTCGAAGGTGGCGCTTGCCGTGACCCTGGTGTTCTTCGTCACTTTCTTCAACGCGCTGCAGGGCGTGCGCGAGGTCAACCCGGTGGTGCTGGCGAATGCCCGCATCCTCGGCGCCCGGCGCTCGGAGCTGCTGCGTCACGTCTACTTCCCGGCGGCTGCGAGCTGGATCCTGTCGTCGCTGCGCACCTCGGTCGGCTTTGCGGTGGTCGGCGCCATCATCGGCGAATATCTCGGCTCGTCCGCCGGGCTCGGCCATCTGATCGCGCAGGCCGAAGGCAATTTCGATGCGGTCGGCGTGTTCGCCGGCATCTTCATCCTGGCGATCTTCGTGCTGTGCATCGACGCGCTGCTCGACCTCGTGGAGAGCCGCCTGATCAAATGGCGCCCCAACGTCGCCGAGCGTCCGGCCTGATCCGGATACGACAGAGCGCCGGTCCTGACGGGCCGGCGCTCTGGCATCGATCACCAGGCTTCAGGCCGGCACGAGCTCGGTCAGCGAGCGGATGATGCGGTCGGGCTTGACATCGGTGCCTTCCGGCAGGCCGTCGCCATGGACGTCGATCCAGATCGAATAGATGCCGAGCCGCTGTGGCGCCACGATCTCCCATTCGAGATTGTCGCCGATCATCCAGGTGTCTTCGGGGCCGACGCCGAGCCGCTCCATCGCGTGCCAATAGGCGCGCTCCTCGGGTTTGCCGAAGCCGTGCTCGCCCTCGATCTGGATGTGGTCGAAGCGGTGCGCCAGCGCGAAGCGCTCGATCTTGGCGCGCTGCTGGCCGGCCTCGCCGTTGGTCACGAGCGCCAGCCGGACGCCGCGCGCCTTGAATGCGTCGATCGCCTCATGCGCGCCGGGAAAGATGAACATCTGCTCGTCGCGATAGGCGGTGAAGCGGTCGGCGATGCGGATCGCAAGCTCGGTCGGCAGCGCCGGGCCTGCGGCGGTCAACGCCGCGAAGCCGCCCTTGACCACCTCCTGGCGGGCCTGGATCAGCTTCATCCGCCATTCGGCGCCGGCGATCGACCAGAAGCTGCGCGCCGAGGAGAGGATCGCGGCCGCCACCTCCTGCGAGGTATGCGGCGCCAGCTCGTCGGCGAATTCGGTGGCGACGATGTTCCACGCGATCTCGGGCCGGCCATAGGCCGAAAGGATGGTGTCGTCCATGTCGATCAGCATGGCGCGGGGCAGGGGAGCGGTCATCTCCTGGGTACGCGGCGGCGGGGCTGAAGGTTTCAGGGCCATTTCACTTCGGGCGGCATCGAGGACAGGATCGAGTCGACATTGCCGCCGGTTTTCAGCCCAAATGTGGTGCCACGGTCATAAAGCAGGTTGAATTCGACATAGCGGCCGCGCCGGATCAACTGCTCCTCGCGGTCCGCGTCGGTCCAAGGCGCGCTGAAATTACGGCGGACCAGCTCCGGATAGACCTTCAGGAAGGCGCGGCCAACATCCTGGGTGAAGGCGAGATCGGCCTCCCAGTCGCCGGAATCGTGATGGTCGTAGAAGATGCCGCCGATGCCGCGCGGCTCCTTGCGATGGGGAAGGTAGAAGTACTCGTCGCACCAGCGCTTGTACTTGTCGTACGACGCGACCGCCGCATGCGCATCGCAGGCGCTCTTCATCGCGGCGTGGAAGGCGAGCGTATCCGGGTCTTCCTGAGTGCGGCGGCGGTCGAGCACCGGCGTCAGGTCGGCGCCGCCGCCGAACCAGGCCTTGGTGGTCACGACGAAGCGCGTGTTCATGTGCACCGCCGGCACGTGCGGCGACCACAGATGCGCGATCAGCGAGATGCCCGAGGCCCAGAACCGCGGATCCTCGGCGGCGCCCGGGATCTGGCTGCGGAATTCGGGCGCGAACTCGCCATGCACGGTGGAGCAGTGCACGCCGACCTTCTCGAACAGCCGGCCGTGCATCATGCTCATGACGCCGCCGCCGCCCGGGCCGCCGGCATGATCGGTGCGCTCCCATGGCGTGCGCACGAAGCGGCTGGCCTGACGTGGATAGAGGGCGGCTGGCGCCTCGTCCTCGAGCCGCTCGAACGCCGCGCAGATCTGGTCGCGCAGGCTCTCGAACCAGGCGCGGGCGCGGGCCTTGCGATCCTCGATGGCGGCAGTGGTCATGGCAGTTTTCCCCGGGGCGCGTTTCTTTCACCCTCCCCTGGAGGGGAGGGTGGGACCGCTCATGTCGCTACACCTGGCTACTACCA
Source organism: Bradyrhizobium sp. SZCCHNRI20481 (assembly GCF_032485055.1). Taxonomy (NCBI): domain Bacteria; kingdom Pseudomonadati; phylum Pseudomonadota; class Alphaproteobacteria; order Hyphomicrobiales; family Nitrobacteraceae; genus Bradyrhizobium; species Bradyrhizobium sp. SZCCHNRI20481. The sequence goes on from NZ_JAUEUE010000003.1 coordinate 441,137, forward strand.
TAAGCGATCAGCCCTGCGGGCCAAAATAGGTGCAGGTCTCGCGGCAGCTGTCGCGGTGGACGCTGACCTTGGTGACATGGCCGATGGAGCGGACGCGCTCATAGATGAAGCGCGACAGGTTTTCGAGCGTCGGCAGCCCGATCGCCTCGATCTTGTTCAGGAACTTGTGGTCGAGCATGGCCTGGATCTCGCTCAAGCGCTGCGTCAGCACGCCGAAATCCACCACCATGCCGGTCTCGGGATTGGTCGCATCGCCGCGCACCGTCACCTCGGCGCGGAAGGAATGGCCGTGGATCTCCTGGCTGGCTTCGCCGAGCGTCGTAATCGGCAGCGTATGCGCGGCCTCGAAGGTGAACGACTTGGTCAATTCCCACATCGTGTCAGTCACAATCCCTATCTGATGCCGATCATCTTGTGCGTCTGCAGGCTGAGCCGCCATTGCGGATGATGCTGGCAGTATTGAATCGCGCGCGCCGTGTTCGCGGCCGCGTCGGGCCCGTCCATCGGCTGCAGCGAGAAACGCTCGAAGGCGAGGCCTTCGAACCGCTCCGGCTCGGCGCCGTCCTGCGGATAGACCAGCTTCAGCTCATGGCCCTGCCGCAGCTTCAACTCGGTGCCCGCTTTCGGGCTGACGCAGATCCAGTCGATGCCGTCGGGCGGAATGAGCGTGCCGTTGGTCTCGATCCCGACCGCGAAGCCGCGGGCGTGAAGCGCCGTGATCAGGTCGGCATCGACCTGCAGCAGCGGCTCGCCGCCGGTGAGGATCGTATAGCGGTCGGCGGCACCGCCTGTCCATTGCCCGGCAATCGCCTCGGCGAGACCGGCGCTGTCATAGCGGCCCCCGAGCGTGCCGTCGGTGCCGACGAAATCGGTGTCACAGAACCGGCACGTCGCGGTTGCGCGGTCGGCCTCGCGTCCGCTCCACAGGTTGCAGCCGGCGAAGCGGCAGAACACCGCGGCGCGCCCCGCCTGGGCGCCTTCGCCCTGCAGGGTCATGAAGATTTCCTTCACCGCGTAGCTCACCCTTCGGCTCCTTGCGCAGATTGCATTTGGGCGAATTGTCCGGTCTGGCGCAGCGCCTCGCCGGCGGCCATCGCCGCCGCCATCGCCACGTTCAGCGAGCGCAGCCCGGGCTGCAGCGGAATCCGCAGCCGCGCATCGGCGACCTCCGCCACGGCCTCCGGCACGCCGGCGCTCTCGCGCCCGAGCAGCAGGATGTCGTCCGCGCCGTAGCTGAAGTCGAGATAGCAGGTCGCGGCCTTGGTCGTCAGCAGCAGCAGGCGATGGCCCGCCGCCGCCCGCCAGGCCTCGAACGCGTGCCATGAGTCGTGGCGCCGCCAATTCAACTGGTCCAGATAGTCCATGCCGGCGCGGCGGAACTGCCGGTCCGACACCGGAAAGCCGGCCGGCTCGATGATGTGGGCCGCGAGCCCGAGGCAGGCGCACAGCCGCAGGATCGTTCCGGTGTTCTGCGGAATGTCGGGTTGATAGAGCGCGATCTGCATGCGAATTGGTCTTAAGACTGAGGCGGAAAGTCCGCTTCCTGCGCGGGAATTGGTGCATGGCGTGCTGCAGGGCCGATAGCGGGCTTGCGCTCGTATCGCAAGGGTGCCAATAGAACGATTCTGGACGGCTTGTTCCCCAGGGGCGGTGGAGCGAGCCGTTTTCTGCCGCCGCGGGGGACGCGGGCGCCGGCAGGATCTCCCGGTCACGTGATCTCCAACGCCGAGATCCAAGACGTCGAGCGGGGCGGTTCCACCGGCTGCAACGAAGAAAGGGTTGGAATCGTGACAGCGTCTACTGCGGATCATCCGACACGCCGGGATTTTCTTTTCGTCGCCACGGGCGCGACCGCGGCGGTCGGTGGTGTGGCCGCCCTGTGGCCCTTCATCTCCCAGATGAATCCCGATGCCTCGACCATCGCGGCCGGCGCGCCGATCGAGGTCGACCTCTCTCCGGTCGCCGAAGGTCAGGACATCAAGGTGTTCTGGCGCGGCAAGCCGATCTACATCTCCCACCGCACCAAGAAGCAGGTCGAGGAGGTCCGTAAGGTTCCCGTGTCGAGCCTGATCGATCCGGCGACCGACCAGTCGCGCACCAAGGACGGCCACGAGCAGTGGCTGGTCGTGATCGGCATCTGCACCCATCTCGGCTGCATCCCGATCGCCCATGAAGGCAACTACGACGGCTTCTTCTGCCCGTGCCACGGCTCCCAGTACGATGCTTCCGGCCGCGTGCGCCAGGGGCCGGCGCCGCTCAACCTTCCCGTCCCGCCCTATCAGTTCGTTTCCGACACCAAGATCCAGATCGGCTGAGCGGACGTTCGTCTTCAGCTCACGCTCGATCGTGCAAGATAATTTCTTCAGGAACGCATCATGAGTGGACCTTCTGACTACCAGCCGAGCCACCCCGCCTTGAAGTGGCTCGAGCAAAGACTTCCGATCATCGGCCTGGTCCACTCGTCCTTCGTTGCCTATCCGACGCCGCGGAACCTGAACTATTGGTGGACGTTCGGCGCCATCCTCTCGATGATGCTGGGTGTCCAGATCGTCACCGGCGTCATCCTGGCGATGCACTACACGCCGCATGCCGACCTGGCCTTCAAGTCGGTCGAACTGATCGTGCGCGACGTGAACTACGGCTGGCTGCTGCGCAACATGCATGCCTGCGGCGCGTCGATGTTCTTCCTCGCCGTCTACATCCACATGTTCCGCGGCCTCTATTACGGGTCATACAAGGCGCCGCGCGAGGTGCTCTGGATCCTCGGGGTCATCATCTATCTCTTGATGATGGCGACGGGCTTCATGGGCTATGTGCTGCCGTGGGGCCAGATGAGCTTCTGGGGCGCCACCGTCATCACCAATTTGTTCTCGGCCGTGCCGTATTTCGGCGAGAGCATCGTGACCCTGCTGTGGGGCGGCTATTCGGTCGGCAACCCGACCCTGAACCGCTTTTTCGCGCTTCACTATCTGCTGCCGTTCCTGATCGCCGGCGTGGTCGTGCTGCACGTCTGGGCGCTGCACGTCGCCGGCCAGAACAACCCGGCCGGCGTCGAGCCGAAGACCGAGAAGGACATGGTGCCGTTCACGCCCTACGCCACCATCAAGGACTTCTTCGGCGCCACCTGCTTCCTGATCTTCTATTCCTGGTTTATCTTCTACATGCCGAACTATCTCGGCGAGGCCGACAACTACATCCCGGCCAACCCGGCGGTGACGCCGGCGCATATCGTGCCCGAATGGTACTACCTGCCGTTCTACGCCATCCTGCGCTCGATCCCGAATAAGCTCGCCGGCGTCGTGGCGATGTTCGCGGCGATCATCGTGCTGGTGTTCCTGCCCTGGCTCGACTCGGCCAAGACCCGCTCCAACAAGTACCGTCCGCTCGGCAAGCAGTTCTTCTGGATCTTCGTCGTCGTCTGCATCGGCCTTGGCTATCTCGGCGCGCAGCCGCCGGAGGGCGTCTATGTCGTGCTCGGCCGCATCCTGACGGTGCTGTATTTCGCCTACTTCCTGATCGTGCTGCCGCTGCTCGCGCGCATCGAGCGGCCGCGCCCGCTGCCGAACTCGATCGCCGACGACGTGCTGGCGAAGTCCGGCCGCAAGGCGGCGCCGATGGTCTCGACCGCGATCGCGCTGGTCGCTGCGGTGTCGCTGCTCGCCGGCAGCATGGGCGACGCCCGTGCCAGCGAAGGCCAGGAGAACCCGCCGTCGGCGAGCTGGTCGTTCGCCGGTCCGTTCGGTACCTTCGATCGCGGCGCCGTGCAGCGCGGCCTCAAGGTCTACAAGGAAGTCTGCTCGAACTGCCATTCGCTGCAATACGTGGCGTTCCGCAACCTCGCCGAGCCCGGTGGCCCCGGCTACTCGGCGGCGCAGGCCGCCGCCTTCGCGGCCGAGTACAAGATCAAGGACGGTCCCAACGACGCCGGCGACATGTTCGAGCGTCCGGGCCGGCCGGCCGACTACTTCCCGTCGCCGTTCCCGAACGAACAGGCCGCACGGGCCGCCAATGGCGGTGCGGCCCCGCCGGACCTGTCGCTGATGGCCAAGGCGCGCTCATACAAGCGCGGCTTCCCCTGGTTCCTGATCGACTTCTTCACCCAGTTCCAGGAGCAGGGCCCGAACTACATCAACGCGCTGCTGCAGGGCTATGAAGAAACCCCGCCGCACGGCGTCACCATCCCGGAGGGCTCGTACTACAACAAGTACTTCCCCGGGCATGCGATCAAGATGCCGCCGCCGCTGTCCGACGGCCAGGTGACGTTCGACGACGGCTCGCCGGCCACCGTGAAGCAGTATGCCCACGACGTCGCGACCTTCCTGATGTGGACCGCCGAGCCGCACATGGAAGCGCGCAAGCGCCTCGGCTACCAGGTGTTCATCTTCCTGATCATCTTCGCCGGGCTGATGTACTTCACCAAGAAGCGGGTCTGGGCCGCCGCGCATTGAGCGGTGATCGGAAACCTCTGATGAAAACGAAAAGCCCCTCCGGGGGCTTTTTTGTTGTCCCTGTGTTAGTTGGGCTCGGGCCAGGGGAGGCCTTTTCCGCAGCGCAGCCGGGAAAACGGAGTTCGCCTATGCCGTCACTTCTCGCCTTCGCCGGCGCCGCCGTGCTGGAGATCGGCGGCTGCTTCGCGTTCTGGGCTTGGCTGCGGCTCGGGCAGTCGTCGCTATGGCTGTTGCCCGGCATGGCCGCGCTCGCCGGCTTCGCGACACTTCTCACCGTGGCCGACAGCCCGCTCGCTGGCCGCGCCTACGCCGCCTATGGCGGCATCTATATCACTGCGGCGCTGCTATGGGGCTGGCTGGTCGAGGGCCATCGTCCCGATCCGTGGGACGCCGCCGGCGCCCTGATCTGCCTCGCCGGCATGGCCGTGATCCTGTTCGCGCCGCGCGCGATGCCGGTTTAGCGCCCGCAGCCCGGATGAGCGCAGCGACATCCTGGATCGCAACAGTGCCGGCGAGGACCCCGGATGTCGCTGCGCTCATCCGGCTACGAATCCTCTCACGTTGAAGCGAACCCGATTGCTCCCGTCGCGCCGGACACGGATTTGCGGTAAACCGCGCTCCTGAGCATCCCAATCAGAAAATGCGGAGGAACACATGGGCACACTCATCAGCTTCAAGCGCCCCGACGGCCAGGAGGCCAAGGGCTATCTCGCCAAGGCCGCGCAGGCCGATGCGCCGGGCGTCGTCGTCATCCAGGAATGGTGGGGCCTGCAGGACCAGATCAAGGGGATGTGCGATCGTTTCGCGCTCGCCGGCTTCAACGCGTTGGCGCCCGATCTCTACAAGGGCACGGTGGTGCCCTATCACGACACGGATGCGGCGGGCCGGGAGATGAACTCGCTCGACTTCATGGACGCGACCACGCAGACCGTGCGCGGGGCCGCGCAATATCTGGCGCGCAACGGCGCCAAGGTCGGCCTCACCGGCTTCTGCCTCGGTGGCGCGGTGACGATCATCGGCGCGACCAAGATCGACGAGTTCGCCGCCGGCGTCGTGTTCTATGGCATTCCGCCGGAGCAGGCGGCGAAGCCGGCCGACGTCAAGATCCCGCTGCAGGCCCACTTTGCCAACAAGGATGATTGGTGCACGCCGGCGCTGGTGGACGGCTTCGAGAAGGCGATGAAGGCCGCCGGCAAGTCGCTCGAGCTCTATCGCTACGATGCCGAGCATGCCTTCGTGAACGAGCAGCGCATGACCGTGCACGATCGCAGGGCCGCCGAGCTCGCCTGGGGCCGCGCCACGGCGTTCTTCCACAAGCACCTCGGCTGAGCCGAGAGGGCCGGCGTGTCGGTCCTCAACCGTGCCGCGCGGACTCAAACCGCGCGGGCGGTCTTGGTCTCGGCCGACGGCTGTTCGGCCTCATCGAGAGCCGAAGCGTCGTTTGCAGGATCCAAGGGATCGGCGCTGGTCACCGCGTCGGCGGGGCGTCGCCGACGCTTCGTCCGCTTCGCCTGCGCTTCGAGGAAGCAATCGAGCAGCGTCGGCTGCTTCGGGAGCGCATGCGACACTGAAGGCTGTTTGCCGCGGGCCATGTTAACCAAGGTAATTCAATATGGTTAACCAATCATTGCCACACTATTGCAGCTAGACAACAGTGTTGCCCTCGCGCATAGCCAAGTTATGTAACTTTTTTGGGGTTGCGACAATCATTGGTCGATAAGTGAAGCATTCTGCACGCGCGCAACATGAGGTTGTGGAGGGGGCTCACAGCCGCCGGCTGCAGCTTTTCGCCGCTTGCCGCCGTACGCTTCCGCGAATCACCGGGATTTTGTGGGGATCTGAGCATTGATCATGTTCGCAGCGCGTCGCTTCGTTCGATGGTCGAATTCGCCGTGTCTCGCCGTCGGTTGCGTCGCCGAAACAATCTGAGGTAGCGTTTTCCGGTCCCTCTGCTGATGGAGAAAGCCGTGCGTGTGGCCTTTGCGCTGGCTGGGCTGGGCGGCTTGAACGCCCATGGCGCCGGCTTCCTCGACACCGCCCGCGCCTGGGGCGTCACGCCGGATCTCGTCACCGCGACGTCCGGCCAGATCCTGGTGCTGTCGGCGTGGCTTCAGGGTCTCGATCTGCGCAACGAGCTGATGTCCTCCGACCGCCTCAGAGATCCGGCGTCGCAGCTGCGCACAGTGCTGTTCGGCTATCCCGGCGTGTTTCGTCCCGCCTATGCCGAGGCGCTGGCGCGATTCGTCTCCTGGCCGGATTGGCGCGACGGCCCGTTCAACGCCCTCGCGGACCGGCTGTGGCCGGCGCAGCAATATGTCCCGGTGCGCAGCGAGGCTGACTTCGCGCACGCGGCGGAGACGCTCAATGCCACGCCGATCGGCGTCGTGTTCAACACCTATGATCCCGAGGCGGGCACGGGCTATCTCTATGGCAACGAGGCGGCGCGGGCGCTGCTGCCGGCGGAGAAGTCGGTTCCCAACGCCCATGCCGTCAAGGCGCGGCAATCGGCGGCCAAGCGCGATCTGCGCTACGCCTCCGAGGTGCTGGCCGAGCGCGCCATCCGCCCGATCACGCCAGAGGCGGTCAAGGCTGCGCTGTGGCTGTCGCTCTACGGTTTCACCAAGCTGCCGCAGGGACAGATGGACGGCGCCTATCACCGCGCCAGCATCATCTCCGAGCTGCACGGCTTCGACCGCATCTTCGCCGTCCGCCCGCTCGCCCAGGGGTGGCAGGGCCAGGCGCCCGCCAACTGGTTCGAGGTGCAGGACTGGACCACTGAGATGTGGTTCTCGGTCGGCTACAAGGCCGAGGTCGACGCGCTCAAGCGCATCAACGATCTGATCGCGGGCGGCGTGATCACCGATCCCAAATACAAGACCGTCGATCTGGTCGAGATCCAGCCGGAAACGCCGGCCGGCTATTTCAACTACTTCGTCGAGCGCGGCGAGGTGTATGAGAATGCCGTGGTGGCGACGGAGATGAAGTTCGCTGAGCTCGGGCTGGTGAAGCCGGGGACGTGAGGCGGCATCGTGCGTCAGCCGACGAGGAATAGGGGTGCATGCCAGTCGATGTCCGGCTCGATCCTTCATGTCGTCTTCAACATGTCCGCGGCGGCCACGTTGCGGGCTGCGCTCCAGCAAGCTGGTCGCGATGAGCGCGTCATTGGTCTTGCCGACAGCCTGAGCTTCGGCCCGATCGCTCCGCCCGATCCGGCGCTGCGAACCGCCTGGGTGGACCAGGAATTGGAAGTCTCCGGTTGGGACGAAGTCGGCGGCCAAGCGATAGCGTTCTGGGATGAGGCGCTCTCACACCACTCCCGGCGGATCGCCTGGCTCACGCGGCGGTCGACCCAGGAATATGCCGGCTTCCTCGAACTCCTGTGGCGGCTTGGCGATGAGCCGATCGAGATCGTCGATTTCACCGACGCTGTCGTGAGGGCAGGGGACAATGGCGCACCCAACCCGCACCAGGTGTTCAGCCTGGGCGAGCTGAAGTCCTCCATCATTAGCGATAATCAACTCTGGAGTTTTCGGCAGGATCTGACATCGGACATACGCGATGCCTGTCGCGGCCAATGGGCACGCCTCAGGGCGGAGAATGCGCCTTTCCGGATTCTCCGCGATGGCGAGCTCGTCTCAGCCCCGATCACGCACTTCGATCCCCTGCTGCTGTCCTGCGCCACCGCAGAATGGAAGAAGACTGCGAGGATCATCGGGGAGGCGCTCTGCGAGACCTGTACCGACGGGATGCAGACAGGGCATCTGCAGTTGTTCGCACGTGTCCGCGCGCTCGTCGCAGCAGCCCGCCTGGAGTATCGTGGCGATTTGCTTCATATGCATCGCAGCGAGTTGCGGCTGCCGGCTGGCGCGACAGCGACAGCCTGAAGGACATCCGCACGGTGGGACAGGCTGCCCTGACGCTGCATGCCGGTCCATCCGCGTGCCCCGCTGCCCACCCTCCACTGGAGGGGGAGGGTCGCTCGCACGCGAAGCGTGCGAGCGGGGTGGGGTGAAGCCACGGGCGACGGTCCATGCGGAGAGATCACCCCACCCCGCCTCACGTTTCGCTTCGCTCTCCGTGAGACGACCCTCCCCCTCCAGGGCTACGGGATGCCCGAAAGCGATTCCAAGCGATTTCTGGATGTGATTCAAAGTTTTCGACCGGTTCGGTGGAGA